>CAYNVM010000011.1:0-33926 GCA_964400645.1 uncultured Akkermansia sp. | reverse complement strand
AGGGAGGTTTAGCGTTTGACGCGAGGGGTGGGGGATTTGGATGTTTTCTTATCCTTATCGTCATCAGCAAACGGATCCTTTTCAGGAGCGGAAGGACCGCCGATGATGCCGTGGTTTCTCGTGTCCTTAGAGCCCGTGACAAGGTTAATGCAAATAGGCTTCCCACGGTTACCTGCATCATCGTAGGTGTAGATGAAACGGCGGACAGGTTGATTTGTCCGAGAATCAAACATATCTTCGACGATGAGTCGGGCAGTTTTTTTATCGTAGCCGTAAGCTACTTTGAAGAGTTCGTTTTTCTTACCATCATAGATTTTGCATGAGGTAAGTTCTCCCCATTTCCCAGTGGCGTATTGGGTGACAGAAATAAGGATGCCTTCCGCGTTATAAGTACGTTTTTGCATTCCCTTTTGGTTAGGGATTTTTTTGAAGATACTGCGGGAGCCGTCTTCGTGTTTAATGACGCGGACGTAGGGTCCATCCGTTTCATAGAAGCCCTCATCAGCGCTAAATCCTAGGGAGGAAAATGCGAGTGTACAAAGCAAGGTACAAATGACTTGTGAGAGTTTCATAGGGGATGAGAATATTTAAGGTAGATCCCAAACAAGAAAGAGTTCTTGATTGGGCAATAGATACCCATACAACAGTGTTGTTATGATATGGCAAACGCAAAGGCAATCATTTAATGTTCGGGATGGCGGTCTGCTGATGGGAATTTTAAATGTGACGCCAGATTCATTCTCTGACGGAGGAAAGTTTATAGCACCAGAGCAGGCTCTGGATCATGCGAAAGAAATGGTCGAAGCGGGAGCGTGGGTAATTGATATCGGTGGGGAGTCGACACGGCCGGGATCACTCCCTGTTGAAGAGGACGTCGAGATTGAACGCGTGGTGCCTGTAATTGAAGCCTTGCGCCGAGTGTCAGATGTGTTGATTTCTGTAGATACGCGGAAGACGGCCGTGGCGCGAGAAGCGCTGAAAGCAGGTGCCGACATCGTGAACGATGTCGAGGCCTTGCGAGCTCCGGGGATGATTGAACTGTGCGCAGAGACGCAATGTGGGGTGATCGCCATGCACATGCAGGGACAGCCGACTACGATGCAACAGGCTCCCCGTTACTCCAATGTTGTTGAAGAAGTGCGAGCGTTTTTCGAGGAACGCTATGAGTCCATGTTGGCCGGAGGAATGAAGGCCGAGCAGATCTGTTGGGATCCAGGCATTGGATTTGGCAAGACCCTGGAACACAACCTCGCCTTAATTGCGCATTTGGAAGACATTCGCGTGGCAGGACGACCGATGATGTTGGCGCTTTCTCGCAAGCGCATGATTGGAGAAGTCTTGGGGAACCCCGAACGAGGGAGACAAGCTCTGGGTACGGCAACATTGACCGTCTATGGGCATTTACACGGCGCCCAGATTCATCGCGTTCACGATGTCCAAGAGTGTGCCGATGCCCTGGCCCTTATCCGTGCTGTGGAGCGACAGATCGACTAAGCCTATCCGTTGTAAGGTCTGACTTGGATGAGCTGAGACATCGTCACCGATTGACCCGCTTCAAGGACCATGTGATGGTCAGCCGCATTGGCGGTTTCTATGCAGAGGAAGTTTTGCCAACTGCCATTGGTGAGGTCGCCCATGGCAAGGGTGGCTTCTTCCCAAGGATTCCAGACAATGACGGATTGAGCCGAGGTGCGGTTAATGATGATGTCACGCTGGAAGGAAGGATCACGCAGAACGACAGATCCATCGGCTGACTGCATCGAGTACATGCGATCCATCGCCGCATTGATGACCAACTCACTGGAAGGGGAAGAACTATAAGGAACAAAGTCCTGGAAGCGTTCAGAATCTAGCCCTAATGCCACGATGTTTCTGACGTCCGAGACGTTGAAATAGTTGTGGAAGGCAAGACTAAGATCGTAGGAGGTACGAGCCTTAGTTGTCAGAGACATGGATAATTCTCGTCCGAGACGGACAGAGAGTTTAGCCTCTGGCAAGTTAGTATCATCAGGCTGCAGACTCAGTTCGAGTTGTACATTGCCTGCGTCTTCGTGGACGTGATCGAGAGACCAAGGAGAAATACGGGCAACCCCGTGCGACGGAGAATTGACTTTCCCAAACCACGGCCAACACAAAGGGATCCCACCTCTGATGGCTGTGTTAGGTTTGAAGTTGCTATCAGGGCTCATGAACAAGACATCTTCACGTTGCCCCGATGGACGCCATGAGGTCAGGTGTGCTCCATGCAACCACAGGCGAGCGGTGCACAAATCAGTGGCGATGTCGACGTAGCGGAGCCCGAGCTCGTTCTCTCCTTGAGTGATCATGGTTGTAGTCGTTCAATAGTCCAAGAACCGTCGTTTTGACGGGTATACATAAAGCGGTCGTGGACGCGTCCTGGCCCGCCTTGCCAAAATTCCATTTGGTCAGGGACAACGCGGAATCCACCCCAGAATGAAGGAATGGGGATTTCGCCATCCGCGAATTTCTTCTTCAGCTCCATGAGTTTCATCTCAAGCAATTTACGACCAGAGATGACCGAGCTTTGTTGAGAGACCCAAGCGCCGAGTTGAGATTCTTTAGGTCTCTTCATGAAGTAGCGAAGAGACTCTGTACGGGAGACTTTCTCGGCTTTGCCGTAGATGATGACTTGGCGTTCCAGGACGACCCAAGGCATCATGAGACAGACCTGAGGATTCTCTGCAATGTCTTTGGCCTTATGACTTCCATAGTTCGTGAAGAAGACAAAGCCTTCTTCACTGAAGTATTTCAGAAGAACAGTACGCAAGGAAGGTCTACCGTGAGCATCAGCCGTGGCCACGCTCATGGCATTGGGCTCAGGGATTTTTGCTTCAAGGGCTTGGTTGAACCAAGTTTGGAACTGCTCGAAAGGATTTTGAGCCAAATCCTTTCGATGCAAGGTCCCCTTGAGATATTCTTCTCGGAAGTTAGACAGGTCCATGGACGGCAAGAAAAATTAGGATTCGACGGCAAAGTCCAAGCCTAAGTCGAGGGATGGAGCGGAATGGGTGATGATTCCCACAGAGATGAAATCGACACCAGATTCTGCAATAGGAGCCACAGTGTCGAGGTTGACACCGCCACTGGCTTCAAGAAGGGGCGTGTTGCGTTCTCCACGCATGGCAACTGCTTTGCGGAGCGTTTCTGGGTCCATGTTGTCGAGCAAGACGTGGTCGATGCCATCTAACTTCAAGAAGGCTTCAAATTGGTCGAGTCTGTCAGCTTCTAACTGGATTTCGACATCAGGTTTTTCTTGGCGGAGACGGTTAATGCACTGTTGCAAGTGCTCCGTGTTGCCATCTGTCATGAGGTGGTTGTCTTTGACCATGGCGCGGTCATACAAACCAAGGCGGTGGTTGGTACCTCCACCGTGAGCAACAGCTGCTTTTTCTAGCAAGCGATAGCCTGGCGTTGTCTTGCGCGTATCAAGGATTTTGGCACTGGTGTGTGCGATCTTTTTGACATATTGGCGAGTCAAGGTGGCGACGCCTGAAAGGTGTTGGATGAAGTTGAGAGCCGTACGTTCTGCGCCAAGGATAGAACGAGCTTTTCCTTCGATCAACATGACGACAGCACCCGGAGCAACGGATTCCCCATCATGCAAGAACACTTCAACTTTGAGCGTAGGGTCAACTGTGCGGAAGACCTGAGCGGCAACTTCGACACCAGAGAGGACGCCTTTTTTACGAGGAGTCAGGACGGCCTTAGCTTGCAGATCCGCAGGGACGAAGTATTCGGATGTCACGTCACCCGAACCGAAGTCTTCATCAAGGGCGAGGCGAATCAGTTGATCAATATTATTGGAAACCATGGAGTGTAACTAGATAGGAATTTAGTGAGTGCGTTTGAGGAGGTAATCAGCAAGTTGCTCGAGTCGAACTCTACGTTCAGGAGAGAATGCGTTCAGAGCACTGATGGCAGCATGGGTTAAGCGATCTGCTTCTCGGCGAGCACCCTCAAGGCCAAGGAGAGAGGGGTACGTCGATTTTTCGGATTGTAGATCTTTGCCAGCCGTTTTCCCGAGGTCTTCAGTACTTGCTGTCACATCCAAAATGTCGTCCACGACCTGGAAGGCAAGTCCCAGATGACAACCAAACTCAGTGAGAGCTTGAAGTTCCTCGGGTGAGGCATTGGCTGCCATCCCGCCAAATCGAAGAGACGTTGTCAGAAGTGCGCCTGTTTTACCTTCATGGATGTCTTGAAGTTGTTGTTGAGTCAGCTTCTTGTGCTCACCTTCAAGATCCAAGACCTGGCCGCCAATGAGTCGGGTACTTCCTCCTGTCTTTGCCAGTTCACGGACGTAATCTTCAACGCTGTAAAGCGGCGACGGAGAGACTCGTGCAATAATAGCAAAAGCTTCAGTGAGAAGAGCATCTCCTGCTAGGATAGCAATACCTTCGCCAAAGACCTTATGGTTGGTGGGTTTGCCTCGGCGTAAATCATCGTTATCCATGCCGGGGAGGTCGTCATGGATGAGCGAGTAGGTGTGCATGGCCTCAAGGGCGCAGGCAGGGACGATCGCATCTTCTTCACATCCTCCACAGGCATTTGCAGCAGCCATGCACAAGACGGGACGCAAGCGCTTACCTCCTGCGAAAATACTATACCGCATGGCCTTGTGGATGGTTGTCGGTGCGACCGTTTCATCAGGGAGAAGTCGGTCGAGAGCCTCATTAACCAACTCGTTGCAGTGTTGGATATATTGAGATAGGGTAAGATTGTCTGTCATGGACATGAGCAAAGACTGAGGAATAATGGAAGTCCCCGTCCAGAGGACGGAGACGATGGAATTAGGCCTTGTTGATGAGAAGTTCCGCAATTTGGACAGCATTTAGAGCTGCACCCTTGCGGACTTGGTCACCGACAACCCAAAGGTTGAGAGCATTATCAATGGCAAGGTCTTTACGGATACGACCGACAAGGCAGGTGTCGCCACAGGTGGTATCCAATGGCGTTGGCCAGACATTGTTGGAAGGATCATCCTTCACGGCAATACCAGGCTTGCCTTCATAGGCCTTGCGAGCGGCTTCGACGTCAACGGGGCGTTCAAATTGGGCAATAGCAGAAATGGAGTGAGAGCGATAGACGGGAACGCGTACGCATGTACATGTAACGTTCAGGTTAGGAAGAGAGAGAATCTTGCGACTCTCATTGAGCATTTTCAATTCTTCCTTCGTGTATCCCGAGTCCGTAAAGGAGTCAATTTGAGGGATCACGTTAAAGGCGATTTGGCATGGATAAACCTTGTTGCTGACAGGGTGGCCATCAGCAAGTGCGCGGACTTGGTTTTCAAGTTCGGCAATGCCTTGTTGTCCACTACCTGAGACAGCTTGATAGCTAGAAGCAATGATGGTTTTGAGACCAAATGCAAGGTGCAAGGGGTAGAGAGCCATCAACGTGATGATGGTCGTGCAGTTGGGGTTCGCAATGATATTGCGAGGATGGTTAAAGGCTGCGTCTGGGTTGATTTCAGGAACGACCAAAGGAACGTCTGGATCTTGACGGAAAGCCGAGGAGTTATCGATGACGACGCAACCTGCGGCGGCAGCAATAGGAGCAAATTTGCGAGAGATATCGCCACCAGCACTGAAAAGAGCGATATCAACACCAGCGAAGGAGTCTTCAGTTAACTCTTCGACCGTTAGCATTTCCCCGCGGAAAGCAACCTTTTTGCCAGCGGAACGAGCAGAGGCCAACAATTTGAGGGATTTGCAAGGGAACTGACGAGTTTCAAGGCAAGAGAGGATCTCGACGCCAACTGCACCAGTGGCTCCGACGATGGCTACGTTCTTAGGTTCACTCATAGTGTTATAGGGAAGAAATAACTCAACTTCATTGCGAAGTGTACAGGGTCAGATGGGATTATCAATCCGATACCGATCTAAAAGGCATTTTTCCTATTGCGTGAATTGACAAGGTTATACCTGTGTGGATAGATAAGGCTCATGTTGATCCGTACTGCGTGTCTGTCCTTAGCGTTATTAGCATGTTCAGGAATTGCACAGGCTGTTCATGTTGTTATGACAGGAGGTCCTGCTTTGCAGCGATGGGAACAACTGCGTATTAAGCCCGATCGTCATGACCACTGGTGGGCTAACTTTGTGCGAGCTTCAACAATCCGCATCAGCCATATTCTCGCTAAAGATCCTAATGCCAAGATTACTTGGATTGTATATCGTCCATCCTATGTGACGCGAGGAAGGGAAGATGGAAAGCCATACACCAAGTGGGTGGATGAATTGGCCCAGAAAAACCATGTATCGCTTAAGTGGGTCGATACAGCTGATGCAGCTATTTCTGCTCTTAATCACTCCAATCGTTCCTCATTGGATAAAATTGAAAGCTTCTATTACTTTGGTCACTCGAATGCTTATGCCTTCATGTTGGACTATGGTAATGACATCATGGCTGTTTCTACGTCATGGATTCACGAGACTGATCTTAACCGCATCAACTCGGCCTTGTTTACCAAAGATTCTGATTGCAGAAGTTTTGGATGTTACACAGGGATGAGCATGTCTTATTGGTGGAACAAGATTGTCGGCGTGCCTCTTTGGGGGAATATGAAATCCACGCGATATGCTCCCGTCTCCGATGGCCGCTTGCCTGAGGGAACTGGCTCGTGGGTGAATGGCAAGTAATAGGGGCTGAATCATAGCCCTATGATTCCTCTGGCTGGGATAAATAGCGATTTTCAGCCGGGAGGGACTAGTTCACCGTTGACCAAGTGCAACTGAAACGGCAATCTCCCTGCATGCGTATAGTCTTTATGGCTACAGGGGATATAGCGATCCCGTCATTCAAATGGTTGGTGATGAAAGCCCAGATTGTCGACTCCAATGCTGAGGTCGTGGGTTTATTCACGCAACCAGACCGAGTCGCTGGGCGAAAGAAGCTGTTAACTGCTCCTGCGATCAAGGGAGAAGCTCTCTTGCACGATGTGCCTGTATTCCAGCCAGAAAAGATGAGCTCCGATGAGGCCTTTGAGACCTTGCAGTCGCTGAATCCCGATTTGATCATTGTCATGGCCTATGGCCAGATTTTGACTGAGCGAGTTATTCAATTGCCTCCCATGGGGTGTATTAACGTGCACGCCTCCCTATTGCCACGACATCGTGGAGCTTCCTGCATTGCGGCAACCATCCGAGAAGGAGATCGCTCGACAGGGTTAACAATTATGCATGTGGTGAAGCGTTTGGATGCGGGAGATATCATCAGATCACTGGAAATCCCGCTGTTGGGAATTGAGACTGGTGAATCACTGCACAATAACTTGGCCGAGATGGCGCCTCCTCTTTTGATGGATACCATTCACTCCATCAAGAATGGTACAGCGAAGAGGATTCCTCAGGACGATTCACTGGCAACCTATGCACCTAAGTTAAAGAGGTGTGATGGATGGATCGATTGGTCTTTGCCTGCTGTTCAGATTGAACGAATGATTAGAGCTTATCATCCATGGCCTGGTGCTTTTACCTATGTGGCGAGAGAGGACTGGAAAATCCCACGCAAACTCAAGATTTTGCCTCAAGCTAAGGTGAGCCGACGTAGTGCACCTGTAGAGCCAGGTACCGTGATCGAATTGACAGAGCAAGGCTTGCATGTTGCTTGCGGAGAAGGGTCACTCATTATTGGAGAAGTTCGCCCTGATGGAGGAGGAAATATGAAGATGAAGCAGTTTATTTCTCGAAGAACTGTTTCTCCTGGTATGGTCCTCTTGTCAAAGGACGACCCTCGTGTCCCTCAACAGTAAGATCCCTTCCCACATGGGGAGATAAGTGTCGTCAGAGAAAGTATCTTCATGGCTTCATCATTTTCCATGGATAGGCTTAACCCAGCTCAACGCCAAGCTGTTTCGACGTTGAATGGGCCCGTGTTGATTCTAGCTGGGGCAGGGACAGGAAAGACCAGAACAGTCACGTGCCGAATTGCGCACATGGTTGAGCATGGGATACCTGGGAACAACATCCTTGCTGTGACGTTCACGAACAAAGCTGCCAATGAAATGCGGGAACGCATGCGACAAATGGTAGATCGCAAGGAAGCTCGTGGAATGATGATTAGTACTTTCCACTCTTTGTGTGTCCGCATTCTGCGCGAGGATATTGGCAAGCTAGGTTATAAAGAGAATTTTACGATTTATGCCGGGAACGACCAAGTTGGCTTGCTGAGACAATTGATCGTGAGACATGGAGGTCGCAAAGAAAAGGTAGAGCCTAAAGACGTCCTTGCCTCGATGAGTGCTGTGAAGAATGCAGGGCTCAGAATGGATGCTATCAAAGACACGCTCCATGCATCAATTGCGGCTTCTTACCAGAGAGAATTGATCGCTCAAAATGCTGTTGATTTTGATGACCTGCTTATTTTAGCGGAGAAGATACTGAGAGAGTATCCTGATGTTCGGGAAGCATGGAGAAGCCGATTCAAGTACATCACGGTTGACGAATTCCAAGACACGAACAGCCTTCAGATGAGTCTTCTGAAGCAGTTGGTGGGGCCAGAACACAACATTTGTGTTGTGGGCGATGATGACCAATCTATTTATGGTTGGCGTGGTGCTCAGATCAGTAATATCTTAGACTTCGAACGATTCTTCCCTAATCCAACGGTGATTAAGTTGGAGGAGAACTATAGGTGTACAGCACCTATTTTGAATTTGGCCAACGCCCTCATTCGACACAACTTAGGACGTCGGGAAAAAACTCTTGTCGCCCACAAAGGGAGTGGCGAACCTGTCCGTTTGATTTCGATGCCTGGTGATGCTGAAGAAGCTGAGTTCATCATCAACGAAATTGAAAATATCCGTCGCAAAGAGAATCGCAACTGGGAGGACTTTGCGATTTTATTCCGTGCCAATACACAGAGTAGACCGTTGGAACAAGCGATGAGAGAACACAAAATTCCGTATAGGATGGTTGGAGCTCAGAGCTTTTTCGATAAACGAGAAGTTAAGGATTTAGTCGCCTATTTGGGGTTAATGGATAACCCCAAGGCTGACTTGCACCTATTGCGTATCCTAAACACGCCTCCTCGGGGTATCAGCGATGTGACTGCTTCTCTGGCGATTGAACAAAGTCGCGAACGGGAACAGAGCGTGTGGGAAACATTGCATGATGAGACCTACCTCAGTTATCTATCCACAAAAGCTCGCAATTCTGTCGTCGCATTTTGTGAGCTAGTTGAGCGTTATGCTATTCGCTTCAAGGATCCCTCAGAAAATATGAGTGACGTCTTAGCGGAGTTGATCGGTGAAGTGGGCTATGAGGCCTATGTGACCCGATGCTGTAAGACGGAGAATGAGGAGTTGAAGCGTTTGATTACGATTGGTGATGTCAAATCTGGCCTCAGAGCGTGTTCAGAGGCTGGAAAGAGTTTAACAGACTACTTGGCCGAAGTGACTCTGGACCAAGACGATGATAAGGAGGACGTAGAGAATAAGTCGGGTGTCTGTCTCATCACCATGCATGCATCCAAAGGCCTTGAATTCCCCATTGTGTATTTAGTGGGCTTGGAAGAAGGTATTTTGCCTCATAAGAGGTCAATTGAGGATGGCCACATTGATGAGGAACGCAGACTGCTTTACGTAGGGATTACCCGAGCTCAGGAACGCTTAATGTTATCATTTTGTTCCACGCGGTTGCGTTACGGTGACAGAATGCCGTGCCGTCGTTCTTCATTCATAGGAGAGGTCTCTCCCGATCTCTATCAGTATGAAAGTTGGGACGATATTATGAATCGCCCGACTACCGAAGAAGAAACCAAAGACTACTTTGCGTCTTTAAGGAACATGCTCCTAGAAGACTAGTTCACCTGTTGGCGGTACAAGTCAGCCAATACGCCACGATGGTTTGCCCCCGGGATGCGTATTGCCGCGGCTTGAGTAGGGGACAGTGGAGCTGTGCTGAAGATTCGGTCTTTGCGTAGCATTGGTGCATCCGCAGGTGCTGTTGCCCCATAGCCACTCCCTCGCTCATCAAAGGCATCTTTGAAATCATCTTTCAGAGGCCTGAAAATAGAAGATCCCGGTGAAACATTGAAGCTTCCGCACATAATGATTGGTTGTTTCCCATCAATCATTGTACGAGTCCTAATCGTATCAATGATGCTGTTGATTTGCGTTCTGTGAGTTGCTGATAGGACAGAGTTGTATTTCCAGTGAGTGGGTATGGTCACATTTCCCATCGTATCTCGTCGATATAGTCTGACATTGACCAAACGAGTGGGGAGTTTGGTTTCCTGAGGTACCCAGTCGACAATGAGACCTGGTGTATGAGGAATTCGCCATGTACTTTTCAGCGTGCCATATCGACAGATAATGGCGCAATCTCCCAGAATACGGAGATTGTCGGGGTGATCCTTATAGATGACTTCAAGCTCATGGGGATTTCTGAGCCCTTGTAGGAAAATAAGATCTGGGTTGTATTCTTGGATTTTGTCGAGGGGAACTTGGTCTATTCCCAAACAGTCCAGAGAGAAAACTCGCCAAGTGTTGAGTGCGGGTAAGTTGCGTATTTTATATGAACGGAGTCCTGTGTGTGCAAGGGCTTCAAGTCCATCAAATGTGGCGAGGGCATAAACGAGCCATAGAAAAACGGTAACAAGACCTAAGCGCGATTGCATGATGAGCCATGCAAGCAGGGCGGGAAGCCCTAAGATAAAGGCCCAAAGGTATTGAGGAAAATTTGTGAGGATTGCTGTGTTGTCAGTGCCCTTGTAGTAAGAGGCTGAGATGATGATGAGAGCGCAAAGAGAAAACAGAGCTATCACCCTACCGCTGTGTTTATCGTCACTGTGGTAGGGTGAAGCGTCAGTGTTATGATTTTGGCATTGATTTGCCAAGGTTATGAAACGATTAGAATCCGAGACCTGGTGGCAAATCAAGACCGCCTGTGAGCTTTTTCATTTCAGCGGCGGCACGTTCTTTGCCTTTTTCGACAGCTTGATTGATGGTGGTCATCAGGAGATCCTGAAGGAAATCGACATCGTTGGGATCAATAATGCTAGGGTCGATTTCAAGCTTGGTGATCGTTCCGCTGTACGTTGCCGTTAATTTAATTTTTCCACCGGCACCTTCAGCGTCGAACGTTTCGTTGGCAAGTTTTTCCTGAGCTGCAGCAAGACCCGCTTGCATTTGCTGGGCTTGCTTCATTAGTTTCATGATATTCATAGATATATTGTGGTTTGTGGTTGACTGAAAATTTAAGAGACGATGCGACCTTTGAGGATTTCTAGAGCATCTTCGATAAGTGGGTCTGTATAATATTCGTCTACTTGCTCACTTTTCTCTGCACCAGATTGTTGGGTCGATTCGTCAGCCTGTTCTTTTTGAGGTGCCTCTTCTTCCTTTGGTGCTGGTTCAGCAGGTTGCGGAGTGGCAACAGCAGGAGTTGGTTGAGGTTCCTCTCTAACTGGTTCGATGGGGAGAGGAACAAGGTTGCTCTCTTTAGAGGTAAGACGAACGGTGCTTCCCAAAGTGCTTGAAAGGCAGGATTCAAGAGCCTTTTGGTTATCTGGCTTATTGAGAGCATCCCGCGCTCCGATATCCATAGGGTTGTAACCAACGGTGAATATGGAGTTATCGTAGCTCAAACACATGGTGTTTTTTAAGAACATTGCTTGAATGCTCTTCATTTCAGAGAACTGGCTCAAAACATTGGCCCAAACCTCACTCGGATTGGTTGGCTTAGGTGGTTCTGGAGTCACTTCTGCTGACGCATGACTGATCTCTGCGGAAGCTAGTGCTTGTGTTGGATCAGACACGGGGTCATTCCCTATGGGGTTGGGAGACGGTGATTCGGGAACGGGTGCTGAGGCAGGAAGTTCCTGAGTTGGTGCAGGAGGAACTTCACTAGGTTTTTCAGGAGAGGATGGCGCTATTACATTCTGGATCGGTTCGACGGTGCTCGCAGATGGAGCTGCGGTGCAACGAACATCTAGATCTGTGTATTCGACTGGGGCGCCAGACATCGCTTTAATGATGTCGCTGATGCTGATTTCAGCCATCGCATGGACAGACTTGATGAGGCCCATTTCCAGATTGAGGCGCTTTTGCTTGGTCCAGCGCATCTTGTCCTCCGTCTCAGTTAGGATTTCAACCAAGCGGAGGATCTTATCAGACTTAGTTTGCGAGATAAGCTTCATCATGTGTTCCTGCATATTTTCAGGAACACTCGACATGGAAACTTTGCTGTCGACTTTGCTGATGAGAGCTTCGCGCACAAGAGAAATAACGTCAGAGAGGAATTGCCCCATATCTCGTCCGGCTTCTGCCTGATTTTGTACAAGCTGAAGCAGGGAAGGAATGTTCCGTTCCAAAATGAGTTGGAGTGCAGAAGCCACTTGTTCACGACTCGTGATACCGAAGATGTCGAGGACATGACTTTCATCAATGTTATTGCCACAGAAAGAGACGAGCTGATCAAGCATGGACAGAGCATCTCTCATCCCCCCATCAGCCGTTTTGGCAATGGCAAATGCTGCTTCTTGGGTGAGACTTACGCCTTCGTTCCCACAGATACGAATGAGGTTTTTAGCAATGATTTCCGTTGGGATGGGACGGAGATCAAAGCGTTGGCACCGAGACAGAATCGTTGGTAGAATTTTATTGGGCTCAGTCGTCGCAAAGATGAATTTAACGTGCTTCGGAGGTTCTTCCAATGTCTTGAGGAGAGCATTGAATGACTCTTTGGTGAGCATGTGAACTTCGTCGATATAGACGATGCGGAATAAGCCTCTCGTCGGAGCGAACTGAAGGTTGTTACAGATATCGCGAATATTATCGATCCCACGATTGGAAGCACCGTCGATTTCGAGCACATCCATGCTTCGGCCGTCAGCGATTTCCTGACAGACGTCTTCGTTGGGATCAAAGTTAACTTTAGGTCCTCCAGTGCAGTTGAGAGCTTTAGCAAAGATTCGGGCAGTTGAAGTTTTGCCAGTTCCTCGAGGCCCTACAAAGAGGTAGGCGTGTGCTAATCGGTTTTGTTCGATAGCATTCTTTAGAGTCCTAACGACATGATCTTGTCCTAAAACATCATCAAAAGTTAGGGGACGGTATTTTCTAGCGAAGACCTGATAGCTCACGTTGTGTAGACTAATGAATTTGGTGGGATTAGGGAAGTAAATTTGCCTCTGTCGGTGGCTCTGAATTATTTCGGGAATGAGTCGCCAGGAAGAAAGGACTTCTGGCACAGTGTGGCATAGATTCCGTTGTTTTTCAGGAGTTCCTGATGCGTTCCGCTTTCGACAATTTGACCATGATCCATGACACAGATTAGGTCAGCGTTAATGATCGTCGATAAGCGGTGCGCGATCACGAAGCTTGTCCTGTTTTTCATGAGTTGGTCGAGTGCAGATTGTATTTCTTTTTCAGTCTGCGTATCGACACTGGCAGTGGCTTCGTCAAGGAGGAGGATGGGCGGATTCTTAAGAAGAGCTCTGGCAATTGAGATGCGTTGTTTTTCTCCGCCAGAGAGTTTGATCCCTCGTTCTCCTACATTGGTGTCAAGCCCATGAGGGAGGGATTGGGTGAACTCGAATGCGTGAGCAGCCTTGAGAGCCTGGATGATTTCGCTGTCAGTGGCATTCCTCTTACCCAAGAGTAAGTTTTCTCGGACTGTCCCGTTAAACAAGAAAGACTCTTGGGTGACAAATCCTATTTGGCTACGCAATTCGGATTTTCTCAACTGGCTAATATCCTGACCATCAATAGTGATGCAACCCGCTGTTAATTCGTAGAAACGTGGTAGGAGTGACAGTAATGTTGATTTGCCTGCACCCGTAGGTCCGACAAGAGCAATGGTTTGTCCTGCCTTAACCTTTAAGTTGACGTCAGATAAGGTGGGAACGTCTCCCGTGTATGTGAAACAGACTTGCTCAAAGCAAATGTCGCCATGGACAGGTAAATTGATGGCCTTCCCATTGCTAGCACTACTTTCTTCAGCCTGATCGAGGATCTCAAAAACTCTGACAGCAGCGGCTTTGCCACTGAGTAGAAGGTGGTTTAGCTGATGGAGTCTAGCAAGGGGCTCATACATGAAGCCCATCATGAGGAAGAATTGCATCCATTGCCCCATGTTCAAGTTGCCTTGGATGACAGCACTTCCTCCAAGGCCAAGAACCGCAACATAGCCTAAAGAACCCAGGAAGCTCATGCCTGGGCTGAATATGGCCCAACGTCTCATGATGCGGAGCGTGGCCTCACGGAGTTTTTCTGAATAGCTGATGAATACTTGATGTTCTTCTTGTTCTGCAGCGTAGGCTTTGACTTGTCTAATCCCAGCGATGTTGTCGTGGAGTAGGGCGGTAAGTTCTCCTAAAGCTTCTCGTTCTGCTCTGAACCGTTGGCGACTGTTTTTAGAGTAGAGCCATGATCCCAAAGCAAGAAGGGGGAGGGGAAGTACAGCCCAAATAGCCACTCTGGGGTTAGTCATGAAGAGAGCTATGGCCATGATGATTACCTGAATAGCAGATACTAAGCCTTGCTCAATGCCATCGATAAGGACTCGCTCCATTGAGGTGACATCTTCAATCACACGGGACATGACGTCTCCTGTGCGCCTAGTATCAAACCAGTTCAGTGGTAGACTCTGGATCTTGTTGTGAAGATCGCATCTGAGATCGAGGATGACTTTCTGTTCGAATGTATTGTTGAGAAGGATTCGGAAGGTGTTGCAGAGGTCTCTGAGGAGGAATCCAAAGAAGGCAACGGCTACCCATATCCATAGTTCATCCCATCTTTTTTCAGGAACGATCGTATTTGTAATATACTTTGTGACTTCGGGGAAGATGACGAGTGCGACTGTCATCAATAGGGCGCAGCTTAGCTGTAACCCCGCCATAATAGGGTACTTGCGCAGATACGAGAATACTCGGAAGAGGTCGTGCATGTGAGATGCTAGTGTGTACTGACTGAGAGAAAAAAACAATGCTCCTGCATTTTGATGTTGAAATCAGGAAACTGACATGACAATTTATGCTGAGTAGCACGAACCCCCTACTCTTTCTTCCTATGTGGACCAAAATCTCAATAGCTGCCGTCGTCGTGTTGTTAGCGTCAGGCTTCTTTGCCTATAACAACAATGCTGCGTTGGAAGCTGACAAACTGGCTCTCAAACAAGCGCAAAAGGATTTGGAACAAACTCTGAGCTATTTGGCTGATGAACAGCAAAAACTTGCTGATGCTCAGACGAAGACAGCGACTTATAAGGCAGATTGCACGACGTTAGACGAGAAGTTGCAAGAGTTGGCATCAACCAATGAACAGTTGACTGACGACAATAACAAGAAGCAACAAGAACTGGATTCCATGACCGCTGAGCTTGCTAAGGTCAAGGAACAGGTTAAGGGCTTTGAAAACGTTCAGGAAGTTGCCGCTGAAATCGAACGTGTCACCGAAGAGAATAAGCAACTGGAACAGAATATTGCAGAAGCCTCTGCGAAGCATTCAGCTCTTGTCGCACAAGATACCCAGTTGGCAGGTCACATCGACGATCTCAATAAGCTCGAAGCTGAACAGCGTGCTCATATCTCACCTGAGTCTCTCAAGACAACGGTTAGCAATGTCCTTGATGAATGGGGGTTCGTTATTGTTAATGCTGGTGCAGATAAGGGAGTTGTCCCTGGCTCTCGTCTTGCTGTTTTCCACGGAACCGACAAGATCGCTGAACTTTCTGTCACCAATGTTGAATCTGGCAAGTCTGCCGCAAACGTGATCCCCGCTACATTGGTAGCTGGTGAGCAGATCTATCCTGGCGACTCGGTTGTTGCTGTTCGTCCAGAATGATATTCCTTAGTTGAACTTTTACCTCTGATACCAATTCCCCATGAAACCTGCTTTATTGGTTCTACTGATTCTGCTTTCTGGCGCTGGAATCTACTATTCTCTGGAACAAAAGTCTGAGTTTGAAGAAACCATTCAAACGAAGCTTGAAACGCGCGACGAAAATGAGCGCAAGACGGACGAGTGGCACAAGACCGAAGATGAACGTGCTGCAGCAGAGAAGGAACGTGACTCTTGGCTGAAGCAACGAAGCGAAAAAGAAGCTGAAGTTGCTCGTGACACGGATACCATGAATAGCCTGACCGCTACGGGTGAACAATTGACCAAGTCTATCGAAAGTACCAAGGAAAAGTACGAAGAACTGCAGAATGAGTTGGCCAAGTATGGTGTCTCTGATCCTCAGGAAATCATTGATCAGAACGAAGAGGTCAAGAAGAAGAACGAACAGTTGACTGCTTCTTTGGAAGAAAAGAATACTCTGATTGAAGCTGTAACGAAGCAGGTTGGAGAAAAAGAAGTCACGTTGCAGGGCTTACAGAAGAATCAGGCTGACTTCCGCAATCGTCTTGCTGCTAATTCTAAGGAATTCTCAGTTGTTGCAACTGATCCAATGTGGGGCTTTGTCGTGGTGGATGCAGGTGAAGATAGCTTCATCGAAGCTGACGCCATCCTTCTGGTAACTCGTAATGGAAGAAACATTGCGAAACTGAAGGTAACTTCTCTCGAGAAGAGCCAGACAGTTGCCGATATTGTTCCTGGTTCCTTAGCTCCAGGTAACCGCATCGAACTTGGCGACACCGTTGTTCCACAACAACCTCGTAGCTAAGCCGATCGACATATAACTTACTCCTAAAAAGAGTTGCTTCGTATAACATGGAGCAACTCTTTTTTCTTGCCGTTAAACATCGTTTTACCTTGTTGTCACAAGAGATTTATGCTAGCGAAATGCTATGATGATCAATAAGCTTTCATCTTTAGTTGCCTTGTTGCTCCTTGCAGTCATAGGAACCTCGTGCTCGTGGATCATGAATGATAAGGGGGATGATGATCGACGTATCCCTCAGCCTCCTCCTGGATCTACCAAGAGAGAAAAACCATGGAATGAGACTCAGAGATTTGAAGCGGAAGCAACGATGCCATTGGCAACGCCAAGAAGATAATATCTTGCCTTAAGAGGGCAATTCTAGCTCTTCTTTGTATCGACATAAGTAACAGCCGAGCTTGTCCCGACAGGGTGAGCTCGGCTGTTATGTATATAAGGAGCTAGAAAAAAGGAGCGGTGGGCAAATCCACCGCTCCTTCAAGGGAGTTAATGAACGCTATAAGGATATTAGCGATCGAATTCAACCAAGGAGGTGAATGAGTCAGGATCGAGGGCTGCACCACCGACAAGAGCACCGTCGATATCTGGTTGAGCCATCAATTCCTTCACGTTGCCTGGCTTGACGGAACCACCGTATTGGATGCGTACCTTGTATGCAGTTTCTGCACCAAATGTGTTAGCAACAACTTGGCGGATGTAAGCGTGAGCTTCTTGAGCTTCCTTAGAAGTAGCAGTCAAGCCTGTGCCGATAGCCCAGACGGGTTCGTAGGCGATGACGATTTCAGCGACTTGTTCAGGAGTCAGGTCTTGAAGACCGCCGACAACCTGAGTCTTGAGAACTTCTTCGAGTTTGCCACCAAGACGTTCATCCTTCGTTTCACCAATGCAGAAGATTGGGGTCAATCCAGCGCTGATAGCCTTTTTGATCTTAGCGTTAATGAAGGCGTCTGTTTCACCGTAGTACTGACGGCGTTCGCTGTGTCCAAGGACGACATACTTAACACCGAGTTCGTTCAACATGGTGGTAGAGATTTCACCCGTGAAAGCACCGTTGTCCTTATCGGAAACGTTTTGAGCAGAAACGGCGACGGTTGTGTTACCAGCAAGAGCTGAGACAACTGTTGGGATGGTAACAAAAGGAGGTGCAATCACAACATCGCAGGAAAGGTCTTTGCCTTCGATGTTTTTGAGGAATTTGGCAAGGAAATCAGTGGCTTCTTTAGGGCCAATGTTCATCTTCCAGTTTGCAGCAATAATAGGTTTGCGAGACATGGTTGATAAATTTTGAGTTGCAAGGATTGTTGCCTAAATCAAGAGAAGGTCAAGCTCGGATAAGCAGGGCAGCATATGCGCCGTCTGACTTCTCGACAAAAGGTAGCGCTAACTTGTCTTTTACGAAGGTGAAATCAGGGTGCTCAGCGAGGAAGCGTTTGACGACTGATGAGTCTTCTTCTTCATCAATAGAGCAAGTCGAGTAAACGATGCGTCCTCCTGATTTTACAGCTTTTGCCGCATTCGTGAGAATCTCTAGCTGTAGGTTACTCAGGCGTGTAATTTCTGAGGGACTCAATCTCCACCTGACATCGACGCGGCGTTGCACCACTCCCGAATTTGAACAGGGGACATCGACGAGGACGGCATCAAAAGCGTTGAGCCATGGGGGTGGACAATCCTTGGACCAGTCGACTTGAGCTGTCTCAATGTTACTAGCTCCCTGACGCTTGAGATTTTCAGAGAGTGTAGGAAGACGATGCATGTTTAGGTCGCTCGCCGTGAGGTGGATATTACCTTGGGTGGCAGCTATAATAGCTACAGACTTACCACCAGGAGCGGCACATGCGTCCAGAATATGTTCGCCCGATTTAGGAGCGAGCAAATCAATGGCGTAGCGTGTTGATGGGTCGGCGACGTATAATGCTCCCGATTTGACATCTTCAAGCGGAAGAGGTCCATTGACGGAGAACCAACCAGGGATGTTCTCAATGGGGATCAGAGAACGAGTGTCGCCAATCAGAGGAATCATGGGATTGCGACGCACATAGAAATCAGGCGGTTGGTTGTTTTGCTGGAGCATGGCAATGGTGTTTTCAACACCGAAGGCATTTGTCCAACGGTCGACGAGCCACTTTGGAGTCGAAAAGCGTATGTCTAAAGGAAGAGTGGTGGCTTCCTCCATGAACTCAGTCTCACGACGCAAGGCAGAACGCAGGACGGCATTGACGAGTCCTCGTGTTTTTTCTGGGGCAATCTTGACGGTTTCATAGACCGCTGCGTGAGGAGCAAGACGCATCAGGAAAAGCTGGCAGAGGCCAATTTCAAGGATCAACCGTGTTGTCGTATCAAGTGGTCCTTTGCGAAGTTTTTGGAGGAGATGAAGAAGCCAAGTGCGATTGCGCAAGACCCCAAAAACAATAGCCTGCATCAGGTTGCGATCGCTTGTATTGAGATTAGCCCGTTCTGCTTGTTGATCGATAAGAGTTTCGGCAAAGGCATTGCCTGTCTCCCATTTGCTAAGGCAATGGAGTGCAATCAGACGAGGTGAGGCAACAGCAGGTATAGTCACTGGGACAATTTACAATCGTTAGCCTCTCATTTCAACGCGTTAATACGTGAGTTGAAATCATTGGAGAGTGTCCCAAAATTAGAAAACCCGCTTGGTTCTGAACCAAGCGGGTTTTGAGAATCAGTTGAACGACAACTTAGTTGCCATAAGGATGGTTGGCACGGCTGAACTGCTTCAGACGAAGACCATTCAGAGCGATGAAACCAGTAGCATCATCCTGATTGTACAATTCTTCGTGACCGCCTTCCATGGTTGCAATGTCTTCGGAGTACAAAGTATTTGCGGAACGGCGACCTGCGTACATGATGTTGCCCTTGTAGAGCTTCAGGCGAACTTCACCATTAACCGTTTCTTGAGTCTTGGTAACCAAAGCTTGGATAGCTTCGCGTTCAGGAGAGAACCAGAACCCATTGTATACTGCTGCAGCATAGTCAGGGATGAGGGAGTCTCTAACCTTTTGAGCTTCGCGGTCAATGGTAAGAGTTTCGATATCGCGGTGAGCGGCAAGGATAATCGTACCACCTGGTGTTTCATAAATACCGCGGCTCTTCATACCGACGAAACGGTTTTCAACGATGTCTACGCGACCGATGCCATTACGGCCACCAAGTTCGTTCAAGACATACATGATACCCAGAGGGGAGAGAAGAGTATAGCCATCACGTTCGCCAAGTGGCTTAACGTTATGCTTGGCAAGGATTTCAGGCATACCTTCGCATTGAAGACCGACAATGTTGCCCTTTTCAAAGAGGCACTGGATGTATTCGGGACGATCGGGAGCGTCTTCTGGGGAAACAGAAAGAACATACATCTTCTTGTCTGATTCCTTGGTGCCGTCGTACCACGTGTCTTCAAGCATACCTGCTTCATAAGAGATATGGAGCAAGTTGCGGTCCATGGAGTATGGCTTCTTGAGGGACTGGCGGATTGGAATGCCGTGAGATTCAGCATAAGCAATCATTTCGCTACGGCCAGGGAATTGCTTGCGGAATTCTGGGTCGCGCCAAGGAGCAATAACCTTGATGTTAGGAGCAAGAGCATTTGCAGCAAGTTCAAAACGAACCTGGTCGTTACCCTTACCAGTTGCGCCGTGAGCGATGGCATCAGCACCTTCCTTGATAGCAATATCGAGCATATTGCGAGTAATGCAAGGACGTGCGATGGAGGTACCAAGCAAGTAACGGCCTTCGTAGAGAGCGTTAGCTTGGAACATTGGGAAGATGTAATTGGTGGCAAAATCTTCCTTCAAGTCGTCAATATAACACTTGGAAGCACCTGTCTTGAGAGCTTTTTCTTCCAAGCCATCCAATTCTTCTTCCTGACCTACGTCAGCGCAGTAGGCGATGATTTCGGCGTTATATTTTTCCTTGAGCCACTTCAAAAGGACTGATGTGTCAAGGCCACCTGAGTAAGCGACGACGATTTTCATAGTGATAGGAAAAGTTCCTGAGAGAGAGTGCCCTATTTTTAGCCGTGGGAAAAGAGGAAAGTAATGGTTAAGTCATGATTTTGAGTGAGAGGGTAGGAAGGAACGAGAACTCAACGGTTCTAATAAGGTGCAGAGCGTGTTGTGAAGTCATAGAAACGGGAGGGTTATACAGATTGGTATAGACAATACCTAAGAGAGAAGAACTAGTGAAATCCAGAGAATTAGCGGGTTGTTGAGTGGCTAGAGATAGGCAGAAATATGGGCTTTGATAAAAAAACGCTTGCAATAAGGTGGAAATACACCTATCTAGACCTCCCGAACTTATGGCTAAGAAGAGCTGGATTGAAAGAAATAAGAAGAAAGAAGCGGTTGTTAACCGCTACGCAGAGTTGCGCGCTCAGTTGAAGGCTGAAAAGGATTATGTTGGCCTGACCCTGTTGCCTCGTAATGCTAGCCCAACCCGTCTTGTAAACCGTTGCGTGGTATCAGGACGTCGTCGCGCATTTATTCGTCGCTTCAAATTGTCTCGTATCGCATTCCGTGAATTGGCAAACGCAGGTAAGATTCCTGGCGTAACCAAGTCTTCTTGGTAAGCGAAAGCTGATTCTAGTCTTGCTAGCAGGACTAACAGCCTTACTTGGCAAATTCCCTTATAGAGAATTCAATATTTTTATGACGCGAGGCAGGTGATATACTGGCCTCGCGTCTCATTATGCCTATATACGAATATATATCCGAACACCCCGAGGACATGAAACAGTCATGCCCGGTGTGTCGTCGCGGTTTTGAGTTGAGAAGACCCATTGACCGTGAGGCCTTGACCGTTTGTCCCGTTTGTAAGCATCCTGTCCGGAAGCTAATTAGTAAGGTCAATGTGCCTGATATTACCAAGCCTTTTTCTGTGACAGAGGCAAAGGCCGCAGGGTTTACTATTCTTGAGAAAAGAGACCAGGGCGTTTATGAAAAGCTCTGATGTGCGATAGACGTTGTAAAGGTGCTCTCATTGTGAGAGACTCAATATAGATTTAGAGATCACTACTATTAGACTTCATGACACTTGATACAGATCCTCTGAGTATTCTTGCGACCACTGGGGTCGCAACAGAAATCCCTTCCTCATATCCAGGGATTGGTGAGATTTTGCTCGTGGTTTTAGGAATTGCATTCTTCTTGATGCTGAATGCGTTTTTTGTGGCAAGTGAGTTTGCGATTGTTAAGGTAAGAGAGAGTCAGTTGCAGTCTGACGAACTTCCTCATGGGACAAATCGCAAAAAGGTAAAGGTTGCATTGGATGTCGTTAGACATTTGGATTCGTACTTATCTGCGACCCAAGTCGGGATTACGTTGGCATCGTTGGCTCTGGGCTTTTTAGGCGAGCCTCTCGTGATGAAGTTGTTAGCACCAACCCTTAAGATGTTTGGTGTGTTCAGCGATACGACGATTACTGTTATATCGATGGTTGTGGCGTATGCTTCGTTTACATTTTGCCACGTTGTGATGGGTGAGTTGGTCCCTAAGTCAGTAGCGATTCGATATCCATTTCAGGCGACTCTGTTTACAACACCTATCCTTCATGCGTTTTTCATTGCTTTCAAAAAGATCGTCAACTTACTGAATTTCTCGGCTAATTTTATTCTCAAGCATTTACTGCACATCAACCCTGATGAAGTACGGCATTCTGTTCATAGTGCCGATGAATTGGCCTTGTTAGTTGCCGAAAGTGAACGGTCTCAGGAAGTCACTCCTACAGAAGCTGAAATCTCAAAGAACGCACTCGAACTCAATGAGATGTGCGCTAAGGATATTCTGACGCCAAGAAGTGACGTCGACGTGTTGGACCTAGAAGATCCTTACGAGGAGAACTGGGAGATTGCTCGCAATTCCAGACATACTCGTTTCCCTCTAGTGCGCGGAGGTCACCTCGATGAAGCCGAAGGGTGGGTTCATGTTAAAGATCTGCTGAAGATCGTGGGTCAGCCGCACCCTGATCTGATGAGTATCCGACGTGAGCTCAAGGTTGTGCCAGACTCGATGCCTTTGGATAATCTGTTGACGTTTTTCCTAAAAGAACGCGTGCACTTTGCTCTTGTCGTCGATGAATTCGGGGATGCTTTGGGCTTGGTGTTCCTCGATGACGTCTTGGAGCAAATCGTGGGGGATGACATTCAGGATGAATTTGACCAAGATGAAATGAGAGAATTTGTTCGCGTGGGCAAGGACACGTTCATTGTGAGTGGGGCAGTTACACTATATGACCTCACTGATTATTTGTCAGATTTAGATTTGGAATGCCCAGGTGTGACCACTTTGGGCGGATACGTGACTCACGAGCTCGGCCATATTCCCGAAGAGGGAGAAGAAATCCGTATTGGACACTACATTGCCCGAGTAACTGGAACTGATGGTAGACGCGTTACCCAATTGCGTTTGCTTGCCCAACCTCTCGAGCCCGAAGAGGAAAATGAGTAAGACCTCGATGAAAAGAAAGGGTGAGGCGAAAGCTTCTGGCCCAAGCTTAGAAGCTGAGTTATTGGCGCACAAAGAGGGTCACCAATGTGTGGCTGGCGTTGATGAAGCAGGAAGAGGTCCAATGGCTGGCCCTGTTGTCGCAGGTGCTGTTGTCATTCAAGCCGGGTGTCAATTACCTGATGGCGTGAATGATTCAAAAAAGCTGACGGAGGCAAAGAGAGAAAAACTCTTCGCTGAAATCATGGCAAATCCCTCCATTTGTGTGGGTGTAGGAATAGCGGATGTGAGCGAGATTGACCAACTCAACATACTACGAGCGACGCATTTGGCCATGAGACGTGCTGTGGAGAACCTCGGTATGCCCGTTGATTTCTGTTTAATAGACGGCTTGCCTGTTCGCAATTTTCCATGGGAACATCGAGCGATTGTTAAAGGCGACAGTTACAGTCTTTCAATTTCAGCGGCGAGTATTGTTGCAAAAGTGACCAGAGATCACATGATGTTGGAAGCTGATCAACAATATCCCCTGTATGGGTTTGCTAAACACAAAGGCTATGGCACTCAGGAACATCTTCAGGCAATTCGTCAATACGGCCCCTGTCCAATTCATCGCCGCACGTTTGGGCTTGTTGCACAAATGGAACTTCCACTTATCTAAGTTGGGAGATAGAGCTCAAACCAACCATGAGGTGGGTGTCTATGGCGAGAATGTCGCAATTTCTATGTTGCGCAGTGAGGGATGTTCCATTCTCCGCCATGATTGGAAGATAGATAACGCCGGTGAAATCGATATCGTCTGTAGGGATGGCAATGTCCTTTGCTTTGTGGAAGTTAAGACTAGAACAAGCCACTACGCTCCACCCAGAAAGGCTGTTAATAAGAAGAAACGCGAGCTGATTAGATCAGGAGGCCGTGCTTGGCTCCGACTCTTGGCCGACCGAGACGTCGCCTATCGATACGATATTGTCGAAGTCTATCTGACCGAAGGGGATTGCCCCGAAGTTTCTTGGCTGAAGGCCGCATTCGGAGAAAAAGAACGTTCTTACCGCCATCCTACTTATTAGTAGGATGCTTCATCAGAGTTCATCTTCAGACGGGAGCTCTAAGGATAATATCTCGTTGGCGAGATCATGGGGAATCGTTGCAACCTGGAGAGCGGTTCCGATGATAATTCCATGACTTCCTGCTTCGAGTATCCTTTGAGCATCGGCTACTGATTTGATCCCACCAGAGCTTAGGACGATGGTCGAGGCAGGGAACTCTTCAATGAGTTTTTCCGTCCTATCTGGATCGTAAGTGAGCGTGTGTAGGTCGGTGTGGTTAATGCAGACGAGTTCTGCCTCAAGATCTAGAGCTCGTTCCACATCAGACAGATCATGGACTTCAACCATGACATCCAATCCCAATCCTGTTGCCACAGAATAGACGTCTTTCAACTGTGAGGGGGTAAAAAGGCTAGGGATGAGGTTGATTGCATCAGCTCCAGAGACAATAGCTTGGCATACTTCGACAGCATGGAGCCACAAGCCACGGGCCAGAACAGGTACGGGACTGATACGAGAAATTTGGGCAAGATCTGCTGTCGAACCATCGAAAATGGTAGGTTCGCAGAGGTATGAGATGCCCTGAATCCCACATTCAAAGAATCGGCGAGCAACCACGGGAACGTCAGAGGACGACAATGTTTCGGAGTTGTTGGGATGATTCCGAGAGATCTGAGCAACAAGAGACAACTGAGATTCGCCACGGTCTAAGGCCGTCCTAAATCCAGCATAATCATTGCGCATAATTGAGGCAGCGCGCAGTTTCCCTTCAATGGGCAGAAGTTTTTTGAGCCTTTTTTCTCTGTTCTCAAGGGCAGTTGCCAAATAGTCCATGGATGAATTCTTTGTATGTTGTTGAGAGAAAGTGGGGGATGATTAGCGATGTTTAGGAAGGAAATATCCTCGTTGCTTTTCTGAAATAGGCATTCCCAATAACTCCATGACCGCTAACATGTCTTCCCATACCTTGCGTCGTTCTGAGATTTCCCCTGAACGCAAGAGATAACTGGGATGGTATGTGACACGGACTGGAATACCTTGAAATTCTCGGAAGGAACCCCGTAGTGCAGAAAGGGGAAGATCTCCAGAATGAAGCAATCCTTTAGCTGCTGTGGCGCCTAAGGCAACAATGGCTTTGGGCTTAACCAATTCAATTTCCTTGCTGATAATAGGGAGACTAGCTTCTATTTCTTGGATAGATGGCGCTCTGTTATTTGTCGTCTGATTGGGGAGGGCAGGGCGGAATTTGACGATGTTGCTGATGTAGACATCCTGACGATGTAAGCCCATGGCCAATAGAATGGCATTGAGCTTTTCGCCTGCAGGGCCAACAAATGGCTCTTGCCTCCGTTCTTCATGGTAGCCAGGGGCTTCGCCGACCAGCATCAGTTGGGCATGAGGATTGCCGACTGAAAAAACCATCTGATTCCTGAGAGTGGCCAATTTGAGGGCAGGTTGCCAATTCAAGGCAATGGCTCTTAGTTCATCAAGCTGTTCTTCGATGGATGAACCGTGAAGCGGAGGAATAGTTAAGTTTTCTTGAGTATCTTCAGTCGCAACTTTTTGAACAAATGAAAATTTTTTTACCTCTTCAGGAGAGGGGGAAGGAGAGACTGCTTGATGTGATACTGGCTGGGGAGACTGTTGAGGAGAAATGGGACGCAATCCAGAAGCGCCTCGATACCAACTTCTGAGGATGCGAGTCGCTTCGCTATCAATAGGTATACTAGTAAATCCGCGGAGTTTCAGGCTTCGCAGATAATTAGAGACGAGTTCGGGGATTGACGTATCCATAGGAACGAAAGAACTTTAGAATAAGCCGAGAGAAATGGCAATGGAACAACAAAATGAGACGTAAGAATACGTAAATGAAGGCGTCCATATATCAGGCCATGGTAGAAAAATTTGTTGCCCCACCAAGATATATTGTGTAAATACGACGCGCCGTTGCCGATTATTCTCGGTATGTCGCTACAGAATAAAGGATAACTAACACGTTGGCTGCTTTATCGACGTGTTGGGAACCACCGATACTTATGAGCTTCAAAAAGAACGTTGCCTTACTGATGGGGGTATGTATCTCCCTCGTCATCACAAGTTGTTCGACCAGTTCTGGTCTGAGTCTGTTTAGATCTTCAAATAACACCTATGCCGGAAACGGCTCCGTTGATACTGACTTCGTCCAACCTTTGGCACCAAGTCCATCTGCCAAACCAACGGGAAAATCCAAGAATCTTGGTCGCGACCGACACAAGATGCCTTTTTATCATCCTGATCAACGTAATCGTGTCGTTCGCACGACTGCTTACACGCATTCTGAGAGGGATCATGTTGGATACGGTCCTCGCAATGCCGTGGGAACTTCGTTGAAGTACACGTCAACGGTTCGCAGTGCTGCTGCTGACTGGTCCGTTTATCCTTTGGGAACAAAGTTCCGAGTCAAGGGCCAACCCTACATTTACGTAGTTGACGACTACGGTAGCGCTCTTGTTGGTACAGGAACTATTGATATCTACCAACCGAATAAGAATCTGATGAAGAAGTGGGGTCGACGCTATGTCGAAATCACTGTTGTTCAGTGGGGTAATCCTGATTCCAGTATGGAAGTGCTTGCTAACAGAACGGGATATCGCCATTGCCGAGCCATGTACGCTGCATTGGCTAACAAGCGGAACAAAGGATTCTTTGCCAAGGCTGACTAAGTCTAACGATCATCGGATAGATTTCACACTGAGCTGAGAGGAGGAAAGAGACTTCTCTCAGCTCATTTCACATCTAAAGAGCGAGTCATGGATAAAAAGGAAAGAGCAGAGTTGGTTGGAAAAGAGCTTGAAAGGCTCTACCCAGAACCGCCCATCCCATTGGTCTATAAAGATGCTTATTCCATGTTGATTGCCGTGTTGTTATCGGCTCAATGCACGGACGTGAGAGTAAACCAAGTCACGCCGAAGTTATTTGCTCTGGCCGAAACTCCTCAGGACATGGCTCGTCTAGATCCTCAAGTCGTTCAGGAAATCATACGTCCATGTGGACTCTCTGAAAGGAAGGCTCAATCTATCGTACAATTGAGTCAGCGTCTCGTGGATGAGTTCGATGGCCAAGTGCCTGAGAGTTTCGAACGATTGGAATCCTTGCCAGGAGTTGGTCACAAAACTGCTTCTGTTGTGATGGCTCAGGCTTTTGGAGTCCCTGCATTTCCTGTGGATACCCACATTTTCCGACTCGCCAGACGCTGGAAACTGAGTAAAGGTAAAACGGTAAATGTTGTGGAAAAGGATCTTAAGTCACTGTTTCCTAAAGAGGAATGGTGTAAAGTTCATTTACGTATGATTTGGTATGGGCGGGAGCACTGCCCAGCGAGGGGGTGCCGGAGTAGCTGCACAATTTGTCGGATGCTAGGTGTTGACGCTTAAGTGAACGTACAAAATATATTTCTCTTTTGTACTGGAAAATGAAATCGGTGCTTGCAAGGACAGGAAAAGAAAGATAAAGGAATGGGTATCTTTCTAATCAACAATACCTATAAGACCATGAAGAGCCTTTCCTTGTTGGGATACCGTACCGTTGCCTTTTCAGCAGCCGTGTTTGCTTTCCTTTCGTCTTCAGCATTTGCTCAAGAAGCCGCTGAGGATGCTCCAAAGGCAGCGGACAAGACAATGCTTGATAAGTGGATTATTGATGGTGGTTGGACAATGATTCCTTTGATGATCGTTTTGGCGATCATTCTTTTCTTGGTTGTCTTCAATATTTCCGCTCTCCGCAGAGACAAGTTCTGCCCAGAAGATCTGAAGGGTACTCTCCTTCAACTCATGGCTGAATGCCGTGTTCGTTCCGCCATCGAAGTAGCATCTGAAAGCCCAACTTACCTGGGTCGCCTTGTTGCCTATGCTCTTCCAAACGTCGATGCTACTCGTCCAGAAGACTTGGGCCGCGATGCTGTTGAAGATGCTGTGATGGACTTCACCGCCAACGAAAGCCGTTCACTCCTCAAGTGGATTAACATGTTGGCCTTGTGCGCTCAGATTTCTCCTATGTTGGGGCTGTTCGGTACGGTGCAAGGTATGGTGGGCGCTTTCGCTATGTTGGCATCAACAGGGCAGGCTGACCCAACCCAGTTGGCAGGTACGATTTCCGTTGCACTGTTGACGACGTTCTGGGGTCTTATTAACTCCATTATTGCAACGCCATGCTTCTTCTTCCAGAAGGGCATTGCTAACGGTTACACAGCTGAATGCGTAGGTATTGTTCAGGAAATGCTCAATACTTCCATCAACGTTGTAAATGCTGAAGCTCAGTTAGCCCGCATTCCTGAAGGCTTGGCCTAATATAGGCTGATTCCGTTTTGGGCCTAGCCCTCTCCTTTCCTACAAGCATGTGAGGTAGTAGAGGTGAGGGACTAGGCAGAACCTGAAGCGAATTTTAGTATGGGTAAAGCTAAAGCTATTCAACCGCCTGAAGAAGATGGTGCATTGGACATGTCTCCGATGATTGACATGGTGTTCCTTCTCCTCATCTTCTTCGTGGTCAACTCAACGGCTATTACTGTTAAGCGTGATGCTAAGGTGACGATGCCAATTGCATCTAACTCTTCAGAAGTGAAGTCAGCTAATGGCTGTATTGTCGTGAACGTTTACGGTGATAAGAGACCTGATGGAGCACCTGCTGATTTGGTATGGGGGACTGACGATAGCCGTCCTCTGAACAATGATCAGGAACTTCGGGAATACATTCACAGTAAGAAGGAGCTGTTTACTAATCAGGGGCATGAATGCAAGATTTACTTGCGCGGTGACCAAAAAGCCTTGTTCAAGGGGTCTCGTGGGGTAATTCGTGCTGCTTCGACTGAGGGGATTATCGACATGGTATTCGGTGTTCTCCCAGCCAAGGGCTCATGATCTGATATTGTCTGATAACTCAAAATAATTTTAGAACTAAATGGCCAGACATAGAACAAGGGAGGCAGTGCCTGATGAAGATCCTAAGATGGATATTTCATCCATGATTGACTGCTGCTTCCTGCTCCTTATTTACTTCCTCGTGGCAACGTCAATTGTCCAAGAACGAAAGCTTGATATGGCAGTTCCTGGACAGGGACAACCTTCTAGTGAAAAGTCCCAGATTGAACCAGGTCTTGTCCGTATCGACGTGAGTGGTGGGATTTATTGGGGTAAGCCTGAATCTCAGATCACGATTGATACTGATCCTAACAACCACGAATTGCCCGTTCTTGTGGAGACTTTGACCACCCTGAGAACCAGTGCTGAAGCAATCGGATCTAAGCCCGTTGTGCAGCTGTGGGTCGAAGGTGGAGTTCCTCACCAACGTGTCGTTGATGTCCTCAATGCCCTTTCAAAAGCAGGCATTAAGTCCGTGGCATTAACAGACCTTAAGGACGACTAAGACGACTGATAGATCCAAAAGGTGAATCAGCATATGATTTGATTACAACCTAGCATATTCACAAATGTCTCATAGGTAGACGTGTGTATATGCTAGGTTCTTTTTCTGCCAATGAACTACAGATGACAGACATGCCGTTCTCCTTATAAAATAGAGAGCTAGAGCCGATCGTCATTCATAGCAAAGGCAGCTCATTTCTTAATAAAGACAACCAAAAGAAGGCTTGACCTCCAAGTGAGGTGTAAGCAATAAATTAGGTAAGAGTTTACGATCATGAAGAGACCCAAGTATATTTCAGCGATCTCGGCGTTGACCATAGCTACCGTCATGAGTTTGACGCTCACTGAGACGGCTTCAGCTCAGGGCGACCCAGGACAGTACCAGAAGGAAGCAATCGCCGCGATGAAGAAGGGCGACTGGGCTAATGCCGTTGTCCCCTTGGACAAATGCATTGAGGCCTATGGTACACGTGCTAAGAATTTAGGGCTTGGTGACAAATTCGGTTGGTTCTACTACCAACGTGGGTTGTGCCAAATGCAGTTGGGCGAATACCAAAAGGCCATCGAATCATTCGATAAGTGCTACACCGCATTCCCCTCTCCTGAAAACGAATTCCTTCACGTCGCTTTGTACAGAAAGGGTGAAGCTCAGTTCTTGGCTGAGGATCACGCTGGAGCAATCAAGTCCATTGAAAAGTTCATGAAGGAACGCTCCAACAAGGGGCAAGATGCTAAAGTGAACACGGGACAGCTCTATTGTATTCTTGCACAGTGCTACTTGTCCGATAAGTCCTCCTTCAATAAGGGTTTGGATGCTTTGGCTAAGTGTGTGGCTAACAGAAACAAGGGCGCCGGCGTTTCGGATAAGTACTTGGTACAGGCCTTTACGACCTTGGTTGAAAGTGCCATGGAACAGGGCCGTCCTCAAGATGCTCTGAATTTCCTTCGTGGATGCCCTGGCATTTTGAACATTGGACCTGTCCGTATTGCTAGCTACGGTCCTAGCATTTTCAAGCTCTCCAATAAGGTCTCGATGAAGGCCGCCGATGAGCAGAAAGCAGGCAATGCCGATGCTTCGTTGACCTACTTGCAACTGGCAACAATCATTAGTGGATATGTTCCCAATACGGATGAAGTCACCCATTCGATCGAAGATCTGGAAAAGAAGATGGGTGATAAGTTGCCGGCCGTCATGGATGGCTCGATCTCTTACAACAAGAAAGCACTCGACGCTTCTCTGAAGCTTTACAAGAAGTTGGCAGATGAGAATACGCCATTGGATGGCTATGCTCTGACTGGGATGGCTCGCCAGCTCCAGCAGTTTGGTTCACTCCGCGGTGCTGAAGCAGTCTATCGCATTCTTGAAGAACGCTTCCCAGACATGAAGGAACGCGAAGACAATCAGTACCAACGTGCGATGATTGTCTGGTCTTTGGGTGATATCAATAAGGCTCAGGATTTGATTAATACTCACCTTAAGGATTTCCCGAATTCGAAGTACGCTTCCGTATTGAACACTCTTTCCTTGGAAAAATTGCTCAAGGAACAGAAGTATGACCTTTGCATTGAACAAGCTCGCAAGGTGAAGGAGCTCAACGCTGCTGATCCTAACAACAAGTTCTATATCTTGGCCTGCTACTGCGAACCTATCGCTCTCGTATCGACCAAGCAGTTCAAGGAAGCCATTCCTTTGATGCAGGACTTCTTGAAGGCTTATCCTGATTCTAACTTCACGCAACAGATTGCCTACTTCTTGGGCTCTAGCTTCACGAGCTTGGGTCAGTGGCAGAATGCTGCTGATGCGTACACGGCTTACATCAAGAAATATCCAAGTTTCGACAACAACCCCTACATGCCAAATGCCTTGGCTGAACGAGCTCTCTGCTACTTGCAGATGAATACTCCTGAAACCGACAAGAAGGCATGGGCAGACTGCGAAACGATCGTTGAAAAGTTGGCTGATTCTAAGGTGTATCCTAATGCTCTTCTCATGATGGGCAATATGGAGTCCCAAGACCCAGACAAGCTTGATTCTGCCAATGAAACGTACATCAAGGCGGTCGAAGCTGCTCGCAAGTGCGAGGATAAGCGCACCCTGTCTGAAGCTGTTTACAACTTGGTCGCCAACTATGTAAGTACTGGCAAGGCTGAAGACAAAGCCAAGGCTCAGGAATACTACGATTTGTTCTGGAAGGAATGTGATTCTGAAAAGAACCCATTCGCCATTCAGACGGCTGTGTCTGGCATGACCCTTCACAAGGATGGTGGAGATGGTTATGAACCCGCACGCCAAAAATTGGCTGAAATCATCGTCCGTGAAAGTAAGGCCAATGCCAACAGCTCTAAGGTTGAACAGGCCGTCGGTAGCTACACCAAGATGTACATTGACGCCGCCAAGAACCAAGGGAAGGAATTGTCCTTGGATGAAATCAAGGCTCACTTCTACAATTTCCCTGGTGTCAGTGCTGACGATGTCTCCTGCAGAACGATGTTGAGAACGGCCGTCATTGGCGTGTACCAAGACAAGTTGAGAGAACTCAAGCCAGAACAGGCTGAAGAAAAGGCTGTTCTTGAAGGTACGATCAACGTGTTCTTCAAGGAACTGATGAAGGACTTCAAGCCTGAAGACCTGACAACGTACACCTTGAACAAGTTGGGTAGCCACATCGCTGAAACAGATCAGCCTCTCAACGCATTGCCCTACTTCGATGAAATCCTGAAGCGCAACAATGGTTACAAGAAGGAAGCTACCTTCGGTCGTGCCATTGCTTTGGGCCGCAGTAAGGACAATGCCAAGATTGAGGAAGCTGTGAAGATCATGTCTGCTGCATTGGCTGAAGAACGTGGTCAACAGAATCCTGATCGCAAGTCCATGGAAGAAGCCCAAGCTTACTTGGTCCGCTTTGAAATGGACAAGCAGGACTACGCTCAAGTGGAAGCCCAAGCAAAGACCTACCTGGAAGATAAGTCCTACAAGAAGTTCCAACCAGAAATGATGTTTGACTTGGGTGTTGCCTTAGACAAGCAGAACAAGCTTGATGAAGCCCTCGGTGCTTACATGAACTTGGTGAACACGTACAAGGGCTTGATTAACTGGTCTGCACCAGGCGTTCTGGGCGTCATGGATGTCATGTGGCGTCGCAATAAGCCCAAACCCGATGTCGATAAGCCTTCTGACCGTTACAATGCGTGGACCTACGCTAATAACTACCTGAAGTTGACGGAACCTAACTTGCAACGCATGACTGTTCCTGAACGTAACAAGTGGCGTCAGGTTCAGGAATTGGCTAAGAAGTATGGTGCTGATCCTGCTGTCGCAGAAGAACAGAGAAATACGGCTGAACGCCAACGCCTGATTAGAGAGTCTCAAGGTAAGAAATAAACCATCGATCAGAAAGGAATTAACTTATGAACAATTTTGCAACTAAGTTACTGATTGCAGGTTTGGCAGTCAGTGGATTGGCTCAAGCTCAGGATGCCGCCCAACCTCAAGCGTTGGTTACCGCCGTGGTCAGACCTGATGGTGTTTCTCGTGTCATCGTCCTCGGTGGCGATCGCTCGAATGTGATGTGGAAGCAACGCATGGAAATGGATCCTCAGACGACTCCTCTGAAGAGTTTCCCTGTTTTCTACTTGCAACCACCCGCTGACTTCACCGCTGCGATGGAAGACTACCAGAACAATAAGTTCCAGAAGGCTCGCAACTCTTTCAACGCTGTGAAGAAAAAGTACCAGGCTTTCTTGGCTCTTCCTAACAACCACTCTCAAGAAGCTGCCTTCATGGAGCTGAATTGCGCTGTGGAAATGCAGGACTGGCCCGCTGTAAAGGGGTTGACGGATGGCTTCCCTAAATATGTCGCTCCAACTTCTGTCATGACCACTCAGTTGGAAGTGAACTCCCTGTTGGGGAAACTCGCTGGTACCGATTGGGATGACATCTTGACCTCAAGCAAGGTCATGTTGGCTCAAAAGAAGAAGTGGAGCTTGAAGCAACTCGCTCAGATTTCTTATGCACGTGGCGTTGCCTTCGCTGCTAAGAATGACAATGCTCAAGCCCTCGAAAACTTGGCCACGGCTATTGTCGCCCAGCATGGATCCCCCTCTTCCATTGCTTCATCTGCTTTGCTGAAGTCGGTGGACATCCTCTTACAGGCTGATCCTAAGGTGGCTGAGTTCATCCAAGGGGCTGGCAACAAGCAGTTGTCTCCTGCTCAGTTGGCTACAGCTCCCCTGGATCTCAAGGAAGCCGCCGCTTATGTCTTCCTTCATAAGAATGTCTACTTCCCGAACCAGAAGTTGGATCCTAAGTATGAGAATCTCCTTAGATTCTTCTCTACCCCTGCTCAGCGTACTGCGCAAACTGAGAAGGCTAAGTAATCTCTATCCCATTTGTTAAAC
>CAYNVM010000010.1:0-37664 GCA_964400645.1 uncultured Akkermansia sp. | reverse complement strand
CGAAACTTTTTATATCCCTACCACAAAGCTCAATTTACAAGTTCCTATCCTTAACGCCCTCTGCAAACTACACTTATTTTATCAACAATTCAGATTCTTTTTACCTTCAAAGCTCCTTGGTAGTAGTCATCAACCGTGCAATAGCCAGAACTCTGTAATCGCAAAAAGCCCCTCCCCATAAACTCAGGAGAAGGCCTGTCAAAACTCTAATGCAAGAGTTCTTATGTTTTAGACAAACTCTAATTCGCATACAAGGTACCAGTGCTGACTCACGGGGAGAGGATAACCCACCGCTCACCTGCTACGCAGTGGCTTTCTGCTTTCAGGCTAGCATTGCTAGCACCAGATTCGGTGTAGTCGTCCAAGCTCATGTGCACGATACTCTCATCAAACAACAGCTAGAGAAGGGAGCATCTCCTTCTCTTTCAGATTCACATTGCAGGCCAGAGGCTGTGGCACAAAAGACGAAAACTTGAACAAAACAAGCTTCGTCAGAACACAAAAAGAGTCTGCCTCACACAAAAGTGGAGGCAGACTCAACTCAATAGAAAGAAGTCAGTAAAACCCGGATTACTTCTGACGGGACTTACGGATCATGGAGTTGACCGTTTCAGAGGGCTGAGCGCCCTTAGCAAGCCAGGAGTCAACTTTTTCAAGATCGAGGGTGTAATTAACACCTTCTTGCATTGGGTCGTATGTACCGACCTGTTCGATGTAACGACCGTCACGACGCTTGCGGCTGTCAACGACAACGATCTTGTAGTAAGGGCGGTCCTTGGAGCCCTGACGGGTAAGTCTGATTGCTACTGCCATATCAATGATTTTGAAAGTAATTCTGTTCCCCGCGCTGTCACTCATTGCTAAACGCGGTTACAGTCCTAAGCGGGTGCAACTGTTTCCTCTATTCAGAGGGTTTTGTCAATACCCGAGTTATTCATTCTCACCAAGAGCTTCATCAAATATACAACACAAAATGTTAACAGAGAAAGAGTTATTATCATTTTTAGAGAATCCAAGAAATACACATAAATCTGACGAGATGTGACCGTGTGAACGGCTCATGCTCTGGGGTGAGCGCGATGATATTCCTCTGCCAAGCGAGCACGAGTAACGTGGGTATAGATCTGGGTAGTGGAAAGGGAGGCGTGGCCGAGGAGCTCCTGAACGGAGCGCAGATCAGCCCCAGCATCCAACAAATGAGTGGCAAAGGTATGCCTCAGTTTGTGAGGAGAAATATCAAAGGGAATAGACGAAGCCTTGACGTATTTGTCCAAGAGCATTTCCACGGCACGAGCACTCATCCGTTTGCCCAAGCGAGAAATGAAGAGAGGCGAATCACCCTGTAATCCTGCGCGAAAGACATATTCATTCAGAGCTTTCAGAGCGGCATCCCCTATAGGAAGGATTCTCTGTTTGTTTCCCTTCCCGATGACTCGCAGGCATTGGGAAGATTGGTTAATCCCACGCACATTCAAGGCGACCAATTCGCTCAAGCGGAGTCCACAGGAATAGAAGAGCTCCATAATGGCCGCATCGCGATAAGGCAACCAATCAGGGGCATTCTTAGCAACGGGCAACTTGAGAGGTAGCTCTAGAAGCTCAATCACTTGATCAAGAGACAGGAAAACAGGCAGGTGTTGGTGTTTTTTAGGTAGAGAAACATCAGCCATGGGATTGACCGAGATCAGCTTCCGTCGCAATAGGAAGCGGTACAGACTGCGTAAGGCTGAGAAACGAAGGCGCAATGTGGCTGGGGACAAGCTCTGCTTCAAGCCTTCCATGAGCCATGAACGGAAGTCGTCAGGTTGGCAATCCAACCATGAGGAAAAGGCAGTTCCCCTCCAATGACGAAACTGCTCCAATGAACGTTGGTATGAGTCCAACGTGTGAGGACTCACTTGCTTCTCAACCTGCAGATATTGGAGAAAAGCTGACTCAGGATCCATTGCCTGCATCCTAAAACAAGCAACAGGTCAGATCAACAGGGAAAGCGCAACGAATCCCTGCCCCAACCGCATTCCCTCAGCTCTCTGATGAGCTGTCCGTAGACTCAGCCGTTTGAGAGGACTGCTTGGCCTCATTAGCTCCTTCAACAAGGCAATCCATGACTTCTGTGTCGAAGCTTTCTTGAATGAACAAGTCGATATCGTCTGGCGTGGAATCATCCGACTCAGTAGCACTCTGGCGCAGAGTCATAGCTTGTTCGCGTTCTTCTTGACTGAGGACGCCGTCGCCATCCAAATCGTAACGTTTCAAGATCTCCGTCGCCTTGGCTTCATACAGCTGATGGGAATCCTTATCAGCCACAGCCACTTCGTCAGGGCTCAGAACTCCATCTCCATCCTTATCATACCTCTCCATCAACAGTTGCATGGAAAGCAAGAATATGCTCGGGCGCACCTTTAGCTTTTGCCCACGGGAATTGGAAATGACGAAGTGAGGGGGAGGAGGTTGGGTTCCTCCTGTCAATTCTGTATCCTCAGGAGTGGGAGCTGGGTGCTCTGCCGTTCTGGGCGTATGAGCTCGACGCATCATGCGTTCACGCATCGCCTGACGCTCAGCGGGAGAAAGTTTGCCATCGCCGTCCGTATCAAAGAGACGAATCACCTTGCGACGTGCCTCGATCTGAGCCTCCTTCGCATCCTTCAGCAATAGTTCCTTCTCGTCAGCAGAAAGGGCTCCATCTCCGTCCTTGTCATACTTCTGCAAGATGAGGTCGCGCACCATCAACGTATGGGCGAGACGATCGGCATGTCCACGATGTCCTTGCGGATGCTTAGGTTCTTGTTTCCCTTGAGCAACGGGTAAGTTTTCAGCCGAGCTCTCAGGTTGCACGGGGACTGTTGCATACGCCGAAGCAACGCTTGCCATCACTCCTACCAACAAGGGCCATTTGATTAATCGAGCATCCATTTCTTGTTGAATAATACCCCTTAATTCTCCAGAAGTTGCACAGAATTCGTTCTGAAACCTATCTTCATCGGCGAATGAGCACGAGTGAGATCGCCTGAAAAACAACGGCCAAGGTATTCATGGGAAGCCTTGACCGTTGTTAAAAGATCTTCAATAGAAGAAATGCTTATTTGTCAGCGTCTTGCTTTTGGACGTGAATGATTGCGGACTTCTCAAACTTGATCGTCACGCCAGAAGCCACCTGAATAGAAACGGTCTTCTCATCAATGTGAGAAACAGTTCCGTGAATACCAGCAGTAGTAATCACCTTATCACCCTTATCCATAGCGGCGAGACGTTCTTGCTGTTCCTTTTGGGCTTTCTTCTGCGGACGAATGATGAGTACCCAGAAGATAACGCAGATGGCAACGATCATCACCAAAGGATTTCCCAAAAATCCCTCCACTCCTGCGGGCTGACCTTCTGCCTGTCCTGCAGCCTGTGCTGCCTGTGCTAATATCGATATCATTGGATTTCGTTCTTAGTATAACGCGCGATGAACGCATCCTTAAAGGATGCAAATGTTCCAGACTCGATAGCACAGCGCGATTGAGCCATCAGTCGCAAATAGAATTCAAGATTTTGGAAAGAAAGCAATCTTAAAGCGAGTATCTCACCAGCTTTAAATAAATGCCTGATGTAAGCTCTTGAAAAACGTGTCACAGAAGGATGACCCTCTGGGTCAAGTGGCTTTAAATCATTGGCATAGCGCTGATTCTTGATGTGAAGTGGTCCATCTGGTGTCAAGGCCACTCCGTGGCGTGCCAAGCGTGTGGGCATGACACAATCAAACATGTCAACCCCTCGAGCGATCATCTCAAGCAACTGAGGAGGCGTGCCCAAGCCCATCGCGTAACGAGGTTTGTTCTCTGGCAAGTACGGAGCGGTGTGGTCAATAGCACGGAGCATTTCTTCTTCAGGCTCACCAACAGAAACACCACCAATGGCATACCCTTCAAAATCCATAGCCGCGAGCTCTTCAGCACACTTTCGACGGAGATCTGCATAGACGGAACCTTGCACAATCCCGAAGTGGTGTTGCGGTTCTTGACCTGACTTCGGTTGGTGTTCCTCGATCCAATTCTTACAGCGCGTCGCCCATCTCAAAGTGTAGCCCAACGACTTCTCCGCATACTTCCTGTCACAAGGATAAGGTGGGCATTCGTCGAAGAGCATTGCAATGTCACTCCCCAAGTTTGCTTGGATCTCCATCGACTTTTCAGGGCTGAGCATCATGTATGCGCCATCCAAGTGGTTAGAGAAACGAACACCTTCTTCCGTGATCTTACGGAGTTTGGCTAATGACCACACTTGGAAACCTCCCGAATCCGTCAGGATGGGGCGATCCCAACTGATGAACTGATGCAAACCGCCGAAGTCACGAATTGCGGCATCTCCCGGTCTCAGACACAAGTGATACGTGTTGCCCAAAATAATTTGAGCACCCAACGCCTCCAAATCATCAGGATGAAGAGTCTTCACCGACCCTTGAGTCCCCACAGGCATGAAAATCGGGGTCTCGACAACCCCATGTGGCAATACGAGCCGCCCTCGACGAGCAGCCGTCTTCGTATCTCTGGCTAAAACGCTAAACGACATAATAGATTGTAAATGATCAGCTGGTCAGAAAGATGCGCAATCTGCGCTGATTCTACTCATTTAGCTTCTATTAGCAATCCCGGATACATTCCAAATGGGTGATCCTGGCTTTCCTCCCATACTCACTCAGATCATGTGCATACACGTGAATTTGCTCGACAGGTCGGGGCTTGAATCCTAGGTTATCAGCGTCAAATCAGGGGACTTAACCGACTACCGTTTATCCACATGCCACTTTCAGATTATATCGTCACGATTGGACTGGAAATCCACTGTCAGATCAAAACAAAGAGCAAGATGTTCTGCTCTTGCAAGGCATCGTCTGGCGAGGAACCTAATACCTGCGTATGCCCAGTCTGCATGGGTCTTCCGGGTGCTCTTCCCACTCTTAATAAGTATGCCATTGAACGCACGATCCTGACCGGTCTCATGCTCGGTTGCCATTCCCCTCAAATTTCTAAGTGGGATCGTAAGAGCTACTTCTACCCTGATATGCCGAAGAATTACCAGACCTCTCAGTTGGATTTACCTCTTTGCATCGGCGGGTCGATTCCTCTTTATCCTTGGTGCTATCCCAATGATGTGGTGAAAAAAGGACTTCCTGCTTTCCGCTCGGCTCAACTCAACCACATCCACTTGGAAGAAGATGCAGGCAAACTGACTCACCATGCAGGCTACACGCTCATCGACTACAACCGTGCAGGAACAGCCCTCATGGAAATCGTGACGGATCCCGATCTTCATTCTCCTGAAGAAGCCTATGCTTGTCTGAAGTCGCTCCAACAAATCGTAATCTACGGTGGCGTCTCTGATGCGGACATGGAAAAGGGTCAAATGCGTTGCGACGTTAACGTTTCACTCCGCCCCATCGGCCAAGAAGAATTGGGCGAAAAGATTGAAATGAAGAACATCAACTCCACAGGCGCTGTTCGTCGTGCTCTTGAGTACGAAATCCGTCGCCAATGTGATGAGTTGGATCGTGGCATTCCTCAAATCCAATCGACTCGTCGTTGGGATGACGACCGTGGGGAAAGTATCTTGATGCGCACGAAGGAAAATGCGCACGACTACCGCTACTTCACCTGCCCAGACCTCGTTCCTGTTCACACCGACGACATGGTCGCCGCCATGCAAGAACTCGTTCCTGAGCTTCCTCTGGAAAAGCAACAGCGTTTCGTTAAGGACTTCGGTCTGAGCGATTACGATGCCAACGTGTTGGTCTCAGATTTCGAGCTTGTCCGCTACTTTGAAGCAGCAGCCACAAATCCTAAGTTGGGCAAGAAAATCGCCAACTGGGTCATCAATAACGTCTTGGGGATTCTGAATGAAAAGGGACTGACACCAGATCAATGCCCTGTTCGCCCAGAAGCTATTACGGGTCTCATTGCTATCATCGATGATGGGACCGTTTCCAATAACCAAGCGAAGGATGTCTTCCAGCTCCTCTGGGATCATCCTGAATTGACGCCCGCACAAGCAGCCAAGCAATTGGGCTTTGAAAAAGCTGATACGTCCTTCCTTGATGCTATCGTAGATGAAGTTGTGGCCAATAACCCTGACAAGGTGGCTGAAATCGTCGGCGGCAATGAGAAGTTGCTCAACTGGCTCACTGGCCAGGTCATGAAGGCGGCGAAGGGTAAGGCTAACCCCAAGATGGTTACCGAAGCCCTCCGCGCCAAACTTGGGTTAGCATAATTGCCGAATCTAAGTTCTTAACATTTTTCAAGCCAGAGTGTTGTCACCAACGCTCTGGCTTGATTGTTATTAATAGCTCCCGTCGGTAAGCTTCACTTTGCCTCGGAATATCCAGTAAATCGCCGCCGAATAGGCAAGAACGAGAGGCACCCCCACAATGGCAATCCACGTCATAACGCTTAGACAAAGTGGCGTTGAAGCACTGTTATAGATGGTCAAGGAGTTCTCACTGTTGGGCTGTGAATACAGCAGGTTCGGGAACATCGATGCGCCAAACATAATCATTAAACACCCCATCATTCCACAGGAAGAAAGGAATGCCCAACCTTCGCGATGCTTGGCCAAAAATACAGGAATCATACCCGCAGATACCGCCCCTAACACAACAATCGACAAAAGCCATGGTTTCTCCCGAAGTGAAGCCACAGAATGAGGTACCGCAAGGAGCGTCGCAAAGACATGGCTCGCCAACAAAACGAGGAAAATAATCATGATAGGGCGCACCACGCGACGGAGTCGGCGTTGGAGATCACCTTCCGTCTTCAGGACGAGGTAAATGGCTCCATGCATAGTAAAGAGAGCAACCGTTGTGCATCCCAAGAGGAGCGAATAAGGATTCAGTAAGCTCCAGAACGTACCCGTAAAGTTGCCTTGTGCATCAAGCGGAATGCCTACCACCACATTGCCAATGGCAACCCCAATGAGCAGGGACGCCAACAAGCTACTAATGGAAAAAGCTAAATCCCACGTTTGCCGCCACCATGGCATACTCTGTTTACTTCTAAACTCAATGGAAACAGCCCGAAAGACTAAGGCCAGGAGAAGCAACATGAAGGCGATGTAAAAGCCAGAGAAAGCACTCGCATAAACATTCGGGAAAGCGGCAAAGAGAGCTCCGCCCCCCGTAATGAGCCACACTTCATTACCATCCCACACAGGACCCACAGCATTGAGCATTAGGCGTCTGTTTCTATCCTCTTTGGTAAACATGAGTAAGACGCCTGTTCCCAAATCGAAGCCGTCGAGAATGGCATAGCCAGCAAACAACACGCCCACTAAAACAAACCACACAGCATTGAGATCACATCCTTCAAACATTGTTTTGGATCAGGTTAAAGGTTAGTCCACAAAAGGTATTTGTTGTTTTCCATGCCCCATGTCGTCCTCTTCTTCAGAGACTAGATAAGGTCCTTGCGTAATCTTGTGAGTCATCTGGTAAATGAACACGGAGAACAAGAGGACATAGATCAAGCAGAACATGAGTAAGGAGAATAGTGCTTGTGAGGCATTCAGAGTAGGGGAAACCGCCTCCTGAGTCTTCAGCACGCCATACACAATCCACGGTTGGCGACCGAGCTCGGCTACCATCCACCCAAGTTGGTTAGCAATCTGTGGCGCTAACACAAGGAAGACGAAGCACCACAAAAGCCATCGGCAACTAAAGAGCCATCCCTTCCACCATCCAATAATCCCCAGTAAAAGGAGAGCTCCAATGGCACACCCTAAATACGCCATCACATGGAAGGAATAAAAAACAGGTGAAATAGGCGGTTGCTCCGTCTCGGGAATGGCATCCAATCCCTTGATTTCGGCATCCGCTCGTTGGAACGTGAGATAACTTAAAATACTAGGAACAGAAATCCCAGTGAAGCTTTTGTCCGCAGGATCTATAAGCCCGAACAAATGGAACGAAGCATTGGAACTCGTCTCGAAGACGCCTTCCATCGCAGCAAACTTAGCAGGCTGTTCTTTGGCAACACCTCGGGCGCTGTGGTCTCCCGTCATCCCCATCGCTAAAGCAGCGACCATACCCACAACTAAGCCGACTTTCATCCCCTTCTTGGCAAAATCGACGAATCGTCCTTTCAACAAATACCATGCACATACGCTCAACAAAAGAGCTGCTCCTGTGAGCCAGGCACCTGCCACTGTATGCGTCAAACGATCAACAGTGGAGGGGTTAAGGACCACATCCATGAAACTCGTCATCTCGGCTCGCGGCCCCACTGCGGTTTGGACAATCTTATAGCCCGCAGGTGTCTGCATCCAGGAGTTCGCTACAATAATCCATATGGCACTGAAATGAGCACCTAAACTCACCATACAGGTAGAAAAGAAGTGCAACTTTTTGCCCACCTTGTCCCATCCAAATAAGAGAAGGGCCAAGAATCCAGACTCTAAAAAGAACGCAAAGATTCCTTCAGCGGCAAGGGCACTCCCGAAAATATCCCCCACGTAACGCGAGTAGGTCGCCCAGTTGGTTCCAAACTGGAATTCCATCACAATTCCACTGGCCACACCAAGCGCAAAGATGATCCCGAAGATCTTCGTCCAGAACTTTGCCAACTGATGATAGATATCATTATTGGTCTTAATCCAAAGCCCTTCCATGACGACCAAGAGCACGCCTAGACCTATCGTCATGGGCGGGAATAGGTAGTGAAACATCACCGTCAGAGCGAATTGTAAACGTGAAAGAATGACAGGATCGTCCATAATCTCCAAAGTAAACCCAGATTCATCTGGGCTGACAATCAGAAAATCCTCGTTACAGCAGTTTCTTATTCATTCAACACGGTGACATACACTTGAACCATCGTCTTTAGTTCCTCAGCTGTCATGGAATTTTGCTAAGAGGAAACCTCGCTAAGGGCTCTTGTTAAATTTATCTACTTCAATGACTAATCTACTCATGGCATCCAAGGAATTTGTCTCGTCTGATGCCCTGGATCAGTATATCAATGCGCCATGACGACACTGGTTCTCGGTGCCCATGGGCGTGTAGGAAGCATCCTTGTTCAAAGACTACAGGGAGCAGGCTACCCTGTCATCGCATGGGGACGCACCGACTGCGATTTCAACTACCCCGAAAACGTCGAACATTTGATTCGATCGAATCCTGCCGATGTCGTGGTTAATTGTGCCGCCATCAGTGGTATTGAGGCTTGTTTTGATGACATCATTACGGCTCACAACGTCAATGTTATGTCACCTGAGGTCATAGCTCACGTCTGCGCCCAAGAGGGCAAACACTTCATTCACTTGAGCACCGATTATGTCTTGGACGGAAGACGCCCAGGACTCAAGGATGAAAGCTCAAAATGCAAGCCCATTAACATTTATGGAGAAAGCAAATGGGAAGCTGAAATGAGAATATCAGAGGCTTACCCTCAAGCTCTGATTGCTCGCGTCTCATGGGTCTTCGGCAACCCAAAACGCCCTTCTTTCCCTGAGAGCATTTTGAATCGCATCATCCAAGGTGAAGCGTTGAAGGTTATCTCTGATAAATTCTCCATGCCCACCTCTGTCGACGAATTAGCCGACTGGCTTGTCTTGTTCTCTCAGGCAGGAGATCAAATGCCGAGTGGTATTCTCCACCTTTGTCAGTCGGGCGATCCTGTTTCCTGGGCAGACTACGCACGAGCCGTTATTGAAATTGCCACAGACTTAGGATTGAATATCAAGACGAGAGAATTATCTGAACAAAAGCTAGACGAACAAAGCGGATTTAGGGATGCTCGCCCCAGACACACAGCCATGTCCTCTGCTCAACTAGCCAGCGTGTTGAAGCATCCCATCACTCACTGGAAAGAGGCTCTCCGCAACAACTTCATCAAGCACTACTCCAAAACAAGCGCTTAACTTACAGAACGATCGATACGGCAATGCCTGAAGAACATCCATTCCACAAACGCTCCAAATACTCGAAGAAGCCCTCTAACTTCTCCTCTCCTCAGCCTAGAAAAAGACTGACCTTGCGCGATGGCACTCCCGCAGGAAGCGAAGATTGGGTAAAACCCTGGGTCGAACTTAAATACTTTTCCTACAATCCAGCCGTTTTCCCTCGCATGATTGGCGCCGTTTGCCATGAAGCCCAACCCGGCCAAATCGTCAATGTCTATGACAAAAATGGCGAACTCTTTGGCGCCGGCTTCTGGAATGAACAAAGCCGAACTCCTCTGCGCATGTTCTATCACGGCAAAGACCTCATCACAGAAGATACCCTCGATGAAACAATCAAGGCTGCAGTCAAATTGCGTTGCGAAACTCTTCACCTCGATGACACAACCAATGCTTACCGTGTCCTCCATGGTGACTCGGATGGCATTGGTGGCCTCATCGTTGACCGCTATGCCGATGTCCTCAGCTTTGATGTCAGTACCTTGGGTGTATGGATGCGTCTCAACCGTTGGATTCCCCTACTCCATCGTCTCTTGGGCACCAAGCGCCACGTGATCAGAGTCGACGAGGCTATTGCTCGCATGGAAGGAATTGACCTAAAGCAGGATCCTTGTCCCTCTGCTCCTGTCCGTACGGTTAAAATTGTCGAAAACGGAATCACCTATGAGGTCGACTTCGCCCAAGGTCACAAGACTGGCTTCTTCTGCGACCAACGTGATAACCGACTCAAGTTCTCCACTCTTGTCAAAGGTGCCAAGGTACTCGACCTCTGTTGCTACAGTGGCGGGTTCTCAATCTCTGCTAAAATGTTGGGAAATGCCTCTGAAGTCACTGGCGTCGACCTCGATGAAAAGGCTATTGCCATGGCTAAACGCAATGCCAACATCAACCAACAACGCATCGATTTCGTCCATGCCGACGCCTTTGTTTATGCCCGTCAAATGGTTCGCAATGGCAAACTTTTCGACGTGGTTCTGCTAGATCCTCCTAAACTGATCTTGGGGCGTGATGGCTATGATGAAGGTATCAAAAAATACCATGACCTCAACATGCTCGGGCTTCAATGTCTGCGTCCTGGAGGTCTCTTTGTGACCTGTTCCTGCTCGGGTTTACTATCGCCCTCTGAGTTCGAGAAAGTCGTCATCAAAGCCGCCCAACGCCAAGGTCGCAAACTACAAATTATGGCAGTAACTGGTCCTGGTTGGGATCACCCCTTCTTGAGCACATATCCTGAAGGACGCTACCTTAAAGTCCTGTGGGCTATCGCTCTGTAACTAACCACTCAGTATAAATTCAAAGACAAGCGCTCGGAGCTTTCTCTGAGCGCTTGTCTTATATCCACTCCTCTTAACTACCAGGACGACTCTCCAAGTAGTTCATCAATTCGCTCTATTCAGGAGTATCCATTAAGAGTTCCGTTACTTGGTGACGAGAGAGGCCTGCGGCAACGGCCGTTCCTGCCAACCAGCAGAGGATGAGAGTCAGAGCTGTTCCTACGGCCAGATGAGTCCATGGGATAGAGATCTCTGGGACAATAGCACCAAACAGATAACCGTAGCGCTGGATTTCTAAAGCTCCCCAAGAAACAAGAAGAGCCAAGCAGAAGCTGAGGATAACAGCGGCTAAGCCCAGAAGAATCCCTTCTGCCCAAATCAACCGGACCACTTGGCTACGAGTCACCCCAACGGCACGCATCACACCAATGGCGTGGCGACGCGTTCTCACCGAAGCCATGATCGTATTCATCACAGCCAGACCGGCAATAATGAGAGCAATGATAGGCAAGCGACTCATGGCAGTTAAGACGCTGTCAGCTCGGTGTCCCACAGATTCGGTCAAAGACTGTCGAGAAGTCACCTTCACCATAGGGCGCAACTCAACGCCTCTCTCCTGAGTGGATTCGGCGTGAGAAGATGAGTCAGCCAACAAGCCTTCAAGATTCTTCTGCAATGCCGTTTGATCAGTTCCCTCAATAACATTGCCCCAAAAGAAACGTATGCGATCCAGTTTAAAATGAGACTTCACCTGCTGTGCATCTGCCAACACAAAGGCTGCAATGAAACCACCGTTGCGGACACGAATACCACTCGTCTTAGTCAGCCAATGCCAACCTGGCATCGACACTACTCCCGCAATCTTCCAATTTTGAGTTTCTCCAGGAACAGAAGGATTATCCAGTTTCAGAATATCTCCAACATTCATGTGAACGGTATTGGCGAAGGTGTCAGGAACAAGAATAGCAGGTTCTTGGGACATCATCTGAAGAGCCTCCTTCAAATTGCCCTGGACAAACTGCAAATTCAGACAGGCCTGAGGTCCTTCAAACATTTTGGCCAAGGGAAGGCCTGCTATCACGACGGACTTCTGGCGATTGCCAGCAAATTGCGGACTCGCCAACTGTTGCGCATTGATGTCTGGCTCCTCTACATAAATGGGATGAAGTTTGTCAGGAGACTGTCCCACTTTCTGGATCGCAGAAGCACAGTCATCAGGAGCCCAATCCGTATGCAAGAAGGAAATCAGCGTGTTGGGCATCGATTGATCGGGCGTAAAGGGAACAAGCATAGAATACCCCCAAATCTGAATAGCCATAAAAAGCCCTAAGCCCACCGTCATCGAAACCGCAGTTCCTGCACTCTGAGCCAAATGCCCAGTCAGTTGCATCTTCAACAAAGAAGGATGCAAACCGAGTAAACGAGCCACCCAAGGTCCCAGTATTCGTTCAGAAGCCACGGCACAAGCTGGTGCTAAACACAAAACGCCGATGATCAACCCTGGATATCCCCCCAGAATGAAAATCGGGCGAACAACGCTTTCTGGGAGATCGGGGATAAGCAAGGCCAAGGGTTGAATGCTCCAAGCCAAAAGACCGATTACCCCTAAAATCCACCACGTCCGTCCCGAGTTTGTCAGTTTGCTTTCAAAGGCATCACTACGCACTTCAACGGGATCAATTCGGGTTGCCTTCCAAGCTGGGAGAATGGAAGCAAGTAGGCCTCCTCCTGCAGCACAAACGCAGGCCACAGCAATTGTCGTCCATGTTGGGAAGGACTCGATCCAACCTGCATCACCAAGCACGGCAACAAGAATCCACCCAGCAAGTAATCCACCAATCACAGCGGGAATACTCAGCAATAGGCTTTCTCCAAAAACAATGGCAACCACCTGCCTCTTGCTAATGCCAATGGCACGCATGAGAGCTAAACGTCGTGAACGTTCTCTCACCCCCATGCTCAATGTCGTAAAGATAATGAAAATACACGAAAACAGGACTAGGCCAATACCTGAGTTAGCGCTAGCTTTCATGGCTTGGACGGTGCGATCTCGCTTCATCCCTTGGCTCACACTCTCGGTGTCTGCAAATCCTACCCCTGACTGTGCCAAGCGAACCTGCCAATGTTCTCTAAAGGCCTTTTTGTCGACTCCTTCCTTGAGCTTTAATGAAAGGAGATTGGGCGACCAAGAAGCTCCTGTAATTTGCTGATAGATTTGATAAGGAACCGTCAATGTCGCCAAAGCCGGGCCTCCACCTCCGCCTACCCCACCATTATCGCGAGATTGCTTGATGATGCCGACAATCTTGACATGAGTAATGCGAGCTCCAGCTCTCAACTCCACAGAGTCCCCCACCTTGACACCTAAAGTCTTGGCAGAGGCCGACCCCAAAACGCCTTCCAAGGCATGGGATTGACTCATGTCTGGCCAATCTCCGTCTTCTAAATGGAAAGGGCAATGTGATGCATCGGAAGCAACGAGCATGGGCCCCATCGATGGGGTTCCCATTCTCTTGCGGATTTCATCATCTAGAGTTGATGAGTCAGTAGAAAGCTTCCCCATAGGAATACGGACCTGGAGAGCTTGATGGACAAATTCAACTGTAGGTTCCTTGAGAAGCTCCTCCACCAGATCTTTAGGAAGAGAAGCATCTCCTGTCACAAGTGACGAGAAAGCTCCGCCACTGGGGCGTTCACTTTTTCCTCCATCTTGTGGCATTTGGGACATTGGAGGTCTAGCCCCACCTGTAAGGTTGGGACGCCCCATACCTCTCACAGGCACGTCACCTGCCCCTCTTGAAGGTCGTTCTCCTTTTGATTGCCCAACTTGTTGACTCTTTATCGCGGAAGACCCTTTAAGGCTGTTGCCCAAGAAACCAAAGCCCATTCCTTGGCCATCGCCACCTTTCTGAGGGCCACTGCCAGGCATGCCTCCACGTTGCATGGGTACAACACAAAAATCGTATTCACCCATATAGGCATCAGCCTCATTGCCGAACCCACTGATCAGAGTATTATAACTCCCCATCAACCAGATGATCAGGCACACGGAGACCATCATCGCCACAATCCCTGAAATGATGCGACCAGGACGATGAATAGCCTCTGCAATAATGAATCGTATTCCCATCATCGCCGTTAGGAGTGTATCACTTCTTGGTAAAAGGAAGCCAATTCGGTCGATGTAGCAAACCGAGAGGTGGACTCATCTGCTGCAATGCGACCGTCACGAAGGATAATGATCCGTTGTCCCCACAAGGCGACGGAAGGTTCATGGGTCACGACCATCATGGTTGTCCCTGTCTCTTGGTGTAAGGAGTGGAACAGCTCGCCGATGATTTCTGAGTTCGTGGAATCCAAATTCCCCGTGGGTTCGTCCGCTAAAACAAGTGATGGTTTGTGGAAAAGAGCCCGGGCAATGGCCACTCGTTGCTGTTCACCGCCACTCAGCTCACCTGGTTTTCTCTTTTCCTTCCCAGATAAACCAACTCGCTCGAGGATGCGATGACAATCTTCCAGGGTAAAGGTCTGCGCCTCTTTGTCTGCGGTAGCAGAGCGCTTCAGCTTCTTATTATCAGCCAAAATGGGCAGAAGAACATTTTCCTCGACGCTCAAACTAGGAATCAGATTGTACATCTGGAAGATAAAGCCTAGGTCTCGGCGACGGAACAATGTCAGTTCCTTGTCACTGAGATTCCATAGGTTCTTGCCAGCAATGCTCACCAAACCACCATCTGATCTCAACAATGCACCCACAATGTTGAGTAGAGTCGATTTGCCAGAGCCACTAGCTCCCATCACGGAAATGTACTCACCTTGCTCCACATTCAATGTGATGCCTTTGAGTACTTCAACTTTTCCCTCTCCCGAAGGGAAGGATTTCGTGACTTTCTCCAAATGTACAACCGATGATTCCATAAATCGTTAAGATCAGAATTTCGTCTTCAGACAGATCTCAAAGGTGCGAGGATCGCCTGTAAAGCACTGCACAGCGTGACGTGCGGAAGCCACATACTTCTCATTGAAGATATTGTAGAGAGCCAAACGCAAGCTCGCTTCATTGAGCCATGCTGTGGTGGGCAATGGGAATTCAACAGCGCAGTCGAACACATTGTAGGAAGGCAACGTGTAGTTTTCTGCGATCTTGTTCCCTCTGAGAGTCGCATAACTCTTGTCACGGAAACGATAGCCTAGACCAAGTTTCGTGCCCGAAAGAGCACCACCTTGGATTTCGTACTGTTGCCACAAAGCCACAGCGTGTGGTGGGTTGCGGTCAAAGCTAATACCTGAGTCGATGTCTTTGTACTTCTGGAATGTGTACGAAAGATAAGAACTCCATGCCTTGGTAATATTGCCTGATAAGGTCACTTCGCATCCCTTAGAACGACTCTTTCCGTACGTTTCATACTTTGTGGGGTCGCTAGTAGATGTTTCTGGCGTATTGCTCTGTTCAATCATGAACCAAGACGCACTCAACCACAAGTTACCGACAGGATTCACACGAACCCCACCTTCGTATTGATTGGCGGTCCAACTATCGGTCAACTCCTTGCCATCAACGCCTTCATAACCAAAATTGGGAGCAGATGTGCGAGCAAAGTTACCAAAGAGCACCACATGATCCCCCAATGAGCGAGACAAACCAACTCTTGGGCTGAAAGAAGAGGCACTGTTACCTTCATCACTGAAGTGAGTGTCCACCTTACCTCCTACAAGCAAGTTCCAATTGTTCCACTTAGCCAGTTCTTGGAGTGTAAACCCAGCGCGCTGTAACGTACGTTCCGTTTCCGTGGCTGCCGTATAGATGCGCCCCATAGAAATAGGCACTTCAGGATTTGAAATACTGAATCTCTGGTCTGTCGTCTTGAAGGAGGAGTTCCCACGTTGGCTACGACCTGTGTAGTCCAATCCAACAAGGAATTCATGGTCAACTTCTCCTGTCTTGTACTTGGCTAATCCCTGAGTGTACCAGTTCCATGTCAGGTATTTCACATCAGCCCATGCATATTCATAGTTGGCCGTTCCTGTCTCAACGATAGAATTATAGTAGTCGAGGGTGGCCATCTTCTTATTAGGTGCTGTTGATGCCACCGCCCACATGTTGTAGTCAACATCACTATACCCCATCCCTGCTCCTGAACGAATCGTCCAGTGGTGACCAGCCTTCCATTCGGCATGACCTTGAAGGAGTACGCCTTTGTACTCATTGCGGGCTTCAGAACCGCCGAACCATGCCGAATAAGGAGAAACGAAGTGCCCTCCTAACACAGGTACACCTTGGTAGGCAGGAATGTCTTGGTATTGGAAACTCGCATTCAATACATACTTGGAACGTGCATCTGGCTTCCAAGTGAATGAAGGAGCTATCGTATAACGTTGTCCACCATCTGCCCCCTTGAGCCAAAACGGATGATCATATTCTGCACTAACAACTGTTCTGGCACCGAATGTTCCCTCCTTGTTGACTCTGTTATCATCAACAATAGCGCGATACTTCTGGCCACCGCCTTCTGTCAAGCGAGCGTATGCAGTCAATGAAGTGCTATTTTCCATCAATGGTTGCTTCATTTTCAGGATGATACTACCGCCTGCTCCATAAGGTCCAAGCGTGCTCGTTTGACCGCCTTCCAGAGAGCCGATAGGCCCCTTGACCACATCGATCTGGTCAATCATTGCCGTATCCAAAACGGTACCCATCCCCGTTGGCAATGGCATCCCTTGGACAAGGACATCACTAGCGGCATAACCGCGGATAGTGTACTGACCAGAAGTTCTGGAATACAGAGAGGAACCACCAGAACCGACAGAGGTATCCCACATAGTTGCCGCATCAAGGCTATCCACATTGGTTGCATCCAACAATTCCCGAGTCAACACATTAACTGTCTGAGGGACAAGTTCAGCAGGCATATCAAAGCCTGTCGCACTCGATGTTTTGTTAGCTCTAAATGCAGACTCAGACTGATCTGCTACAACAACTTCTGGCATCAATGTCGGCTGTTCGGCAGAAGTACTCGCTTGGTTCTCTGCCATTGCCATGGAAGCTGTCGCCACCACGTACCCCGTCAACGCAATCTTCTCAGCAACTCTGAGGGAATGTTGGATTTGCATATTAAAGCCTACTAGAACAATTCCTCTGTTAACGCAAGCTAACTTTATCTTAAAATTCCTTATTAATTAACCCTATAGATTCTTCTTGAACCGTCGACGTTTTTCCTGTTGTTCTCGGTACCATTTTCATCTCCATGGGTAGATCGGGCAATCTGGCTCGCAAAGGGTTGATTTCTTGCAAACTGGGCAAATGATGTTAGAAATAAAAGGGACGGCCCGTATACTTTACGGACATCTATCCAACCGTCCTATCCCAACAACTGAGATAACCCAAATTATTCATGAGAACTCGCCAAGCATGGTTTTTAGCCTGGACGGCTCTTACTGTCTGCTCAATGACAGGAGCGTCTGCGGCACCCAATGTGGATGATGATCTGGCTCCTACCGGACTAGAATGGGAACAAGAACAGAACCTTCAGCTCAATAAAGAAGCTCCTGTAGCCACTTTCGCTAGCTTTTCTGATCTCAAGTCTGCCCTCAAAATCCTCCCTGAAAATAGCAAGTGGTGGAAATCCTTAGACGGACAATGGAAATTCAACTGGGCGAAGGATCCTGACGCTCGCCCCAAGGATTTCTTTAAGCCTGAATTCGACGTCTCCGGATGGAAGGACATCAAGGTTCCTGCCTCATGGCAAACTCAAGGTTACGGTACGCCTATCTACACCAACCAACCTTACCCATTTGAAAGGGATTGGCCCTATGTCATGAAGGAGCCAAAGGACAAGCGCTACACCTCTTACAATGAACGTAACCCTGTCGGCTCCTACAGACGCGACTTTGAAGTGCCTGCCGATTGGGATGGTCGCGAGGTCTACATCCAGTTTGATGGCGTCGATTCCTTCTTCTACCTCTGGATCAATGGCAAGTATGTCGGCTTCTCTAAGGATTCTCGTAACCCAGCTCGTTTTGACATTAGCCCCTACCTCCAAAAGGGGAAGAACGTTGTAGCGGCTGAAGTCTATCGCCATTCCGATGGTGCCTACCTCGAATGCCAAGACATGTTCCGACTCTCGGGCATTTTCCGCACAGTTTCTCTCTTCTCTCTTCCCAAGGTTCACGTAAACGACTTCTTTGTTCATACGAACCCTGTTGACCAACAGAACTGGGCTCTCACCACCGATGAAACACAACCTGGTAATCCTCACGGTGATTGGCGTCTGATGGTTGATATTGATGTCCGCAATCTACTCTCTAAAAAGACGGATCTGACGGGCTATTCTATTTCGATGGCTCTCTATGACAGCAAGGGGCAACTCGTCCAACCAGTTACTCCCAAAGATGCTCCATACGATGGTGTCACCGAAAAGCCTCTGCGCCTGACGGGCATCAAGGACTTCAAAACCTCTCTCCTGGGCATCTACTCCAAACCTCTCCTCTGGTCTGCTGAAGAACCTAACCTTTATACGTTGGTTCTTGAACTGAAAGATGCCTCAGGCAAATCAGTCGAAATGGTCTCCTCCCAAGTAGGCTTCCGCAACGTGGTCATCAAGGACAAGGAATTCCTTGTCAATGGTCAGCCTGTCAAATTGAAGGGAGTCAACCGTCACGAAAATGATCCTTCAACGGGTCACTATGTTTCCCGTGAAGAAATGGAAAAGGAAGTCAAGATGATGAAGCAAGCGAACATTAACCATGTTCGCAACTCTCACTATCCTGCCGATCCATATTTCTATTTCCTGTGCAACAAATACGGGATCTACATTGAAGATGAAGCCAATATTGAGTCTCACGGCTATTACTATGGGAAGGAATCTCTCTCTCACCCTGTTGAATGGTTAGATGCTCACGTGGCTCGCATCATGGCAATGGTTGAACGCAACAAGAACAACCCTTCCGTGGTGATCTGGTCTCTCGGTAACGAAGCTGGCCCTGGTCGCAACTTCAAGATCGCAGAAAAGAATATCAAGGCTCGCGACCTGTCTCGCCCCACTCACTATGAACGTAATAATGACATTACGGACATGGGGTCAAACCAGTACCCATCTGTCGGTTGGGTCGAATCCATGGCTAATGGGAAAGCAGGCGGTAAGGAACCTTTCTACATCTCCGAATACGCTCACAACATGATGAACGCCATGGGCAACCTGGCGGATTATTGGGAGCACATTGAGTCTTCCAATCGCATCATGGGTGGTTCCATTTGGGACTGGGTTGACCAAGGTCTCTACAAGACTCTTCCTAACGGCGAGAAAATGATCTGCTACGGTGGCGATTTCAATGATCAACCCAACAGCGGTCAGTTTGTCTTCAACGGCACAATCCTTGCCGACCGTACGCCAGAACCTGGCTACTTTGAAGTTAAGCACGTCTATCAGAACATCACTGCATCCCTGAAGGACGGCAAGATCTCTGTGTTCAACAAGAACTACTTCAAGGATCTCTCTGATTACGATGTCGTCTGGACTCTCCTTTGCAATGGCAAGGAAGTGAAGAAAGGCACTCTCAATCTTCCAACGGTTGGTCCTCGCCAAACGGTCGAAGTGCCTGCTGACTTCCTTCCTCAAAATGCCACTAATGGAGACGAATACTCCGTCCGCATTAGCTTCCGTCTGAAGAACGATTCTCTCTGGGCAGCCAAGGGATATGAACAAGCTTTCGATCAAATTGATCTACCCGCTTCTGGCGAAAAGCCCTTGTTCAAGGCGCCTGCGGGTCAATTGTCTGTCAGCAATGACCGCTTCACCATCTCTGGCAAGAACTTCTCGGTTCATTTCAATGACCAAACGGGCGAACTTGATCAACTGACTGTAGGGGGTACTCAACTTCTGAAGACCCCGATGTCAGTCAATGCTATCCGTTGTGCCTCGAGCAATGAACCCGGCGTTCTTGAAAAAGCTTTGGACAACGGGTTGCGTTCCTTCAAGTACACGCCTATTAGCTATGACGTCACGAAGGGGCAAGGTTTCGTCACGGTGAAGCAGTCCATCAAGGTCTCTGGTGTTCAATCTGAACGCCTTGTCGACTTCGGTGGCAACAACACCAAGATTGAACCCAAGACGGAGAAAAAGCTCAATGATACGGCCACCCACTTCATCAATAACATTGAGTGGACCATCTATGCTGACGGCACCATTTCCTGCCAGTCTGTCCTCCTACCTCGTGGTAACAATATCGACCTCCTGAGACTTGGCTATGAGCTTCAACTTCCAAAAGCTCTGAACAAGATCACCTACTATGGTCGTGGTCCTATTGAAAACTATGCTGACCGCAAGTCTGGCATGCCTCTGGGACAATACACCACCACAGTTAAGGATTCCTTCTTCCCCTATGGTCGTCCTCAAGATTGTGGCAACCATGAAGGGACTCGTTGGGTTGCCTTGACGAATAACAAGGGAACAGGCCTGTTGTTTGGCACCTTGGAAGCTCCATTTGCCTTCTCTGCCCTGCCTTACACCTCCACGGATCTTATCTTGGCAAATCACCCTGTTGAACTGCCTAAGAAGACAGATAAAACGGTCTTGGTTCTTTCCTCGGCCACTCGTGGTCTTGGTGGCGCATCCTGTGGTCCTGGCCCCATGGAACGCGATGTCATCAAGGCTAACAAACCATATCGCCTCAGTTTCTCCATCCGTCCGATCACGAAGGACAGTCAGTTGGGAACAATCCGTGTTCCTAAGGCCAATTTGGATGAATCCATGCAACTCCGCACTGACAAATATGCTGTGAAATATGTTTCTAGCCAAGAACAGGGCGTAGCTGATGGTGAATTCGCTATTGACGGCGATCCTGGCACAATGTGGCATTCTGAATACAACAAGACCGTAACGAAGCATCCTCACGTCATCGAAATCGATCTCGGTAAGGACCGCCTCTTCTCGGGTATCACCTATATGCCTCGCCAAGATGGCAATTCTAACGGCCGTGTTGCTAAGTACTCTGTTGAGACAAGTGCAAATGGCACCAATTGGACTCCTCAAGCTCAAGGGGTCTTCCCTGATTCTGACGAAATCCAATCCGTCAACTTCAAGAAACCTGTCAAGGCTCGCTACTTCCGCTTCAGCGCCCTGAGCGAAGTCCACGGCCAAGACTACGCCTCAGTCGCTGAACTCGACATCATTCCCGTCAAAAAATAAGGTCTGATCTGAATTCTGACTTTAGTCTAAAGCCCCACTCTCCCTGCGAAGAGAGTGGGGCTTTCTTTGTCCTGCATCGTGCAATCTCTAGTAGGCAAGGAGCTGTTACAATATTCTAAAAACCTTATCTGAACGAGTTGTCGAATTTCCCTCATTCATCACTTCCATGTCCTCCCCAAGGGTTGCCACTAGCAAAACTCCACAATTTGTCCCATTCCTGCTGAGACATCACGCCAAATAAATACTCCGGTAAGTATTGGTTTTCCTATGTTTATAAAAAAAGTATTCCCACCTCCGAGACTATATCGGAGATGGGAATACTTCGTGCAAAGCACGTAAATCACAATCTACGTCACGCCTAAGGCGTGAGACCAAGATTATTCTTCGCTCTTAGGAGCAAGGATCTTGTAGACCACGGCAGCAATCACACCGCCTACCAAAGGAGCAACAAGGAATACCCACACATTAGCCAAGGATTCACCACCTACAAACAAAGCTGGTCCAAAGCTACGAGCAGGGTTCACAGAAGTCCCTGTGAAGGAGATGCCAAAGATGTGGATCAACGTAAGAGTCAGACCAATAACAAGACCTGCCACAGCAGTATATCCCTTCTTGGAGGTAACTCCCAAAATGGTCAAAGCAAAGACAAAGGTCAGAATCGCTTCAATGGCAAAAGAAGCTCCTACTTGTCCTTCATACAAGGCATTGGCACCCAGATTTCCTTTCATACCGATAAGGCTCATCAGGATAGCAGCCCCAGCAATAGCACCAGCAAACTGGGCAATGACATACCCGATAAAGTCCTTAACGCTCATGCGACCACTAACGAGCATGGCGATGGATACGGCAGGATTAACATGGCATCCGGAAACGTTCCCGATGGAATATGCCATGGCAACAATGACAAGACCGAATGCGAGGGCTGTCAAAAGATAACCCGTCCCAGCGCTAGCACTACAGCCCACTTGGCAGGCTGTACCACATGCAAACAGGACAAGAACGAGTGTACCAATAAACTCAGCGAGGTATTTTCTGAGAGAGGTCATAGATTCAAATAATGATAGTTAAGGAGGAAATGACAAGATCATCTCCTCCTTTCCATTTAGGAATCAAACCCTTCTAAGTCAAGGTATCTTTAATGTAAATAGGCCCAAATAGGTGATTGGGTCACTTGCAGTATTTTTTCAAATACGGGAGCAGAGCCTTTGCCCAAAGACCATATCCCTTTTCAGTCAGGTGCAGCTTATCTCGAGTAATCCCTGGCAAGAGGACGCCTTTCTTATCGACGAATTGATCGTTGATATTCAAATAGCTCGTCCTGGGAAGTCGGCATTTGGAAACGACCTCATTGATTTTATCATTGTGTTGCCTCAAAGCATCTTCAGGGCTATCCCCTCTGGGGAAAATGCCTAAGATCAAGACATGGGTCTTGGGAAAACGCACAATAAGATGCTCAGCAATAGTCAGAATTCCCATCGCTGTCTGTTCGGGAGACTCCGCACGCTTTTTGAGGTCAGTGTTGTTCGTCCCTATCATGAGAACACACAATTTTGGATCCTCGGTAGCAGGTAATCCTGACTCAATAATTCTGTACAGGAGGTTAGATGTTTGGTCTCCAGAGATCCCAAAATTGCAGGGATGGTATGGTTTAAATGTTGTATCCCAAATGTTCTTGCCCTGTTTGCTCCAAAAATCAGTGATCGAATCCCCCAAGAACAGCACGCCACAAGGACCGTCTTTGAGTTGCTCAGTTTGACGTTGGAATTGCTCCTGCCACCAAGCGGTTGAGGATCTCGATTCGGGCAATAATGGTAAAGTATCTGCTTGTGTGGGGACGTGGAGTGCCAACAAACAGCTAAGGAAAAGAACTAAGCGAGGGATGATGCGCATGAGATTTACTCCTGCATATCTATACGATCCCCCTTGTGACATTCAAGCAGTCTCGTCACACGGCATGGGCATTTATTCATTGAGTCATGCTGTCACATGAGTCCAATGGCAAGTGAATCCGTACTGGATTTTCACAGGTAATCATCTATCCTTCCCGTGCATGGAACCGTCACCTAATGAACTCCCGAAATCAGGGGCTATCATACGCCTCGCTTCTGGGAAAGTTCTCGTTGGACACGGTCCATTTACTGAGCAGTCCGAACCACCTTCCGACAAGACGGCGTTTTACGTTAATACGTTTGACCTCGCCGATCCCCACCCGTGGAAAATTCCTGCACACGTTTCTGCGATCAGCGGAGCGCTTCCCTCACATTCTCCAGTGGAGATGACGTGGGCACCTCTCTCCCCTAAGCCTTTTGCCCGTGTTTTCGATGAAATGAAGCAATTCATCGACGAGGGGAGGATGGAAAAGGCTGTTCCAGTCCTCGCCGAGTCAGGCACTTGTCTCCATTGTCCGTCTCATCATCTCGCTCAGCTCTGCTTGCAAGCCCCACACTACCTCCATGCTTATAGCTTTTGGAATGAGTCTACTGGCTTCTGTGGGGCGACTCCTGAATTGCTCTTTTCTCTCACTCACACAGAACTCCGCACGATGGCCCTCGCAGGGACGGCCGCCTCCGATTCTGAAGCAACTTTCATTCGCGATCCCAAGGAAATCAGAGAGCACGAACTCGTTGTCTCCGCCCTACAGGAAATCCTTTCACCTTTAGGTCAATTGACCTGCTCGAATCGCCACGTCCTCCACGTGGGAGAAATCATCCACCTGTTGACCAATGTTAGCCTGACTCCCCATCAGGCGATCAGTCCCAACGAGTGGATTCACCTCTTACATCCAACTCCTGCACTTGGCATCAAGCCTAAATCGCCAGAACTCTTAAAACAACTCATGGAGTGGCGCCAGCAACTCGATTGCCCTGCTCATTTTGGAGCTCCATTTGGCGTATTGCATGAAGGCCAGCTCAACGTGCTTGTTGCCATCAGAAGCATCCACTGGAACCATCAGCACGTCAAGTTGGCCGCTGGATGTGGAATTGTTCATGAGTCAATACTTGAACATGAATGGGATGAACTAGCTCTTAAACGACGTTCCATTCTTCAATCTCTAGGTATTTTATATTCAACATCTGCCCTCTGATAAAAGACTTAGGCTTGCTTGTTCATCTAAATCAGGCAAAGTAGGCGGACGGTATTAAATATGATTCCCATGGACTCGAAATTCAGAATAGCCGTTGGCTCCGATCATGCAGGAGTTGAGCTCAAGGAAGTTGTCGTAGAATTGCTCCGCGGTTGGGGGCATGAAGTTGTCGATAAAGGTACCTATTCCAAGGCCTCCTGCGATTATGCAGACTTTGCAAACGCAGTCGCCGCTGAAGTTGCAGATGGTACAGCCGACCGTGGCGTTCTCATCTGTCGCACGGGAATTGGGATGAGCATTGCCGCTAACCGTTGGGTTGGCGTCCGCGGTGCTCTCTGTCGCAAGCCTCAAGAAGCTGCTCTTTCTCGCCAGCACAACAACTCTAACCTCCTCTGCATGGGTGCTGCCAATGTAGATAGCGAATCAGTAGAAGACATCTTGGATGTCTGGCTCAAATCCTCTTTCGAAGGAGGTCGCCACGAACCTCGCGTTAATAAGTCTTCTGGCAATCCTTTGCTTGTGAGCGATCCTGAACTTGAAGCTCTCATCCGCGCAGAAGGTCGCCGTCAACGCAACAATATTGAGCTGATCGCTTCTGAAAACTTCACGTCCCGTGCCGTCAGAGAAGCTCAAGGTTCTCTGCTGACCAACAAATATGCTGAAGGCTATCCTGGCCGTCGTTGGTACGGTGGTTGCGAATTCGTTGATAAGGTCGAACAGCTTGCTATTGACCGTGTTCTTCAGCTGTTCGGTGGCGAACATGCCAATGTTCAGCCCCACTCTGGCTCCCAAGCCAACATGGCTGTCTACTTCTCTGTTCTCAAGCCAGGCGACACTATCCTGACCATGGATCTTGCCCATGGTGGCCACCTCACTCACGGCCACAAGGCTAACTTCTCTGGTAAGCTCTACAACGTCGTACACTATGGCGTTTCTGAACAAACGGAAGCTCTCGATTACGATGCCTTCGAAAAACTCGCCATGGAAGTTAAGCCCAACATGATCACCGCTGGTGCTAGTGCTTATTCCAGAACGATCGACTTCGAACGCATGGGTGAAATCGCTCGCAAGTGTGGTGCTTACCTCTTTGTCGACATGGCACACATCGCTGGTCTTGTTGCAGCAGGTGTACACCCCAATCCCGTTCCTCATGCTGACTTCGTAACCTCCACCACGCACAAGTCTCTCCGTGGACCTCGTGGCGGTTTCATCATCTGCAAGGAAAAGTACGCGAAGCAAATTGACTCCGCTGTATTCCCAGGCATGCAAGGTGGCCCTCTCATGCACGTGATCGCCGCTAAAGCCGCTTGCTTTGGCGAAGCTCTCAAGCCTGAGTTCAAGGAATATGCTCAACAGATTGTTGCCAATGCTAAGGCAATGGCTAAGAAGCTCCAAGATCTCGGATTCCGCATCGTCGCTGGTGGAACAGATAACCACGTGTTCATGGTTGACCTCCGCTCCAAGGGCATGAATGGTGCTGAAGCTCAAACCACTTTGGACCGAGTGGGCATTACTGTGAATAAGAACGCCATTCCTTTCGATACTGGCTCACCTTTGAAGCCTTCTGGCATCCGCATTGGTACCCCAGCTGTCACCACTCGCGGAATGAAGGAAAAGGATGTCGAACAAGTCGCTGAATTCATTTCTCGCGCCTTGGCTCTTCATGCTGCCGATCAGATCCATCCTGATCCCGCATCATTTGATGCTCTCCGCACGGAAGTCGTGGAATTCAATCGCGCATTCCCTCTTCCTAACTAAATTCTCATCTTAGTTCATAAAAAATCCACACACCCGATAACAAGGGTGTGTGGATTTTTTATTGTTGAAGCTCAATCGGCGACTTTAAAAGTCGTCATCTTCGTCTGAACTTTCGGCAGAAGGTGCAGACTTGCCAAAAGGATTAGCATACACAGGTGAAGCATCCTGTTCTCCTCCAGTCTCGGCGGCACTAGGAACTTCCTCGATGATCTTCACAACCTGTTTGGGCTTATGGGCAGCTTTGTGCGTCTTGGATCCTTCTTCAACCTTCGTCACCTTGGTCGGCTCTAACTTAATCAAGCCTTCGGTGTAGGCAAAATACCCACCAATAATCAGAAGCAAGAGCACAATCCATATCCCTGCCGATGAGGACTTCTTCTTCGTCTTGAGTGAACTAGCCACCTTCAAGCGTCTGTTAACATGGGAAGAGGAAGCCACCGTACTGAGTTGCGGACCTGCCGTGTAAGCATCCATGAACTCAACCCATCTCTGTGCCGTTTTGAAGCGATTAGCAGTATCTGGCTCCAATGCCTTGTCGATACCTGCCAACAATGGCAATGGATAACGACTGCGGTACTTTTCGACGCTAGCAATCTTGACTGTGCGATCACATACAATTCGCTTGTCCCCTGGTTCTGGAACAGTTCCCGTCAAAAGCTCATACATGGTTGCCCCTAATTCATAGAGGTCACACCATGGTCCCAATTCACGCAAGCGCCCTGGATAGAATTCGGGTGGAGTATAGCCAGGTGTAATTTGAACAAGCCCTTGGTGCTGTAATTCTTTTGAACGGACGGCCCCGAAGTCAATCAACTTGGGCATACCGTTTTGGGCAATAAAGATGTTACCAGGCTTGATGTCACAGTGATAAATCTGTTGGGCGTGAAGATGGTCAAGAATGTCTAGCAAGTTGAGGAGCACACCTTCAGCCTGTTCTGGAGGAAGTGTTTCACCCTTAGCTCTCAGATCCATCATGATCTCGAAGAGAGTCTTCCCGACAATCTGTTCCATGACGTAATAGAACGTCCCATTCTCTTCAAACAGATCGTAAATCTGGACAACTCCTGGATGCGAGAACGATGCTAAGGTCTTGGCCTCCAACATGGCGTTCCCTATGCAATCCTTAAACATCTGCTCCGTCTCAGGCCCCTTGGCATGAACCATTAAGGTTTCTTGATCGCGCACAGCATATTCTGCCGGCAAACATTCCTTAATAACGATGTGACGGGAGTTGGCTAAATCCCAGGCCAAGTAGGTAATACCAAATCCACCTGCGCCTATCACTTTGACAATTTGGTATGTTCCATGAAGCTTTCCTCCTTCTGGAATAGGATAGACAGTCATCGTCGGTTCTGAAGCTACCATAGGTTTAAAAAGACGCGAAAATCTATTGAGTCTCTATGGTTAGGTCAAGACTTCCTCCTCAATTCTTATTAATTTTTCACAATTTATTGTGACATAATGGCATGATCTTTCATTTTCAGACCTTTTAGTGCCATTATTTATTATTGTTTTTCTTGCTACGTTCTTGCTGAAGGCGTAGAGCGCGTTCCTTCCAAACACGCGCAATCTCTGGATCTGCGGTCACGCCTATCCCTGAGCTATAACACACCGCCAAAATGCCCATGGCATCAATGTGGTCTTGCCCCGCTGACATCTTGAGCCAGTTAACCCCTTTGGTTAAATCTTTCTTAACTCCTTCACCCTCTAATAGCATGAGGCCGGTGATGTACTGCGCATGAGGAGCCCCCTGCCCGGCTGCCAAACTATACCACTGATAGGCTTTGCTAGAATCTTTGGGGACTCCTATTCCCTGATAATATTTCTTACCAAGATATTCCGCTGAGTCCGACTCCCCATGGCGTGCTGCCTTCTCTAGCCACATAAGGGACTTTTCCTTATCTTGAGGAATGCTCTCTCCTCCCTGATCATAGAGTCGTCCCAACGCTGACATGGCTTTGGCCACTTGGTGCTTGGCAGCATCCTCTAACAGCGCCACTCCATGCTCTGGCGTCTTGGCGACACCCTCGCCATTAATTTCCATCAGCCCTAAGTAATACGCAGCCTGATAATTGCCTCCATTCAAAGCCTGCTCAAACCAATACTTAGCCGAATCAAGGTTGCGTGGGATCTCGATGCCATAATAGTACATTCCTGCAAGGGTCATCTGAGCCTCTGCATGTCCTAATCGTGCCGCCTTTTCACACCACTGAAGGACTTGCTCTGGCGTTGCCTTGTTCTCTTTAACTCTCTGGGCGTAAATCTTGGCGACATTGTATAAGTCATCAGGTAGCCCTGATTCCGCATCACGGAGAGCCCGATCCAATTCATCATCTCGCTCAGCTATGGGACGATCAATTTTCTGTTCTCGACTATCTGGAGCATCCAGGTTGTTGAGATTCACCTCGACGCCTTGGTGCTTGTCACATGAAACCATAGCTAACATAGCCATGGGCAACACTGCTATCCTCCAGATATCCATAAACTCTACTTTAAGAAGGATCATAGGACTTGATTCACTCCGAATCAACATTCATGTCCCTCACCCTATCGTCAGCTGTGCATGGATTCCCCTCGGTCAATAACTTGCCTTGTATGCCGATGGGTACCCCTTCTAACGATGTGAGCAAATTCCCACTGCAGTCAAAGTGCCACCGCACATTAAGGGGTGCTCCTCGGAGACTTCTCAAGTAGTTGTAACTACAATCGAATCTCCACTGAACGTCAGGCGCCACGTAGTCTAGGTCTTCCAACTGGTTATAACTACAATCATAGCTCCCTTCCACCCCTCGTGGAGCTCCTTTCAGCGAGCGAAGTTTGTTGTGGCTACAATTGAAGCCGTCTTTTGTCGATATCGGTGCAAAATCGAGCGTGGCCAATTCATTATAGCTACAGTCGAAGTAACCGGTCACATCCTTGGGACCTTCTCGCAAACTCTTCAGTTTATTCTTACTGCAGTCAAAGCGTTCCATGATACCAGCAGGCGCCCCTGCCAAGGATTTCAATTGATTGGAGGCGCAGTTAAAGGAACCGGTCACACCTGTAGGACAATGTTCAAGTGAAGTGAGCTTATTTCCACTGCAATCGAAAGATCCAACAATTTCTCTGGGAGCTCCTTCCAAGGATTCTAAGCAATTGCGAGCACACGAAAAATTACCGCGGACTCCTCGTGGCACATCCTGAAGAGATGTTATCTTGTTGTCATTGCAATCAAAATTGCCCACGAGCTTCTGGGGTGCATGATCAAGGCTCGTCAGCTGGTTGGATCGACACGCAAAGTTCCGCTCGATATCGCTCGGGAGGTCCTCTAAGGTCTCAAGTTGGTTAAACGAGCAATCGTAATCTCGCTTCACTCCTTGCGATCCACCTTTCAAGCTCTTTAGACAATTGTTGTTGCAGAAGAAGTCCAATGTCACCTCTTGTGGTGCATGCTGGAGATCAGTCAACTGATTCCATGAGCAGTTGAACACCTTGAGTCCACCTGAGGAACACCCCTCCAAGCTCAGCAATTTGTTGTGACTACAGTTGAAAACACCACTCACCTTCTTGGGAGCTCCATCCAGTGACTTCAGTTGATTGAAACTACAGTCGAATTCCTTCTCTACCCCCTGGGGAGCACCCATCAGTGAATCAAGTTGGTTGTGAGCACATATCAAGCTCCCTCGAACAGAGGTGGGACACCCCACCAAACTCGTCAGCTTGTTCTCTCGGCAGTCGAAATCTCGCGCCACGCCTTCTGGTGCGCCGTCCAAGCTCGTCAGTAGATTGTTTCCACAATTGAAGTCTAACCAGACTTCCTTGGGCGCCCCCTTAAGGTCAGTCAGTTGATTCCAACAACAGTTGAAGCGCTCCTGCAAAACGTCAGGACACCCCTCAAGAGAACTCAACTGATTGAAGGAGCAGTTGTAGCTCTTGCCTACTCGTTTAGGCCCCTCAGATAAAGACGTTAACTGATTGAAGCTACAATCAAATTCATCCGCAACCTCTGAAGGCGCACCTTGCAAGGACTCAAGTTTGTTATCGATGCACAAAAAGGATGTCACAGAGCCTGTTGGGGCTCCAGCTAAACTGATGAGTCGATTACGGCTACAATCGAAAATGCCTTCAACGCTCTGTGGCGCACCTTTCAGCGTCTTGAGTCGGTTATTACTACAATCAAAATTAACAACATGGCAATGACTCATTTCGGGCAAACGAGTCATTTGTAATCCGCTTAGTTTAATGTTCTTGAAATATGTATACCCCTCCCTCAGTAACTCCCACAACAGCTCATCATCAGTGACATCGGGTTCGTATTTCTTCATTATCTCGAGGATGAATCCAATTTCAGACGCCCAAAATATAGTTTATTCGCAAACGATCAATACGATATTGCGTCACAACTTTTAGTTCACTCGTTTACCAAACAATTTACCACGTCATACTTCTAAAAAACGAGTCGTTTTCAAACGTTCAAAATAGTTTCCCAAATTTTGTGAGATAACACCTTGCACCTCTAGCAAAATCAACAAAATTCAGCCTATTTAAAATTAAATAGTTTTGCAAATATAGATATTGCACGATTAGAACTGAATCACGTACTGACACGAAACAAGCGCCAATTCTAGCAACGTCATATTAATATAAACAAAACAGCCTCATCTCCTAGCTTACTAGGGGCGAGGCTGTTTTATCACTCTCTTTGACGTTGTAAACGTCTCGAGGGTAATGAGTCAAAAGGCCTTATTCTGACAATTCTGGCGTCGCAGGTGCCGTCTCATTCTGAACAGGAGCAACTGGAACTTCCGGAGCAGGTGTCACAGTTTCCTCAACAGGCGTCGGCTTTACCTCTTCTGACGGCTTCGAAACGGCCGGCTTGCTCACAGTCTTCTTCGCTGGTGAAGATGCCTTGGTGGCACGCTTGCCTTGCTCCCCGACAACCTCCACCTTCGTCCCTACAGGGCAAACTCGGTATAGTCTTTCGGCCATACAGTCAGGCACACGGATGCAACCATGGGAGGCAGGTTTCCCGGGAACATAGCCCTGGTGAAGCCCCACATTGCCGACTAAACGCATGAAGAAGGGCATTTCTGATGGCACAAACTTGTACCCCTTAGGTGTAGCCTGACTGCGGATGTCGGCATCCTTCGTATCGTTGCCATCGTCAGAAACAAACTGACCGTAGTAAGACTGGTGTTCTTCCTCCTTTACTTGGACAGAAAATACCCCTTCTGGGGTACTCACTGAGCTCTTCCCAGTACTGACAGGGAAGAAGCCGACAAGGTGATCACCTCGATAGAAATAGCCCATTTGCTTCTTCTTATCGATCTTCACGTGAGGCTTCCCTGCATGAGATCCTTCATCATTCCAATAAAGCAACTCGACGGGAATCTTCCCATCTTCGAAAAAGCCTTTCAGTTCCTCCACGGGCTTATCTGTCCGCAAAACAGAAAAATCTCTCACCGGGGCAGTAGTCTGGTTTGATGCCTTGTCCGTATGCCCACACGACACAAGCAGACCTAAAAAAGCTACCGTAAAAATACCTCTCATGTTGCGCCAAGTCATTTCTTTCATAAACCTCCCCTGTAGCCTTTGTAGCTGTTGGATGTGAATTAGATAAGTGAATTGTAGTCTTTTTCCACCTAAGTCAAGACACTAGTCACTCACTCTTAGCTAATCCTCGTCAAAATCAGACAAAAAACGGGATTGCCATCACTGACAATCCCGCTGAATAAGAAAACTGGAAGCCAAACTTACAGTTCAGAAGCAGCACCCTTATCAAGAAGGAAGCATGCATTCTTGTGCTTCTGGAGATAAGAAGCAGCAACGTCTGCTGTGATTGGTCCTTGAACGGCCTTCTTAACGATAGGAGCCTTCTTTTCACCCCATGCCATCAAGACAACCTTGCGTGCTGCCATGATCGTTGCAACACCCATGGTGATAGCCGTGGTTGGAACGTTTTCAATGCCATTGAAAGCAGGAGCTGCATCGGAACGAGTCAATTCGTCGAGATGTACCTTACGGGTGATCGTCGTATCGTCGGAACCTGGTTCGTTGAAACCAATGTGGCCCGTACGACCAATGCCCAAGATCTGAAGATCGATACCGCCACAATCCTTGATCTTTTGTTCGTAGGCGGCGCAATGAGCATCGAGATCTTCTGGCTTCACAAGACCAGATGGCAAGTTCACATTTTCAGGCTTGATGTCAATGTGGTCGAAAAGGTTGTGGTGCATGAAGTACCAGTAGGATTCTGGGTGTTCACGATCCAAACCGCTGTATTCGTCCAAATTGAAAGAGGTCACGTTAGCGAAAGAAAGACCTTCTTCGCGGTGCATGCGTACCAATTCTGCATAGAAAGGAAGTGGAGTAGCACCCGTTGCAAGACCGAGTACAACATTCTTACCTTCTGCTGCGCGAGAACGAATAAGTTCTGCAACTTCTTTAGCCAAAGACTTGGCTGCATCCTGAGGAGTATCAAAAACTTTAACAGGGATCATATCAGAAGTTATGTTACCCCTATCAATTCTCGTTTCAATCAGAATTTTATGACACCTTCACTTAGTTATACTAGTTATTAGCACTCGCCTTCTCTGAAGGTATTTCTGAAGATCCACTGGAGAAAGGTGATAGTGACCATTTAACGTTACTTAAAGGTCCTACTCCACTCACTCGAATCCATCGCCCGAATGTCAAAAAGATGGGCGAGGTCAAAAGCCCAGGAAGTCCTCGGAGTCCAAAGCGCAAATCGCTGTTTACTTGAAGATCCGACAAGCGCACCCAACCGCCTCCCTCAAGGGACATGTTGCTCCCTTTGGCCACAAAACTATTGGTCTTCAAATACCCATCTTCAATCACATAACTCCCTTGGGCTCTATTCAAATTGAAATTAATGAACTGCCCAATCCCTGGAATCAGCGATAAGACTTGTCCCAATTTGCCAAACAACGGAATTTCAACCAAGTTGCCATTGCTCAAAAGGGCTTCCCCACTTGCTTTAATCGAATTCACAGCTCCATTCTTGGAGCGGAAACTGATGGAGCCATCAACGCGAGCTTCGGGCAATTCTTCTTCGTAGGATTGCCCAATCTGAGCCAAGTTCAAACTCCCTGCCGTCACGGCACCATTCAAGGCGTCGCCATGATCAATCTGTGCGTCAATCTTGGCACTAAATTGCCCTCCCCATATTCCCCCTGTCAGATTGTTGATGTGAACCCATTCGGGCGTAATGTCGATGACGCCTGAGCTGTTGGTCATCTTTAAGGTCGTCCCCAAAAGAGGATACTCCACCTGCCCTTGGTACGCCTTAAACCTGATCTTCCCTTTCATCAGACTTAAATCGTCTTCAATCGGGAACACGCCATCTCCCGTCAACACAACGGGTCGGGTAAACAAAAAGCTAGAAAGAGCCCGAGTCGCTCCTTCGGAAAACATTCTCAGGGCATAATCGGGATAGACTGTTCCTTCTATCCCCTTCGTTTCTACCGTATCATTATCAAAGACAAACCGTACACTCTGCGCTGTCAACGTGCTTTTGGACGGTCCTCCTCTGATCTTCCGACTCGAAAGGAAGTTGGTGTTATCGTACACAATGCTACACCCAGTCAGCGTCGCACTATCTGGCAAAATATGCGCTCTCGTTTGGGCTTGGGAAATGGATACTTTCTTATACTCCAGATTCTTGGCAGTGAGGCTCGCCTCGATATCGTAATGGGTTGTTGGCTCTTGGGGCTTGATGGAGCCATGGAAGTTAAGATCCAGGCGCGAATTATCGTTGAAGGCAAATCGCTCCATGAAGAAATCATCATCTTCCAAATTGAGGAGACGATCCCACACGTGAAGGTCCATCGTATTATGCCCACTCAAATAAAACAGCCCATCAAGATCGCCATTGGCAAAGAGCTCGAGTTGCTGTCCTTTCGCATGGTTCAACACAAAGTTCTGAACCATCAGTTTCCCTGATTCAAACTTGAACTCTGTCGATAGCGAGTCAAAGGGCTCTTTGTTCCAGGCAAACTTTTGCGCCTCAGCGGTGACGTGAAGAAGGCGAATCCCCCAATACTTCTCGTCATTCAAGTTCAAATACCCAAAGGCATGGAAGGTGGCCGTCTCGGGCAAGGTCAGTTTATCGGGTGCCTGCGCCACGGACTTCAGTAATTCCTCGAGTACCTTGGGAGGAAAATTACTGGTGACAGCAAAATAGATCTCCTTCCCGAAACCTTGTCCTTTGATATCTAACTGATGTCCTTGGTAATCTAACTGGCAATGGTTGAGGATCACCTTATCATCTCGAATCTCTGCCTGTATGTCGAGATTCCCCAACTCGATGTCATAAAGCTGAAAATCCTTCAAATTAAGACTCACCGATGTCTCTTTGACCTCGGGAACCCCACTCCAACCGTTCGGGAATTTGAGATCGCCAACCAGGTGGATCTCTGGGTAGCCTCGCAACTCAAGCTGCTCGGGAATATCAATCTGGTAGTTCGCAAACGCTCTCGCCAACCCAACAATCGTCTCGGCTCGCAACGTACTCGTTATATCGAGCTTTAACTCCTGATTCTCTCCCAAAACTTTCCCCTTCAGGTAATCCTCACCTCGAACCAAGGTAAAATTGGAGAGATAGAATTTCCCATTATCGTAATGGAAATCGCCAGAAACGCGCTGGAACAATTCATTATCAATTCGGAACTGCCCCACGGAGGCATTCCCCATGGCCTTGATACTAGCGACTTCACCCCAGTCTTTGCTAAAGGCTATTTCTGCCCCCATGGTCAAAAAGGGCGTACTCTCTAGCTTGATCTGAAATGGTAATGGATACTCACTTCCTGTGGCATCGGCCATCCACTGTAAAAAGGGGATACTGCTGTCGACGGAGATATTGGCCACCTGTTGTGTGAGATCAACTCGTGCTGTCAACTGGAGTTGCCCCACGCTATTCATCCCACTGCAAATCAACTTCCTCACCAGGAGCATTCCACCCGAATACCCCACGGACAAATCCACATCCTTCAATTGGAGCTGATTATACCCAATTTGAGGGCACTCCATCTGCACGGAGGCTCGCAAGGTTCCTCCCGTCTGTCTCTCGTCTGAAACGGTGATCTGCCACGTTGGTGGGTTAGCTGGATCCCATTGGAATTTCTGCATCTGCTCCAGACTACTGTCGAGAGCTTCCTTGTACTCTATTCCCCCTTGATCGCTGTCAAACAGCCCTCGGATGCCACTCTCTGGCAACGCCATGCGCCCACTCAGTTTGACATTCATCCCCTGGATCTGTCCACTCAATGAAGGCACCTCGAGCAGTCTAGGGTTGGAAAGAAGACAGGTTCCTGAAAGATCTTTAATCTGAACATATCGCTGCTTCGATACAGCAGTCATGTCGACGGGAACACTTGCATTAAGATGCTGAATCTCCAGTCGTTTAACATTCACCACCCCGTTGATTAAATCGGAAAGCGGTATCTCTGTGCTCAGCTGTTCAACGGTAGCAATGGGCTTACCTCCAGGCAGACAATCGGGGAAAACCGTAATTCCCGTTGCCGTCACGGTAAGATCTGAGCCAAAGCCCAATCTGATATTAGTCACTCTCAGATCTATCCCATGATTGGCCGCCTCATCTTCAACCATTCGTATCACGGAGGGCGGTAGACCTATCAATGAAACAAAAGCCACCACGGAAACCAATGCAAGCAACACGAGGATGATGGCCAACGGAATCAGCCCTCGTATCCATCTGATGGTTGCAAAGCGTGACATGGTATTAGTCCTGAAGCAAATGACTACTTGTGCATCGATGTCTCGTCAAAATCCTCTGTCTGGCAATCTTCTGCGCAAACAGCTTGGCGACGATGAATCAATATGCTCATCGACCATAGTCCTTGTACGATAAGATAGCAAACAAAACCCAAGACACTGGCAGATACAACAACTCCGATGACAAACTCGCCCAAACACGAAAGATAACTTAATTCTTTAAGTGGTTTCAGGGTCATTGAAGCTATTTGCCAACTCCCCACATCCCACAATGACGCATCGCCAGGAACTCCTAAGGCCTGTTTAACAATATCCAAGCTAGCGCCGGAACCTGTACATCCTAACGTCGTCACAATCCACCAGCCCAACCACCACTGCAATGGCACAAAAACCAAAACGGACCCTGGCGGTGACAACCACGCCATCAACACGGCCATCGGAATATTCCCCTTCCTCCACAAACACGCACCTATCCCCCACAGCGACTGCATTGGCACGGGTGCTATGGCACACGCAGCGCCCCACCCCACTCCTGTCGCCACACTGTCTCGCCTCCAGTGCCAAAATTGCTCGTCAAAGACTTTCGATGAAAGCAGGCGATTCATCCACGGGCGCTGTCTCTGCTCCTTCTGTAGGTAGCGTTTGACTTTGACGCGCAATGCTCGGTACCGGCCTTTCATCTCTCTCTTCTCTTAATTTCAGTTCACCTCTATTGTCCCTGAAATCCCCTGTTTTCCTAGTAGAATCTTTGCTCTATCTCTGGCATTTTCCTTGAAATCTACTCAACTTCTGTGGGATACCTTCTCCACCCGGTCCAAATTCATGCCTAAAGAACGTCTTGATGTCTTACTTGTCAGCCAAAACCTTGTCGAATCTCGCCAGTTGGCCCAACGGCTCATCATCGCGGGCGAAATCAAGGTCAATGGCCACCCGATGACTAAACCCGGTGTCAAAATTGATGTCGATTCCCATCTCGAGGTCAAAAATAAGCCTCGCTATGTAAGCCGTGGTGGTCTGAAGCTCGAGGGGGCTCTCAACTCGTTCCCTGTCTCTTGTACGGACAAAGTCTGCCTTGATATCGGTGCTTCTACAGGCGGATTCACCGACTGTCTTCTGCAGCATGGTGCCACGAAAGTCCATGCGATTGATGTCGGCACCAATCAATTAGTGTGGAAACTGAGAAACGACCCCCGAGTCATTGTGAAGGAGAAATTCAATGCTCGCTACATGACCATTGAAGATATCGGTGAAATGGTGGATCTCATCGTTTCTGACGTCTCTTTCATCTCTCTCACGAAGATCTTACCTGCCGCCTTCCCTCTGCTTAAAGAAGGGGGCGATGCGCTCGTCCTCATTAAACCGCAATTCGAGCTCCAACCCGAAAACATCGGCGCTGGTGGCATTGTGCGTGATCCTGCCCTCCGACAACAAGCCGTCGACAAGATCCGCCGTTTTGTGACGGAAGACCTAGGCCGTAGCTGGATGGGTTGCACCGACTCCCCCATCACAGGCACCGATGGCAACCACGAATTCCTAGCCTGGCTGAAATAACCCCAGCCATCCGAGCCTATCGGATGGCTGAAAAGAACGTGCATAGCACGCGAAAAATCACTGTCCACTTCAGAGCGCAAGCTCTGAACAAACAAGCTACTTCTGGTCAGGAGAAACAAGAGAAGGAGCTTGCACCCCTAAGAGATCTTCACG
>CAYNVM010000009.1:0-39601 GCA_964400645.1 uncultured Akkermansia sp. | reverse complement strand
CCTTACAGCATTGCTGGCTTTGCAGGCGCTCGCCTGAGCCCAGGTTGGTACACCGATGGTAGTGCCTACTTGACGGATGCGTGCAAGCGCTTTGCGTACCAGTCTGGCGTTCCGGGTGTTGGCATTGGTAACTCCTTTGCTGACCCCATGCTCCCTGCTGACCAAATCTTCTCCCACAATGAAATCTTTGGGGACTCTGATCTGGGTGACTTCTGGGATCACGCTTTGATGGTCAACGACGGTGTTTGGGATAGTTGGTTCTGCTCCTCCATCTCCAAGCGTCCTTCGCAAATCTCTGGCGGTAGTAAGCAAGCTCTCGCCGAGGTCCTCGAAAGTGCCTTCCCTGACCAAGGCGCTTCCAAGTCGGGTGCAGCCTCAATGAAGACGTCCAATTCGGGCATCGTTAACACGCGCCTTGTAGCCGCCACGGGAACGACGCAAGTCGGTGAAATCCGCAACACCTTGTCTCAATCGGATGGCTACAAGTACGCCGCAAACTACCTCCGTTTGAATGGCGCCTTCAACGTGAACTCGACCTCTGTCAACTCATGGAAGGCTATCTTCAAGGGCCTGAAGAACCGCAGCATTCTGGCCATGAATGAAGAAGGCCAGATCTCGGCTCTGACGAGTAGTTCCAACAAGGCTCGTTTCTCTCGCTACGGTATTGCCTCTGGCACAACTTCTCACGTGGATGACATGGGCGAAATAGGTATCACCAAGGGGATCCAGAATGGGGATTTCAACTCATGGTCTGACCTCCGCGAACTGGACGATACCGCCCTGGAAAATCTCGCTACAGAAATGGTGAAGCAAGTGAAGAAGCGCGGCCCATTCTTGAACATGGCTGACTTCATCAACCGCCGTCTCACCTCGGGCGATTATGGGTTGAAGGGGGCCTTGCAAGCGGCCATTGATGACAGTGGCGCCAACAGCGACTTCAACATCAGCGGATCTGTTATCTCTCCATCGGTCAAGTACCCCAACCAAAAGGCGGCTGAAGGTTCTGTCTACACCGCAGCACCTGGCTACTTGATCCAATCGGACGTTCTGGCTGTGTTGGGCAACATCCTGACCACTCGCGACGATACCTTCACCATCCGTGCTTACGGGGAAGTCACCACGAAGTCGGGACAATCCATCTTGTCTCGCGCTTGGTGTGAAGCCACCGTTCAACGCACCATCGACTACGTCGAACCAATTGATTCTCCTGAAACTCCCGTTAAGGAAGTGAATATGACAACAGGCGAACTCACCAACAGTGACCTCAGCGAAATCAACAAGGCCTTTGGTCGTAAGTTTGAAATCGTCTCCTTCCGTTGGTTGTCTCCTGAAGAAGTCTAACCCATCCCTTTCCTCTCCCTATCATGAACATGTACAAACGACTTTTGTTCTCGTTGTTGGCTCTGTCCACAACGTCCGTTCTCTATGCCCAAGCTGATGCAACTCCTAGTTCTGGGAGTAGCAAATCAGCAAGTTCCTCCGCTGCCTCTGACGACGCGGCTGCCAAACTGGGCATTCGCTTTGTCCTCCAGGAATCTCAGCCAGGCGGCAAAGTGTACATGGCTCTGGGTGAAAAGAAGTTCAAATCCTTTGAACTGAAGATGGGGCAATTGACCAAGCGCCAACCTTACCCCAAGACAGAAAACTTGATGTTGTACAATCAAGAACCTGTCAAAGGGGTAAAGATGACGCCCATCATCAATACGCCGATCGGAGGGGATCGTACGGGGAATGTCCTCTGCCTCATCACGGGAACCGCGGGCAATTACAACACCATCTTCCTTCCTGAATCCGAAGCAAAGCGCTCCCGTGTGTTGCTCATTAACAACACGGACATGGAATACATGATCGAGGTGAAGAATCCTCCCATGGGCGAACAATCCCAGATCAACCTGAAGCCTGGTGCTCGTTATGTCTTTGGCAAGGGCATCAACTCGGCAACGCCTGTTCAGGACTATGCTTGTAACCTCCTTCAACAGTTCACCATGAAGAATGGTGAAAAGCGTTGGATTAAGGACAGATCCTTCTTCTTAGCTCCTGCCAAGACGAACGGCACCATCTTCCTCCTCACGGCCGCTCCTGGAAGTAAATCGATGATGTTCCAAAAAATTCTCGTCTTTCCTGAGAATTCGTGATGAAACAGAGTGCGTTCCGATTGACCTGACAAGATGAAAAAAAATCAAGAGCCCACACCCCAACGGAACGCATCTCCATTGAAGCCTTCCTCCTCCGGGAATAAGGAAGGCATGCATATTCTTCTGACTCTGGCGAGTATCGTCATTGTGATTGCTGGATTGCAGGCTGGTAGGAATGTCATTATCCCTGTCGTACTAGCCTGCTTTTTAGCTATTATCAGCTATCCCTCCACTCGCTTCCTGCGGACTTCTTGTCACCTGCCTCACTGGCTCTCTGTCTTCCTCACGGTCGTCCTCGATTTCTGCTTCTTGACGGCCATGGGCTTTCTGGTCAACTACCTGGCTCACGACATTTCTTCCGTCGTTCCCAAGTACAATGATGTGCTCACCTTGCGCTTCAACGAACTGGTTCAAGTGTTGAAGGATTATGGATGGGGCGACCAGATGACTTTGTCTATCCAGAATCTCAAGGATCTCCTGAGTAGTTCTCAATTGCAGGTGGTCCAGTGGAGTGCCTCGCTCATGAGTATGGCGGCTAGCATCCTGACCACGGCCACGCTCGTCCTCATCCTCATGACCTTCTTCTTGGGCGAAGCACCTAAGTTCCGTGACAATCTCAGCAAGCTGACGAAAAGAAATTCCTTAGGTTCTCACCAATTGATCAAGACTCTGGTCGGCATCCAAAAATATCTGGTGATCAAAACCTGCATCAGCATCATCACCGGCTTCTGCGCTTGGCTCATTTGCATTGCTGTGGGAATTGACCTGCCTCTTCTCTGGGCCATGCTTGCCTTCCTGCTCAATTATATTCCTACCTTCGGTTCGATTGTGGCAGCCATCCCGCCCATTCTCATTTCTCTCATCATGTTGGGAACGGCGGATGCCTTCATTGTGGCCATCGGTTACATCGTCATCAATATGGCTCTCGGGCAATTCATCGAACCGATGCTTCTTGGCCGCCAATTCGGAATTGCCACGAGCGTTGTTCTTCTTTCTGTGATCTTCTGGGGCTGGATGTGGGGACCCGTCGGCATGCTTGTCGCCGTTCCTATCACCATGCTCATCAAACTGGGGCTTGAAAGCTCAGATGACCTTCGTTGGGTGGCTCAAGTCATGGGATCTCCGATCAAACATCCTCGGCTCCCTGGATTCTCGCCTCGACCAACATCGACTCACCATCACCATAACAACTGATAAACATACTCAACTATGCACGCATTTTCATACCACAACGGTAAACTCTGCTGTGAGGATACGGACATTGAAACGCTCGTCCAAACGACGGGAACTCCCGTCTATGTCTACAGCAAGAAGACGATTCTGGATCACTTTTTGAAGCTCAAGGAAGCTCTTTCTCCTCTCGGTGCTGAAGTTGAGTTTGCCGTTAAGTCTTGCTCGAACATTGCCATCCTTCACCTCTTGGCTCAACACGGCGCTGGCTTTGACATTGTTTCTGGTGGTGAACTTTTCCGCGTGATCAAGGCCGGTGGTAATCCTGGCCATTGCACCTACGCTGGTGTCGGCAAAACTGAACCTGAAATCCGCTATGCCCTCGAAAATGGCATCTATTGCTTCAATGTGGAATCTGAAGCGGAAATGCGTGCGATCAACGACATCGCAGGTGACATGGGCGTGAAGGCTCCTGTTTCTGTCCGCGTCAACCCTAACGTTGAAGCGGGTACGCACAAGTACATCACGACGGGCAAGACGGGCAATAAGTTCGGGATCGACTTCGAATTCATCGAAGCTCTCTACGATAAGGCCGCTAAGGAAATGCCTAACATCCACCTCAAGGGCTTGCAGATGCACATCGGCTCTCAACTCACGAAGGTGGATCCTTTCATCGAAGCCGTGAAGAAAGTAGCTCCTCTGGCTCAACGCCTGAAGGAAAAGCACGGTATTGAGTTCTTCTCGCTCGGTGGTGGCATCGGTATCGTTTACGCTGACAGCTTGGAATCTGGTTCTCCTGATTGGTGGAAGGCTGAAAGCTGCAGCCAGCTCACCATCAAGACCTACGCTGAATCCATTGTGCCTCTTCTCAAGCCATTGGGCCTCCACATCATCGTGGAACCAGGCCGCGTCATCGTCGGTAACGCAGGGGCTTTGATCACGCGTTGCCTGTACGAAAAGCAAGGCACGACCAAGACCTTCAAGATCATTGACGTGGGCATGAATGACCTCATCCGCCCTGCCCTCTACCAAGGTCACCACGAAATCGTTCCCGTCAAGGAACACGCCGCTGATGATGTGGTTGAAGCTGACGTCGTTGGCCCCATCTGCGAATCGGGCGACTTCATGGCTCAAAACCGCACCATCGCCAATGTTCACAGTGGCGAACTACTCGCCATCCTTTCCGCCGGTGCCTATGGGTTCTCCATGGCCTCCAATTACAACTCTCGTCCTCTCGCCGAAGAAGTCCTCGTTGATGGTGGTGTCTGGCAAACTATCCGCCGCCGCCAAACCCTCGATGACCTCATTGCTGGCGAATTCATTGCAGAATAACTCTTCCCTGGGGCAGGCAGACTAGTTCTGCCTTGCCCGAACTAAAAACATCCATTATCATTCCCGCACTATGCCAGTTGCCACTCCTGCACAATACGCAAAAATTCTCGATACGGCACAAAAAGAAGGTTACGCCCTTCCAGCCGTTAACGTGACGACGATCGAAGTCATCAATGGCGCTCTCCGCGCTTTCTCCGAAGCCAAGTCTGATGGTATCATCCAAGTTTCCATCGGCGGTGGCAAGTTTGCCTCTGGCTCCGCTGTTGGCAATTCCGCTATCGGCGCTATCGTTCTTGCTGAAGCAACCTATCGCCTTGCTGAAAAGCACAACGTTTTTGTTGGCCTTCACACCGACCACTGCCAGCCTGAAAACGTGGACTCTTTCTTGCGTCCTCTCTTGGCTGAATCCCGTCGCCGCGTTGAAAAAGGTCTTCCTCCTCTTTTCACCTCTCACATGTTGGATGCTTCTTCCCTTCCTATGGCTCAAAACTTGGAACTCTCCAAGAGCCTGTTGAAGGAATGTGCAGAACTCGGCATCATCCTCGAAATCGAAATCGGTGTTGTTGGTGGTGAAGAAGACGGTGTTGACAACTCTGGTCACCCTGCTGACAAGCTTTACACCTCTCCTGAGGACATGCTTCTCACCTACGAAACTCTTGCTCCTATCGGCAAGTTCATGCTCGCTGCTACCTTCGGTAACGTTCACGGCGTGTACAAGCCCGGTGCTGTGAAGCTCAAGCCTAGCATCCTTCGCGACGGCCAAGACGCTGTTGCTGCTAAGCACGGTGAAGATGCTCGTATGCTCCTCGTCTTCCACGGTGGTTCTGGTTCTGACCTCAAGGACATCCGCGACGCTGTTTCCTATGGCGTTGTGAAGATGAACATCGATACCGACACCCAATACGCTTTCTCCAAGCCAATCACCATGCATGTTTGCAAGCACATTGACGGCATGCTCAAGGTTGACGGCGAAGTCGGTAACAAGAAGGACTACGATCCTCGTACCTACCTCAAGTTGGGTGAAATGGGCGTTGCTGAACGTCTTAAGGTGGCTTGCGATGACCTCCTTTCCACCGGTCACACCCTCTTCGGTAAGTAATCCAACTCCCGTTGGGTTCTCTGAACTACTTAAAAATCGGTCACTCTCTCTGAGGGTGGCCGATTTTTTCGTCTAGCTAAAACGGGCTAACAACCTACAACTGGTGGCCCTCATCATCGAATCTGATGATGCGCTTGGATCGTTTGTGGTGAACGGTACGACCTCCCCTCGCCTTGCGGAAGGGATCAAAAAGAGCGTCGAGTCCGTTGGCTCGCAGGAACCAACATTCGCCCATGAGGTGGCCTAATTTGCCCTTGGGGAAACCTCGTTCTTTAAACCAGGTCAGGTATTCGATGGGCAAATCCATAATGGGGCATCCGTGCGGTGGGTATTTCTGTGGGCCATACATCCCAAATGGCATGTGCATGGTAGATATCTCTTGCACCAATTGGCGCAAATCTTCGGCACTGGGTAACCCTTCGTTCATGCTTCTATTGTCTTCAATTCAGCTGAGCTGTCCATGAAATCATTGTGTCGGCCAACAGCTCTGGTGCTTCAAGAGGAACTCTGTGTCCCACGCCTGGGATGAGCACGGCCTTCTCTCCCCATACCTCTCGTGCCAGTCGACTAAACTTGGCGTCCTTCTCTCCTGCAATCCCGAGAATAGGAAGTGGAGCTTGGGCTAAAAAACGGCGGAAGTCATCCTGCAAGCCCAACGACCACGACTCAAAGCCTCGAGCCACCGACTCGCGCTGAAGCTCTAATTCTGGTCCTTGTGCCGTAGGACAGCCTTGAAGAACGCCTTGGTTGTTCCACTCCCGGAGAAACTCTGTCCAGGGGAGAGTACGGCACTTCTGAGCCCATTGTTGATCGTGGTGAAGGCGCAACTGCTTTTCCTCTGCAGAACGGAGCCCAGGATTTGTACTCACCAAGACGCCCGCTTTCCACGCATGAGGAGCATGGCGCAAGGCGTGCAAGGCCAGGCGTCCTCCCATGGAATAGCCACAGAGAATGGGCGGGCAGTCTGCCTTCAACGCTTCCTCAGCGAGGCAACGCCCCACGTCCTCCAGTTGATGGGCGGGGCTCTGAAGATAGCTCCAGAGATTGATACAGCGCACCGAAAACCCGGCCTCAATCAATAGGTCGGCAACAGGCTTCCAATCCGTCGGTAACCCTAAATTCCCATGGAGCAACCAAATCATTGAGCACAATCATAAGAATCACTGTTCACTAGCCAAGAAAGAAGTCAATTTGCCTCTTGAAGCCGTCTGGGTAGATTGCTAATGTTGCGCCAATCAAAGTAGCTATTATGGATCAACCAGCTGCTCAACATCCTGCACTTCATATTCTCTTTGTTTGTATGGGTAATATCTGTCGCTCTCCCGCGGCAGAAATCATCTTCAAGAACCTCGTGCATCGCGATCACCTCGACGATAAGCTTGTGTCTGATTCTGCTGGCACAATTAGCTATCACGAAGGGTCTCCTCCTGACCGTCGCATGTTGAGAGCTTTGGCCAACCACGGCTATAGCCTTCCTTCCCTTCGTGCTCGTCAAATCCAAGAAAAGGATCTGGAACAGTATGACCTGATCCTGACCATGGATTCCGAGAACTATCGCGAAGTCAGTGCTCTGGATAAGCTGAAGCGCTTCCGTGATAAAATTAAGCCCATGTGCAAGTACATCACGAGCCTCAAGGTACTGGAAGTTCCCGACCCCTATTATGGTCGAGCCAAGGACTTTGATCACGTCGTCGACCTCTTGGAGGAGGCGTGTTCTAACCTCTTGAAGTCTCTTGAGCCAAAGCTCGTCCTGCCAGGACACGCTTGATCCAACGATCCTACAACGTCATTTGGGATGAAATGGGGGAAGTCATTTGCCTACAGAAGCAATGACGTCTTGACATCAGAGCAAGAATGACTATCCTTTTTGCACACCTCATTGCGTCGGAAACGCAATAACACCTTTATCGCCATGCAAGAAAACATTCATCCTAAGTACAATCCGGTTGTTTTCGTCGACATCTCGACCGGTCGCCGTTTCATCACTCACTCCACCGCTCGTTCTGCTAAGACTGAAGTTATCGACGGTGTTGAACACTTTGTGATCACCTGCGGTATTACGTCTGACTCTCACCCATTCTTCACGGGTAAGAACCAGTTCGTCGACACCGAAGGTCGTATCGACAAGTTCCAAAAGCGCTTTGGTGCTGTTCGTCGTCAGAGCAAGCCCAAGCTCAAGTAATTTTACTTGTTCCCTTTCCTTTCTTTCGAAAGCGCAACTCTTCACGAGTTGCGCTTTTTTTGTCCCCAAATAAAGATGCCTAAAGAAATCCCCTACTCCGCACAAAACGGAATAGGGGATCAAACGGTGATTGAGCAGGGATTTATTCCACGCTCTTCAATGCCAAGGAGAAGGCGGGGAAGAGTTGTTTCTTACGAGAAACAATGCCTTCTGCCTTGAAGAGGTTGTCGTCCTTGCGTTCGAACTCGAGGGAATCAAGCACGCGGCGATCGCCCACGGCAAGAACCAAGGAGTTATGGTTGACGATATCGGTGAGCATCAGAGCGGCCACGCGATAGCCTTCTCGGAGGCAAAGATCTTCCAAAGCCTTCTGAAGTTTAGGACGGACGTCGTCAAAGCCGAACATGCCCGTTTCTTCGATCTGGGACAGGCTGATGCGTGAACCAAATTCGACGAACTCCTTGCGGTCAGATTGAATAATGTCTTCGGCACTCATTCCCGAGCGCAACAAGGAACCCGTGGAGAAGAATTCATCGGTAAACTGCTTGGCATCGATCTTGGCAATGCCACACAACCATTCCAACATCTTGCGGTCGACGTCCGTCGTGGTGGGCGATGTCAGGTTCAGCGTATCTGACAAAATACCGGCGCATAGACAGATGGCGATGGATGCTTCTGGCTCTTCATCGCGATGGAAAAAGCGACGTGCCACCAGTGTGGAGGTCGAACCTACGGGTTCGTTCAAAAAGCGAATGGGGTCGCGCGTCACCACTTGTGAACCTAAGCGGTGGTGGTCCATCACTTCCACGATTTCGGCTTCTTCCACACCATCGACAGCCTGGGAGAATTCATTGTGGTCGACGAGCGCTAAGCGCATGCGTGGAGGATCCACGAGGTCGGTCTTGGTAACCACACCTACAATCTTGGTTCCACTCTGACGGTCGAGCACTGGGAAAAGCGTTTGACGGCTTTTCACTGCGAGTTGGCGCATCTGGTCGAGTGGCAAATCTGAGGGGAATGTAATAATGCTTGAGGCATTGACGATTTCCTTCACGCAACGAGAACAACGAATCAGCTGACCCACGGTTGAGGTGTCCCACTTGGTCACCAAAATGCAGGTACCATTGGATTCCGCCAGTTCGAGGATGTCCGTTGAGGGATGTGTTCCTGCCGTAATAACGAGGACTCGCACACCGGCTTCACATGCGTGGGATTGGATCTCAGGGCGGTCGCCGCAAATCACGCAAAGTCGTTGAGCTTCGCCTCGATTTTTGTAGCGGTCGAGACGTGCCTTGATGCTCGGTTCACTGGAAGCACCTACGAGCAAGATGAAGTCTTCATCGTGATCGTCGAGCGTCTCGTTATTCAAGCATTCAGCCTTGATCGTTTCTGCCACGTTCTTCAGCGTCGCACGCACAGAACGCACATTGGCTTCCTTCTCGAGGTCCTTGGGAAGCAACAAGTTCAACAAGTCGAAATAACGGAGAAGGCCGTGGAGATGATTCTCAGAATCGATGACGGGAATGGTGCTCAGGTTGCGTTCCATCATCTTCTGATAGGTGGTCATGAACGTGGCATGAGGTGGCACGCTGTCGATCTCCGAGGTACAAATGGATCCCGCTGTTGGCGTGGCATCATGGATCATTTCTGGACGTGGAAGTCCAGCTCGTTGCAAGACCCATTCTGTGCGTTGCGTCAGTTCCCCACACCGGGCGGCCGTTGCCTCTGGATGGCCGTGCATTCGCAAGAAAGCAGCGTTACCTATGGCTGCACAAATGGAATCCGTATCTGGATTCTTGTGCCCGATCACGTACAGCTTTCCACGTGAGTGTTCCGGTTCAGGATTGTATTCAGTTGGCATGACGTCTTTAATCAAGTTCGAATCGTATCGGTGTGATAATGTTTGAAGCAATCGCAACCCCATGTCGGGTCGCTGGATAAAATGTCCAATTTCTGGGAACCCACTGCAATGCGGCTCGGTCGAGTGATTCTACACCACTTGAACGGGCTAGTGCAACACTCGTAGGGTGTCCTTCTGCGTCAATTGACACTAAGAGGTGAACAACCCCTTCCTTTCCTTGTGAGCGCGCCGATGAGGGATAGGGGGGCAGTGGTGCATTGCGATAGCGCGCAGGAACATCATCTTTCGCTTCAGTTCCCTTGTTGCTAGCAACTTCCACTTTCTTCTTCTGGGTCTTGTCCTTGACTGGCGCTTTCTGTGGTTTGCGTGGAGTCTCTGCCACCTTGGATTCGGGTTGCTTTTTCTCGAACAACTCGCCGAATTCCAGTTCCTGCAAGGGTTCGTCCACTTGGACAATGTCTGTTGGAACATCAATGGTGACTTCCTCCATTTGAGGCACCGTCCAAGTTTCCTGACTTTCGGTCACTTGAATGGGCGGAAGGGTCAAAAGGGGGATCGTCTTTTCTTCGACAACTTCAGGTTCGTCGCTGTCCTCTTGATCTGGTTCATCGGCAGGAGCAACCATCTCCACATGAATAGGGCCTGTGATCAACAAGTCCTCCCAACCAAGCCCACAATGAAAGCAAGCCAAAGTAGCTGCGACGGCAGATTGGATGGCAAGCGTCCACACGACCGCTTTCACCCACGAACGCTTGGGGGGTGAGGGCGGGCGTTGCCCACGTGTCCGCAGGCGGAACGGCTCGTCCGGAATCTTCATCATAACTACTCAGAGGAAGCATAAGTCATGAGAAGTCACTTGGCAACGCCGTTGCGTGTCACGCACACATTAAGAAATGCCTATGCTACAAATTTCACTTTTAATCTCAGTTGTGGATTGTGTATCTTTCGCCCGTGCCCACCTCCTATGCCCAATGCTTTATTGAGCGACAACGCCTCGTTCCCCCTCAAACTGATATGTTTCGGGTGATCGATGGCAAAGCTGAAGGCTACCCTGATATCTTTGTCGACTACTTTGCTGGTCGCCTTCTTGTTTCCACGAGGGACACGGCTCTACCTAAATCCTTGGCTCAAGAGATTCAACAAGTAGCAACGACGGGAGTCCCTGTTTTCTTAAAGCATCTGGAACAACAAGATAAAGAAGCTCCTGTCCAAATAGCTGGCCCTGAGTTGCCTGTGCGCTTTGTTGGTTTAGAAAATGGGCTCAGCTACTGGATAGATATGTCCGCTGGCTATTCTCAAGGCATTTTCCTCGACCAACGCAATAACCGAAAGCGCATCCGCGATCTTGTACGACCGGGCGATACCGTCCTCAATACCTTCTCGTACACAGGTGCTTTCTCTATCTGCGCCGCCTCAGCGGGTGCCACAGTTACAACGCTCGACCTCGCACAACCCTGTCTCGACTGGGCTAAGGAAAATATGGGCTTGAATGGCATCAATCCCGAGGATCACTTCTTCTGCAAAGGCGATACCCTGCACTGGCTCGATCGCTTTGCTCGACAAGGGCGTCAATTCCAAGGGATCATCTTGGATCCTCCCACCTTCTCTCGTGACAAACAAGGCAAGGTCTGGCGCGTGGAACGCGATTACGGAACCCTCCTTGAAAAAGCGGCTCGTTGTCTCGCTCCCGACGGTTGGATTTTCTGTTCCACAAATTGCCGCAAGTTGTCTCACAAAAATTTCCGCAGTATGGCCATGACGGCAGTCCCAGGGACTCGCATTGAGTCGGGGATGATGCCTCCTGACTTTACAGGCGAACCTTATCTCAAATCTCTCTTTATCTTTAACCAAGGACATTGATCATGCACATCACAATTCCTTCCATTTTCACGTTGGTGGCCACCATGGGACTTTCCGTGGCTCAAGCCAACATCTGGGGGCCTTTTGATTTGGGCCAAGACGAGAGCATCGTCACCAACTCCTTGAACTCAGACCCAGCGATCGAACCTCCTGGCGAAGAAACGGCCATGGGTTCCACCTCTGAATCTGATGAATACTCCACTAAGAAGCCCTATTGTGGCGATCTCTGCGTGCTGAATCTCAAGTTCCAAGGGGGTAAACTTAGTTCTCTTTCTTTCTACCCGAAGAAGAGTTGCTCTCCTGACGAGTACAACACTCGCTTCCGCTCTCAGTACAAGCACCTCATGATGGCTCACTCTGACAAGTACGGTCTTCCTCTCCGCTCGACCAAGTGGCCAGATATCGAAAAGCTTAAGCCAGGTGCCATCATGTACCTCCACAAGTGGAAGGTGCGCTCAAATGTGGCTCTGCGTACGGGGATCTCTAAGGACAGCATGGGAACTCTTTCTTTGGCCACAACCTACGTCCAAGACCCAACAATTGCTTCACAAGCCCCTGCCCCCGCCACTCCTGATGCCGACGATTGGAGCAAGATCCCTGAATTCTACGATCTGAAGAAGGCTGATGTTCTCGTCAATAAGGGCATCATGGCCATGAACAGCCGCAAGGGGAAGGAAGCGGAAACGATCCTCCGTGAAGCCGCTGAAATGGGTTCCTCTCGTGCCTACTGGGCTCTCGCTACTCTCTACGGTGGCGGTAAGGGGCTTCCTACTGACAAGGCCAAGGCTAAAGAATGCAACGAACAAGCGGCTCGCTTGGGCTATGCCATGTCGGCCGTGAGCATCGACCACAACTTTGACAAGGCCATGAAGAAGCTCGGCATGTCCGCTGAAGACGCTAAGGCCGTTTTGGGTACCGTCAAGCGTGCTGCCGCCGATGGTTGCGTGGCTGAACAATTCAACCTCGGTGTCATGTACAAGAATGGCTTTGGCGTAGAAAAGAATCCGAAGCTTGCGAAGAAATGGCTCTCCGCTGCGGCTGAAAAAGGCGATAAGCAAGCGGCTGCCATGGCTAAAAGCGTTAAATAACCAAGGAGTTTTCTGACTCCTCTCAGGTCTGCTGTCGATGGCAGATCAGATTTCCTTAACAAGCCCCTAAAATCTGCATGATTTAGGGGCTTGTGTCATACCTTAGAGCTTGAAGTTAGACGCTCTGCTTTCTATCTTAGGGGCGTCATGAGTACCTACTCCGACCAACTTGTACGTTACACGGATCTGGGGCTGTCCCTAGACTTTTCTAAGCTTCCAATTACTGCGGAAGACATTTCCCAACTGCAGCCTAAAATTGATGCTGCCTTTGATGCCATCGACAAACTGGAAGCAGGCGCTATCGCCAATCCAGATGAAAACCGCATGGTAGGTCACTACTGGCTCCGCACGCCTGAGCTTGCCCCTACGCCTGAGCTTCGCGACGGCATTATCAGTGTCCAACAAGACATCAAGAAGTTTGCTGACGACGTTTTGGAAGGCCGTATCACGCCTCCTCACGCTGATTCGTTCACGACGGCTCTCGTCATCGGCATTGGTGGCTCCGCTTTGGGTCCTGAATTGGTTGCTGACGCTCTTCCTGGTGTCGGTCTCGACATGTATTTCTTGGATAACACGGACCCTGACGGCATCTTTGCTGTTCTTCAGTGCCTCCCATTGGAAGAAACCCTCGTCGTTGTTATCTCTAAGTCAGGTGGTACGCCAGAAACTCGCAATGGCATGGTGTACACCCAAGAAATCTTTAAGATCAGCGGTCTCGACTTTGCGAAGCAAGCTTGCGCCATCACTGGCGTTGGTTCCAAGTTGGACAAGACGGCTGAATCTGAAGGCTGGCTGAAGCGCTTCCCCATGGAAGACTGGGTTGGCGGTCGTACGTCCGTGACCTCCGTCGTCGGTTTGCTTCCTGCTGCTCTTCAAGGCATCAACTTTGATGAATTGCTCATCGGTGCCAAGCTCATGGACGCTAAGACCCGTGTCCACGACGTTGCTCAAAACGCTGCTATGAAGATGGCTTTGGCTTGGTACAAGGCTACCAATGGCAAGGGTGAAAAGGACATGGTTGTTCTTCCTTACAAGGACAGCTTGGTTCTCCTTTCCAAGTACCTCCAACAGCTGATCATGGAATCCCTTGGCAAAAAGGAAGACCTCGACGGCAATGTCGTTCACCAAGGTCTCACTGTATACGGCAACAAGGGATCGACAGACCAACACGCCTACGTCCAACAGCTCCGCGACGGCGTACCTAATTTCTTCGCCACCTTCATTGAAGTGCGCCAAGCTCTCGAAGATATCTTTGAAGTTGATGGCACCTTCACCGCTGGGGACTACCTCCAAGGCTTCTTGCGTGGCACGCGCCAAGCTCTGGCTGAATCTGGCCGTCAGTCCATCACGATCTCCATCCCGAACGTTCAAGAACTCACGCTCGGTATGCTCATCGCTCTCTTTGAACGTACGGTCTCCTTCTACGCTGCTTTGATCAACATCAATGCCTACCACCAACCTGGCGTTGAAGCTGGTAAGAAGGCTGCTTCTGTCTTCCTCGCTCTGTTGGGCAAGGTCCGCGACGCTATCACTGAAACGCCTGAAACCGCTGCTCAGATTGCTGCTCGCTTGGGTGAAGACGAAGAATCCGTCTATCACTGCCTTGTTCACATCGCTGAAAACGATGGCGATACCGTTTTGATCCCTGGCGCTACAGCTGACGACGATACGGTCCGCAAAATGACCCAAGAAGAACTCGATAAATTGGAAGAGGAATCTTGGGAATACATCCAAAGCGAAAATGAAGAAGAAGCCTAATTCCTAGGCCTCCTCGACTTCCTTAAGTAAAATATTAAGCCCCGTGTGATCGAATCATCACACGGGGCTTATTTGTGTTATGTCATTAAAGAAGAATTAGGCAAGTGATGCCGTCAAGAGGGCCTCAGCAATAGGAGCTGAGGTGAAGCGTGTGGCAACCTGTCGCAAAAAGCCTTCTGCAATCATCAACTCGGCGGTTTTCTGGGGAATACCTCGAGAAAGCAGATAGAACAGCTCTTCTGAGTTCACTGGTGCGGATGCCGTACCGTGAGAGCATTTCACGCCGTCTGCCAAGATCTCCAAGCCAGGCAAGGAATGAGATTCTGCCTGTTCACTCATCATGAGGTTGCGGTTGCTCTGATATGCATCCGTCTCATGAGCTCCTTGTTCCACGCGAATCATCCCTGAGAAGATGTTGGAGGCCTTGTCTTTCAACACGGTCTTGTAGAGGAGATTGCTAGCGGCGCCTGGTGACACGTGGTGTTGGTACGTGCGCTGATCCAATTCTCTCTCCCCTGTCAGGAAATTGGCGCCAAGTAATTCGGCGGAAGCTTCGCGCCCGTCCAAGGAGCATGTCAGTTCCTGACGAGTCCACTTGGCTCCTGCCATGGAACTCAAATGCTCGCAACGAGCCCCTGCTGCCACCTGGATCGAGGCAATTTCTGTACACAACGCAGAGGCATTCAGCTTCTGAAGAAGCCCATAGTGAAGCGTAGACTGCGCTGCCAAGTTGAAGCTCTGATACCCAACGGCAAAGACAGGTGTCTCTGTTGTACTCACATGTCGTTCCAAAAGGTCCAAAGATGAGCCTTCTGCAAGCTGTACAACCGTCAATGGGAACGATGTACCAGACGTCCCAGAAACCTCTGTAATGAGCTCGACAGGCTGTTCTATGGCCGTTCTAGCTGCAACGCGCAAAACAACACCGTGCTTCAGATAAGCTCGATGGGCGGCCAACAAGGCTCCTGCCCCCTGATGCTTCTGAACATAGTCGAGTTGTTGTTCCGCTTCAGCTGGGTATTGGGCGACCCACTCGGCCAAAGAAAGGACTTCTAAGCCTTCGGGAAGCTCGCTAGGAATCGTCAACCCAGACTCCGTCAAACGAATGACAAGGGAGTCAGCCATCAATGGGGTCACCTCAAGCGAAGAGGATGCATCCCCAGAAGCCTGCTGGAGGAAAGGAGCGAGGTCAGGACGCTTCACGGAAGCAAAGCGCCAGCGTTCATCTAAGCGAGAAGGCAAAGGAGCTTGCTCATAGCTCTGCAAAGCAGCTGAAGCCTGCTGACCAAACCAAAGAGTTTTTGATAAACAACAATCAGACATCGTAGACCTCCTTAGCCAATACTATCCTCCATCTCCAAGTCGATGAGTCGACGCAACTCCACGGAATATTCCATCGGGAATTCCTGGACCAAATCATTGATAAAGCCATTCACGGCAAGTGACATGGCTGCAGCACGTGGAATACCGCGTTGCTCCATGTAGAAAAGCATTTCCTCAGATACTTGGGAAACAGAAGCTTCGTGTTGCACGGCTTGCGTATCGCCGTGAATGGTGATGGCCGGGTATGTATCTGTGCGGCTCTTCGCCTGCAGGAGCAAGGCATCGCACTCGGTATTGTTGCGACATCCTTGCACGCCCTTGGCCATGGTAACTTCGCCGCGATAACTAGCACGACCTTCTCCCATACTGATAGACTTGGAGATGATGTTCGAGCTCGTTTCGTCAGCTAAGTGAATCATCTTAGCTCCTGTATCTTGGTGCTGTCCCGTCTTTGCTAGCGCAATGGAAATCACTTCACCACGTGCTTTGCGACCTCTCAGAATGACGCCTGGGTACTTCATGGTCAGCCCAGAACCGATGTTGCAGTCAATCCAACGGATTTCAGCGCCTTCAAAGGCCATGCCACGTTGCGTCACCAAGTTATAGATGTTAGAAGCCCAGTTCTGAACCGTCACATACTGGATCTTTGCATGGGGCAAAGCGACCAGTTCCACCACACCAGAGTGAAGGGTGGATTCTTCAAACTTGGGAGCCGTACAACCTTCCATGTACATCAGTTCGGCGCCTTCATCGGCAATGATGAGCGTGCGTTCAAACTGACCGAAGTTGCGGGAGTTAATGCGGAAGTATGCCTGCAAGGGGTGCTTCAACTTCACTCCTTTGGGAATGTAGATGAAGGAACCACCCGAAAAGGCGGCGCTGTTCAAGGCTGAGAACTTGCTGTCACCCGTGGGAATCACCTTGCCAAACCAGGGGCGGAAGATCTCTTCGTATTTCGTCAAACCTTCCGTCGGATTGACGAAGATTACCCCTTGCTCGCGCAATTCATCGCGCATGCTTGAATAGGCGGATTCTGAGTCGTATTGGGCATCGACCCCTGCCAAGAATTCTCGTTCTTGTTCTGGAACGCCTAAACGTTCAAAGGTGCGCTTTACTTCATCAGGAACATCGTCCCATGACTTGTGCGCTTCAGGACCATTGGAGAGGTAATAACGAATCGAGGAGAAATCGAGTTCATTGAGCTGTTCAGTGGCCCAGTGTGTTGGCATGGGCTTGCTCTCAAAGATCTCTAGGGCGCGCTTTCTGTACTCGCGAATCCAGTCTGGTTCTCCCTTAACGTCACAAATGTAGTCAATGGTCTCGGGTGTCAAACCCAAGCCTGCATTGTATTGGTGCCGCTCTGGATAATGGAAATCGCCCTGAGTTGACCCTAAATCGGCCAACTGATCCAAACTTTGCTGATCGACTACTGGTTCCGATTTCTCACTCATGCCTCGTTAGTCGTGTTGGTTCACTCTGCTTGCGTCGATTCCTGTTCGCGCAAGAACTCGTACCCGTTTTCCTCAAGCTCGTCCACGATCTCATATCCGCCCGTGCGAACGATCTGGCCGTGGGCCAATACGTGAACAACGTCGGGGCGAATGTATTCTAGTAAGCGCTTGTAGTGCGTAATGACCATGAAGCTGCGGAACGGTGAACGCATCGAATTGACCCCTTCAGAAACGATGCGCAAGGCATCAATATCCAAGCCGGAGTCAGTTTCGTCCAAGATGGCGTAGAGGGGTTCCAGAAGCATCATCTGCAATACTTCATTGCGCTTCTTCTCCCCACCTGAAAAGCCTTCATTGACCGCTCGGGATGTAAACTGACGCTTCATCCCTAAACGATCCATCTTCGCATATAAATTTTTATAAAATTCTACAGCACCTAGTTCGACACCTTCAGGCATACGTGCCTGCATGGCAGCTCGTAGGAAGTTTGCATTGGTGACACCTGGGACTTCCATTGGGTATTGGAAAGCCAAGAAGAGACCTGCGCGGCTACGTTCGTCAACACTCATAGACAGAACGTCTTGGCCATCTAACAGGATCTCGCCTTCGGTCACGACATAATCCTTATGACCACAAATCACTTTGGACAGAGTGCTCTTCCCTGAACCGTTAGGCCCCATGATGGCGTGAACCTCACCTTTAGGAATTTCTAAGTTAATTCCCTTCAAAATTTCCACGTCTTGGACTTTGGCGTGGAGGTTTCTGATCTGCAAACTCATCTGTTAACTAGGAAAATGTTTGAATAGTGCTATCGAATAATCCCCTTGAGGGAGATCTCCACTTCATCAATGGTCACTCCTGGTGGCAAGTTCAGAAGGTCTTCAAACTTGACGCCTTCTTTTAACGTCACGTCGTAGATCTGACCTGTCTTCGTGTCTTGGAAATGACCGTGTTCTACTAAATTGGGACAAAACCGTGATGGTTCCCGTTCAAAATTCACCTGATTCACTAATCGGTGAGCAACAAGGGCATCCAAACAGTTATACACTGTCGCTAAGGAAATGGATGGCATGCGCATTCTGACTCGCTGGTAGATCTCACTCGCAGTCGGATGATCTCTCTTATCCAACAATACTTGGTACACCTCCTGTCTCTGACGTGTCAGTCTCAACCCCGACATGGTCGGTAGTACCCCGTGAGCCTTCCTCACCACCCTCCTACACTCCGCGTCTCTCATTGTCGTTGCAAAATATTTATTGCGTCCATCATTATCACCTAGTCGCTATTTGCAAGAATTATTCTTAATCTTACAATAAAAGAGCGGTCATCCCAGGGATGGCCGCTCTTTGATAAAAGTGGACTATGCAGAGCTGAAGAATATTCCTCAGCTCATTAGGAGATTAGTTAGCGGCTTCTTCAGTAGCAACGTTGACGCGACGACCATTGCGGTCAAAGAATACGCGTCCGTCGACCAGAGAGAAGATGGTGTAGTCACGACCCATGGCAACGCCACGGCCGGGATGCCACTTAGTACCGCGCTGACGGATGATGATGTTACCAGCAATAACGGACTGGCCACCAAACTTCTTCACGCCGAGACGCTTGCTACGGGAGTCACGCCCGTTTCTTACAGAACCTTGACCTTTCTTGTGTGCCATAACTCAAAAATTGTGTTCGAAAATTAAGCCTTGATGTCAGTGATTTCGAGTTTCGTCAATGCGTGACGGAAGCCCTTCTTCTTGTGGAAGCCCTTGCGGCGCTTGAACTTGAAAGCAATAACTTTCTTGCCAAGGAACTGGCTCACAACCTTGGCGGAGACCGTAGCTCCATCCACGGTGGGAGTGCCGACCTTTACCGTACCGTCGCTTTCAACAATCAATACCTGGTCGAAGACTGCTTCAGCACCTTCTTCGAGGGCACTGAGGCGATCAACGTCGATGAAATCTCCCTTTTGCACGCGATATTGCTTGCCACCGGTTTTGAAAACTGCGTATGCCATTGGTGTCGCTTCTTAAGTGTTATCAATTCCGCAGAACTGCGGGGCACGAAGTACACCATGCTTTTCTAATAAGCGCAAGCAAAATTTCACACGATTATGAAAAATTGGTATAAAATTTTTACACCAGAAGGGCTAACAACGTCCAGTCCTGATGAGATGCGTTCGTTGGGAGAAGCCATTGGGCGTGAGATCTCTGCAGGCGAAATCATTGGCATTATCGGCGATCTCGGTGCTGGCAAAACTCACCTGACTCAAGGTATTGTCCGCGGCCTGGGTTCCCATGCTCAGGTGGTCAGTCCCACATTTGCCTTGGTCCACGAGTACAATGATGGCCGTCTACCCGTTGATCACTTCGATTTCTATCGCATGACCAATGAAGCCGAGTTGGAAGGCATTGGTTGGGACGATTATCTCGACCGCAGTCAGGATATCCTCATCGTCGAATGGGCGGATCTCTTCCCTCACGCCTTGCCTGAGGATAGTTCGTGGATTCGCATCGAACACAAGGGTCCTCAAGAACGACTCGTCACTCTCCTGGCTTAATCAGCACTTGGACGGTAGATGATCACGGGTCCCGTCTTGGAGGACTGGACACTGCGCACCTTCTTGACGGCCTCGATGATGAGCCTAATTCCCTCGTCGACTTCTTCTTCCGTCGTGGCCGTCGAGAGTGAAAAGCGTAGGCATGAGCGCGCCTCCTTGTCTGATAGTCCCATTGCCGTGAGAACGTGTGAGGGTCGAGGACTAGCGGTCTGACATGCTGAACCTGCTGAACATAGAAGTCCCTTGGGTTCCAACAAGAGCATCAGCGCTTCGGCCGTACACCCTGAAAAAGCGATATTGGATGTGTTGGGTACTCGTGACGCCCCGGAGGACAAAATACGCAAGTCCGGCAACGCAGCTGTTAGTTCTCGCTCCATTCTGTCTCTCAGTGCTGAAAGACGCTTTGCCTGTTCGTTAAGTTGAGTTTCGGCCAACTGTGCCGCCACACCAAACCCTACGATTCCTGCCACGTTTTCCGTTCCAGAGCGAAGATCAGTTTCTTGACCTCCTCCAAACAAGAGCACGGGATGGCGACACCCCGTCCTGACGTACAGAGCACCGATCCCCTTAGGACCATAAAGCTTGTGCGCCGAGAACGATGCATAATCGGCACCAAGTCCGTGAAGATTAACAGGGATTTTACCCAACGCCTGAACTCCATCCACATGAACGGGCACTCCCGCTTCGTGAGCCAAACGAACCAAATCTGAAGCTGGCTGAATCACCCCTGTTTCGTTGTTAGCCCAGGTGAACGAGGCTCCACACAAGGAGTCTCGCAAAGATGTCTCCCATGCACCAATATTGACGAGTCCTTCGGCATCAACAGGACACAGAACAGGCAACGCCAAACTGCGAGCTCCTAAGGCCTGTAACGTATGCAATGACGCATCGTGGTCTGTTGATACGGCCATAAACGGGCGTGGCCCTGAAGTCGACTGCGTCAGTCCACGAAACACCGTATTGATTGACTCCGTGGCACCAGAGGTAAACGTGATCTCTGCGGGATCGCACCCCATAAGAGATGCCACTTGAGCTCTGGCCTGTTCGATGGCCTCACGAACTCGACGAGCGGCTGCATAGCCCGACGACGGATTCATGTAGGCATCACGAAGAAAGGGGAGCATGGCCTCAACCACCTCATCCGCAGGCCGAGTCGTCGCATTATTATCCCAGTAGATCACGTCGTCATTTGGCGCAAGAACCGCGAGCTGGTCAAGACACATCTCGGCTTCCCAGAGAGAAAAAAATGGTGCATAGTTCGCTCCATGACGATCCTCATTACTGCAGGGCCAACGCGCGAAGCTATCGATCCTGTCCGCTACATCAGCAACCGTTCCTCAGGGAAGATGGGTTATAGCCTTGCCAAGGTGGCCGCTCAGCAAGGGAATCGAGTCATTCTGATTTCTGGTCCGACCTCATTGGATGTTCCTGCTGGAGTTGATTTCATCCCCGTGGAAAGCACCCAAGAAATGTATGATGCGGTGGCGGCTCAGATCTCACAGGCAGATACTGCCATCATGTGTGCTGCAGTGGCGGACTACCGCCCCGTCAAACAAGCTGAGGTCAAAATCAAGAAGAACGCTGAGCGAATGACCATTGAGCTTGAGCGGACGCCTGATATTCTGGGCTCATTGCGTCAAAGTATGGGCTTCACGGGCATCCTCGTCGGATTTGCAGCAGAAACCAACGATGTTGAGGATTACGCCCGTGGGAAACTGGAGCGCAAACAATGCGACATGGTTGTTGCCAACGATGTCTCTCGCCGTGATATCGGTTTCGACAGCAACAGCAACGAAGTCACCCTCGTCCTCCCGGACAGAAATATCCCCGTCACCAAAGCTCCAAAAGAAACCATCGCAAGGGTCATTCTTCAGACCATCGAAACTCTACGAGACGAAAAAGCAAGCAACGCCGATAGCTAGTCATGACTAAACGCTACATCCTTCCCTGCCTTCTACTGGGGCTACTCTTGCCAAGCCTTTCATCCGCCACGCCTGATGACTCCGCGACATCGGCAACCCCACAACAAAGTCCAACAAAGCTTGAGCAAGACGAACGCACCCAACTGCTCTTGATTCCTGCATCCATTGATGGGAAATCCTGCTACCTCTTGTTGGACACAGGTGCCACACACACGACTCTTGATCGCAACTTCTGCAAGGAGGAGCTCCCTAACCATCCCCTCCAAGACGTCCTTCTTATCGGCACAACCAACGTTAAAACGCCCCCTCAACTCATCACTCTCGATCGTTTTGAAGTAGCAGGAAAAGCTCTTCCTTCTCCAGCTGCCATGGTGGTTGACCTGAGTCCTCTTCGCAAGGCGTTGTCTCTCCCCATTGCTGGCATTCTTGGCATGAACCATCTTGGGGTTGCGCCGTTCCGCCTCTCCGTCGCTGAACGACAATTTGAATGGCTTTCCAACTCTCCTGTCACGTCAGGATTCCAGGAGATTCCTGCTGACCTAACCAACAATAAAATCCGAGTCACGGGTAAGACCGAACATGGGAGCCTCCCCATGATCGTTGACAGTGCGGCGTCTCACACCTTTGTTCCTGCGGGACTATGGCCTGAGGGTGACCAATCTAGCTCCTATCAGGTAACAACCATCAATGGTCACAAAGGAGATGCCCCCAAGTTCAAGCAAGGCCAAGCACTTGACCTCAAGTTGAATGATGCGCTCACTCTCAAGCAAGTCGTCCCCAACCTATACAGTGACAAAAAAGAAGCCCTTTTGGGGGTCGATTTGCTCAAATCCATGGATATCATTATTGACGTCCCGGCCCAACGACTCTATGCAAATACTCGCGACCACAACTAAGCTATGCCATTGACTCTGACTGACCTCGGCTGGAATGAACATTTTGAATCGGCCCTTCTGTCCCTCAACCAACCTACGTGGAAGCCTGGGCGTCTCAGTCGCGAAACAAAAATCAATTTCACGGCCATCATGGATGGTGGCGATGAACTGGATGTCGTTGTCAGTGGTAAACTCTGGCACGATGCTCAATCCGATGCTGAATTACCTGCTGTTGGTGACTGGGTCGCCATCGACTTAGGCGCAGCAGGTGATGAACCCGTCATTCGCAAAATCTTACCCAGACAGACGAAGTTCTCTCGCAAAACTCCTGGCAAGAGTAGTGCCGAACAGGTCATTGGAACCAATATCGACTATATCATCGTCGTTACAGAACCTGGAGCTGACTACAATCCTAGGCGAATGGAACGATACATGGCGCTCATCCACAAGAGTGGAGCTCACCCCATTCTCGTCCTCAACAAAATTGACAGCTACCCCAAGGAACTCGTTGATGAAGTCTCTCAAGAACTCCGTCAACTCGCCCCTGATGCAACACTGATCACTTGCAGTGCTCTATCTGGCCAAGGCTTTGACCAGCTCACGCCTTACATCCAACCTGGTAAAACGCTCACCTTGGTGGGTTCATCTGGCGTAGGCAAATCCACGCTAGTCAACGCTCTCCTTGGCGAGGAATGGCAGTGGACAGGTGAAGTCAACGAGGTAACAGGAAAAGGTCGTCACACCACGGTTGCTCGCGAGCTCGTCGTTCTGCCACAAGGTGGCATTCTCATCGATAATCCTGGGATGCGTGAAATCCAAATGTGGACAGACGAGCAAACTCTGCGCGACAGCTTCGCGGACCTAACTGAACTCGCTCACCATTGCAAGTTCGCCGACTGCCAACACAAGAATGACGCTGGATGCGCCATTCGCCATGCTGTTGAAACGGGCGCTCTTTCCGAAGACCGCTACGCCCATTTCCTTCAACTGGACGAAGAAATTGCCAAGCTACTGCGTCGCCAACAAAAACGACGCATGAACATGGAACGCGCTCAAAAACGCAGTCGCAAGGTTCAAGCAAGAAACTATGAGGACAGACTTGATCTTGAACGTCGGGCTGATCCCAATCGCCGTTCTGGCCACTAAGTCCCCTAACAAGCCACACAAGAGCTTATTCTGCGTCCTTCGATAACACGTCGGCAAGCATCTTCATCGTGCGCCGAGTGGCACCGTAATGGGCTTTTAAAGCCACAAGAGCACGGGAAGCTTGGGCATGAGCTTCCAGAGGGCTATCCAAGAATGACTTCAGCACATGAGGCAACTGTTCAGCGTCACACTGTTTGACTCCGCTGACGCCTGTAAGCAACTTCATGAATGCATCGAAGTTTTCCATGTGTGGACCTGTCACCACAGGAACAGAAGCGGCCACTGCTTCAGCAGGATTCTGTCCACCTTCTGCCAAGAAACTCTTGCCGATCACAACAACTTGCGCATGAGCGGTCCAGTCTCGCAATTCTCCTGTGGTATCTGCCACATAGCAAACCTTGTCACGAAGTGACTTGGGAATGTGTCCTTGCGAGCGTAACACGCAAAGCCAACCATCATCCTGCAAACTACGCATCACTTCCTGACGACGTTCTGCGTGACGTGGCACAATCAAGGGGAATCCTCCTGCCTTGTGAATGGCCCGGGCAATCAAGGTTTCTTCACCGGCATGGGTACTAGCGGCCAACACCACGGGCTTGTCTTGACGCAAGGCATCAAGCACTTCTTGGAATTCTGAACGACGCTTGGGTGCCTGCGATCCTTCTTGGTCAAACTTAATGCTCCCTGTCACATGGATGATGTCAGGAGAAACGCCTATGCCAACAAAGCGTCGGGCATCTTCTGAATCTTGCACGCCCATAGCATCCAAATGGGCAAAAAGCCAACGGACCAATGGTCTCACCAAGTGGTAACGCTTCTCTGATCGGAAGGAAAGTCGCGCATTGATCATTGCCATCGGGATGCCACGACGTCGGGCAGCATTGGCAAACATTGGCCATAACTCAGCCTCAGTCAACGCGATCAACTCGGGTTGGAATCTGTCCAAACAACGTCCAGGCAATCCTGGCAAATCAAGGGGAGAATAAACCACTCGGACTCGTTCCAAGTTGGCATTCTTTGCCGTCATCCACCCCGTAGAGGTCGACGTTGATAAAACCACAGGTCCTTCCTCTGACTTCAGCCAAGCCCTCACTAATTTCAGAGCAATCATGACTTCACCCACGCTCACAGCATGGATAAACAAGCCACCTTTAGGTTCCTCCTCAACAGTTGGTCGATACCATCCAAAACGTTCCAATAGACCAGTTCCAAAACCACCTCGCCTTTTCATTTTGATGAGGTAGCCAGGAAGAGCCAAGATGAGAAACAGTGTGTAGAACAAGGTGTAAACACCTAGCAAAATCCACCGGAACAATGGTGCAATGACTTTCATGTTAAGAAGGATCCTCCCTCTCGTATAACAAAATAACGTTTTTGCCGTAGTGACGTTCGTCCAACAACGTGAACCCTGGTAGATTCTTGGCTTCTTCTCGAGTCACGCCCCAACCTTCCTGTGCTTCTGCAATGAACAGCCCATCAGGTTTCAGCATGCGTGCCAACCCCGCCTCAGCAATCTCGGCAATAAAATCGCGATCTCCAGGCCCCTTACAATAGGGTGGATCTGCAAAAATCAGGTCAAACTGCTCTGCTAATGATGCATTACGCTGCACGTAAGCAACAGCGTCAAAGCAACGAATCACACCGCCCTTTAGCCGAGTTTTAGCCATGTTGCTACGAATCATCTCACAGGAGGGACGTGCTGCATCCACCATGACCGCTGAACGCGCCCCACGGCTTAATGCCTCCAGGGCTAAAGCCCCAGAACCAGAAAATAAATCAAGCACGGCGGCATCGTCCACTCGAGAACCTAAAATGGAGAATAGGGCTTCTCGAACCCGATCTGTGGTAGGACGAACTTCCCCCTTGGGGATCTGGAGAGGAATACCCCCTGCAAGTCCACTAATGATGCGCATATACTAAACTCAGAGTTGCCAGTGTGTAGCATGGGTGATGAGGTTCATCCTTTGTCAGAATCCCTCATCACCCGTTATGTCTAGGAAATTACTTACCTGCTCTCTTCTTTGCCTTTTCGAGCAATGGATCGGGCTTGGAAGTCTGGACAGGAATGCGAATGTTCACGCTTTCTCGAGAAAGAATACGTCCCATGTTTGAGACTTCCAACATAGCGTAGTTGAAGTAAACAAACTTACCGTCAGCCGTCTTACCCATGCTGATCTGCTCTCCCATCTTCGTCAGGCTATCTGACTTCTCCAAAGCCCAGGACTGACCAGACCAAGCACCCATCAAGCTTTCTGCAGGAGCATTGATATCTTCTTTGCGAACGAGTCGACCATTGGAAGAAATCCATTCATCCTTGTTCGCATCATACTTGAGCGTGGATAGTGGCAATGGAGTTTGGTTAGCTACAGCAAATAAGGACCAAACACCAGGTTCGCCAGACTTATCGAAACGAGCCACAACCGGAACAATATCTGCAGGTTTGCGCTTATTCCAACAAGCCAAATAAGCATCATATTCCTCCTGAGAAATCCCCAAACGGGCATCAAAGGGAATGGGCATATCAGGCTTGGCCTGCTTAAGTAAATCAACGCGATCCTGTTCACTTACTTTCTTCAGGCCTTCATCAAACTTGGCCAAATACTTAGGAAGTTCCTCATCAAGAACAATGCGGAAGATCGCACCTTGAGCAAAGGTCTTAGATGTTAAATAATTATCGACTACAGCCACCTTGGCTGGTGCAGGTGTCGCCGGCGTTGCTTCTTCTTGAGCAAAGCTTAAGGCTGGAGCCAACAAGGCAACAGAAGCAACAAACAATGCGGAGAAATGACTAACTTTCATGTAATGATTACGCATTATGGTTGAGCAAATCCCCCTTGGCAAGGATCAAAAGAATAGTATGATTCCAACAATGAATAAAAACAGAATGCGCCATGCAACAATGCTCCTCGTTGCAACAGGAGCTCTCCTCCTCAGCGCTTGCGCCTCAACTCCTATGACGCGCATCAAGGATAATCCTCAGATTTTCAACTCCCTCCCTACCCAATATAAAAACTCTGTCGAACAAGGGCAACTGGAAGTAGGGATGCCTCCATCGGCTGTTTTCTTAGCTTGGGGACATCCTAACAGCGTCAGCGAAGGCCAAGTCAATGGTAAGTCCACTGTCCGTTGGCTATACACCTCACTCAAACCAGTGATCACTCCTGCTCCCACCTTCTGGGGCGGTGGCTACTGGGGTCCGTACCCAGGCTTCTACCGGGGTTACCACTATTACAATGACGTTACCTACATCCCCGTCAATACTGGCTTTGTCCTCTTTGTGAATGGCAAGGTCAACTCATGGGAAAAGCGTAGTTCTTAAACTTCATCACCCAACTTCCTAAAACAATTGAACCCACATCTAGCCTCCTAGATGTGGGTTCTGTTGTTAGTTAAAAGGCAATTAAGCAATCGTCCAACTGATCAAGCGAACCGATGATTCACCGGGTCGCAAAACCACGCTAGGGAAATGCGGAATGTTGACGGCATTCGGGAAGCTTTGTGCTTCCAGAGCAACACCATGTCGAGGTTCAGGCAAGTAATCACCCGTATACACCTGAAGACCTGGTGCATTCGTCGCCACAACCAACTTACGCCCAGAAGGACTTCTGAGGACAGCAGCCACCTGCTCGCCACCTTCTGATGGCAAAACAAAGTTGTGGTCGTAGCCATGGGCCGTTTCTGGGAACTGAGCTGAGTTGCGTTCACCCAACACAGCAGGACGTCGCAGGTCAAATGCGGTGCCAGCCACAGGAAGAATACGTCCATCAGGGATGTTCGTTTCATCCACTGGAGTATATGCCGTAGCACGTACTTCCAAACTGTGTCTGTCCACTGTTCCGGTACCTTCCAAGTTCCAGTACAAGTGGTTCGTCAAATTGACGATCGTTGGCGTGTCGGTCGTGTACGCTTCCATTCTCAATTGCAAGGTCTCTTCTTCCAAATAGTAGGTAGCTACCACTTCCAAATTCCCTGGATAGTTCTCTTCACCATCTGGAGAATGCAAAGTTAAAACCAACTTGGATGGAGTCGCCTCTTGAACTTCCCACAAACGTGCCGAAAAACCAACATTGCCTCCGTGCAAATGGTTCGGCCCATTGTTGATGGCAAGCCGATGAGAGCTCCCATCCAATGAGAAAGAACCCTTCGCGATGCGGTTGGCAACACGCCCACAAATAGCGCCACAATAACACTCATCTGCCATCACGGCATCAAAGGTCTTAGGACCACACACAACATCCACCCCATCTCGGTGGATGGAGATCACGCGAGCTCCAAAGTTTGTAATCGATACCGTCAAAAGATCTGACTGAAGTTGAAAGATCTCTGCGGTACGACCATCAGGTAATGTACCAAAGTTTGCCATGATAGTAGTAGTTTTTAAGTGTTTAATGTCCCGTCAAATTAATAAATGGGGATCACGCGAGAAGATGAACCTCCCATGAGGACTTGCACACGCTGTCCCACTTGGATTGGGTTGCGCTTGTCGAGTTCTTGAACAACAACAATCGTCTTCTTGCTACGGTCGATACGCACAGTAATGCGCAAGCCATCCGTATTATTCACTGCCTTACTGAGTTGGTTGCCTGCCAAAGCGCCTACGGCAACACCACCAGCAGCTGTTGCAAGACTTGCCTTGCCTCCGCCCAAAATACCACCTGTCAAACCACCCATCACAGCACCAAGTGCTGTACCTGTCGAATTGGAGTTTGCGGTGATGTTGACGCGGCTAACATCAACAACCGTACCTTCGACGGCTTCTTGAGCTACTCCAATTTGGTTTTCCTTGTAGGTATTAGTAGGGCTGAAATTCGAGCATGACGTAAACGGAACGCTCAATGCAACAGCAGAGATTGCTACAATGTGTTGAATTTTCATAACCGTTAAAGCTCCTATCAGATATAAGGTGAGTTTTCAAGCCCAGAGTATGCCCTCTGTCATCCTCCATTCTGCTTCCCTCTCCCCCTGTATACGCAAAAAGTCGCACCCGATAAAATCGGATGCGACTGAAATCCAAAAGCGACTTAACTGGAAGTCTCCAGCCACTCGCTAGGGGCGACTTACTTGCCCTTCTGAACTACGACAGGAGCCTGTACAGGTTCAGTGGTCTTCTGTTGCTGTTGTTGTTGGCTGCAGGAAGCAACAACAAGAGCTGCACCAGCGATGGCGAGGATAGCAATGTTCTTCATAATTCGAATTAGGTTCAGTTAGTAACACTGAGAATCTACTGACAGCCAGTAGATCACTGGCGCGATATTACTCTTACTCACCATCTATGCAAGAGATTTTAACTAATAATGGCAAATACTGACAAAATTCCCGCATCTATTCCACATAAAATCCATCAATTAACCGTTCACACAGCGTAACTTAGCGCATTAATATGCAAATTGGAAAAATTGAGGGATACCGCAACTGAGCGATATCCCTCAATGATCAAATCTTAGGCACTTAAAGATGCCAGAGACCTATTGAACTTATGCATGAATGCTTTCGCCGAGTTCTACGATAGCGTAATCGCCATCGGGACGACGGTAGACAATCTGCAAAACATTGCGACGTGCATTTCTGTAAAGGACAAATGGCTTATCATTAAGTTCCATGTCCATAATTGCTTCTTCCTTGTAAAGGGTGAGAAGCTTGTAGCCTTCGCGATGAATGGTAATGGGTTCTGGATCTTCCTTAGGTTCTTCAGGAACTTCTTCCAAAACATCTTCGCCGTAGATGCCTTCTGGCAAGTGACGGATCGAATCTTGATGGTGTGGACGGAAGCCCTTCATGATGCGAGTCTTGTACTTACGCATTCTGCGCATCACCTTCGTCACAGTTTCATCAATTGCAGCGTAGAGGTCAGCACCTTCTGTCGAGGCCTCAATTGTCGTGTGGTTCGAGCAGAAGAGAGTAATCTGAGCAATTTGACGATCGCGCTGTACATCCAAAATGACTTTCACTTCCAAAATTTTGGGAGAGTCGATTCTGATGTTTTCGATCTTATTAGTAACGAAGTCACGGAGAGCTTCTGTTACTTCCACATGGCGCCCAGTGACGGTAATGGGGATATTAACGTTTACCTTTTGCATGGCGTGTACCTCTTTCTATAATTGGTTAAGTTGCGGGTCCTCCCGCACCTCATAAGATATACCGATTCGATTCCCGAAAGCAAGAAAAGGATTGGTGTTCCAAATAAAAAATTCGTGGCATACAGAGCAGGCAATGAATGGCTCAGGATTGACAAAGAGAAATGGAGCGACATGCTCACAAGTAACATGAAGTACAAACCACTGTCTGCCGACTTTTACAAGGGGACAAGAGACCGCCTCGCCAAGGAGGTTTGTGAAGGTTCTCTCGTAATCATTCACGCCAATGACGTCTATCCTACAAACGCTGATGGCACGCTCGCTCACCACCAGAACGCCAACCTCTTTTACTTAACGGGCATTGACCAAGAGGAAAGTGTCTTGGTCATGAGCATCGGTAAAAATGGGGAACACCACGACACCTTGTTATTGCGTGAAACCAACGAAACCATCGCCATCTGGGAAGGTGCTCGCCTCAGCAAAGATGAAGCTTCTGCCCTCTCTGGCATTGAAGATGTCCGCTGGACAGACGAATACGATACTCTCCTCTCCCAATGTGTCCCCAGTGCCAAGCTCGTCTGGTTAGAAGAAAACCAACACCCACGTTGCACCAACCCTGTCCAAACGCGCAACGCTCGCAAAGCACTCGCTCTCAAAAAGGCTTATCCTTCAGCAAAGATCGAAAACATTTATCCTATCCTCGGTGAAATGCGCTTGATCAAGCAACCTGAGGAAATTGAACAACTCAAGGTCGCTTGCCAAATCACTGGCGAAGGCTACCGCGAACTCCTCTCTTACATCAAACCTGGCATGGGCGAATGGGAAGTTGAAGCCAAGCTCTCATACGAATACCTGAAGCGTGGCGCTCGCAAGTTCTCCTTCCTCCCCATCATTGCCTCTGGCGATAGCACCTGCGTCCTGCACTACATCGTCAATGACAAGGTCTGCAAAGATGGCGATCTCGTCCTCCTCGACATCGGTGCTGAATACGGCAACTACAACGGCGACATGACGCGCACCATCCCGGTCAACGGCAAATACACCCCTCGCCAACGTGCCGTCTATGATGCAGTTCTCCGCACCCACAACTACGCCAAGAGCATCATGCGCCCAGGCACGCCAAAAACCGAGTATGAACGCCTCGTCCGCGTCTTTGTCGGTCACGAACTTGTGAAGCTTGGCCTCCTCACCGAAAAAGATCTGGCAGACAATCCTAACGACCCACCCGCCGTGCGTCGTTACTTCATGCACGGATGTTCCCACTCCCTCGGTCTGGACGTGCATGACGTCGGCAATTCTCAGCCTACCTTCAAGGCCAACATGGTCTTCACGGTCGAACCAGGGATCTACATCCGCGAAGAAGGCATCGGCATCCGCCTAGAAACTGATGTCCTCATCGGTGAAGAAAGCAACACGGACCTCTTGGATGGCGTCCCGCTTGACCCCGATGAAATCGAACGTTTGATGTCAAAATAATCCTGTTATCAACGATCTAACCTTGACAGATGGAACAAATCAGAGTTCCATCTGTCCTCCCGTCATGTCTAAAAAGATCAAACTAGCACTTCCGAAAGGCAGCCTTCAGGATGCGACTGTTGAGTTATTCCGCAAGGCCGGATATAACGTCTACGTCTCTAGCCGTGGCTACCGCCCTACTTCGGATGACGACTCTCTCGACATTTTCCTGATCCGCGCCCAAGAAATTGGCCGTTACGTCAACGATGGCTTCATCGATTGCGGGATCACGGGTCGCGACTGGATCTACGAAAACAAGGCCGACGTCGAAGTCTTGGCTGACCTCCAGTACTCGCGTGCTACCTCCAAGCCCACCCGTTGGGTCTTGGTTGTCCCTGAAGACTCCCCCATCCAGTGCGCTGAAGACCTCCAAGGCAAGCGCATTGCTACTGAAGGTGTGGGCATCACGGAACGCTGGCTTGAAGAAAAAGGCATCAAGGCTCATGTTGAATTCTCTTGGGGTGCCACTGAAGTGAAGGTTCCTGAATTGGTTGACGCTATTGTCGACATCACGGAAACGGGTAGCTCCATTAAGGCTAACAAGCTCCGCATCGTCGATACGCTGATGGTCTCCTATCCTCAGTTCATCGCCAATAAGGAAACGATGCAGGACCCTGAAAAGAGAGCTAAGCTCGAAAACATGGTTCTCCTCCTCAAGGGCGCTCTTGAAGCTCGCAATAAAGTTGGCCTCAAGATGAACCTGCCAACCTCTTCCCTCTCTCAATTGGCGGATAAACTCCCTTCCCTTCGTCGCCCTACAGTCTCTCCTCTGACCGAAGATGGTTGGGTCGCTGTGGAAACTGTCATTGACGAAGCTGTTGTTCGGGATATTATTCCCCAACTGAAATCACTCGGTGCTGAAGGCATCATCGAGTACCCTCTCAGCAAGCTCGTCTACTAAGTAGACTTGCCTCTGGACCAATCTCCTCATTAAACCATAGAACGAACCACAACCATGGGATCGCTGAAAAAACGCCGTAAAGCAAAAATTAACAAGCACAAGCGCAGCAAGCGCATGCGTCAAAACCGTCACAAGAAGCGTTTGCGTTACAAGTCCTAAGTTGCTTGCATGGTTCCCATGCGATCAACGGAGGCGTAATTCAAATTCGTTTCCAACTTCTACCCGACTCGCCCAATTCGTTGTGCGAGTCGGTTTCTTTTTGCCCACTTGCGTTATTTTTTGCGTAAAAATAACTATTCTTAATCTTTTTATCTTAATTCTGACATCACACCTTTTTTAGACGCCATTTTGCTACATTTCACCATCCTTCAATTGCGTTAATCTCTCGTTTCACCGATGGTTTATTACTAATAAAATCACAAAAATATACCAATTAAATCCATATAGGGGGGGGCAAAACACGATCATTTATTCCCATTGAGAGATACGCATTGACTTTACAATTTAAACAAATGTATACCTCTTCAGCTCAATCATCTTTATCCTAATATATTAGGTATCGATGGGACCAGAGGAAAGCCATCACTACTGCAGAATTAAGAAAATCGCATGTGGGGTTACATGCGATTCCATCGTGCTCTGAAATCCCAGAAGACGTCACGAGCCAGAACCGCTGAATCAGGAGATCCAGAAGCCAGAAAAAATAAGACCAAATTTTTTTGAACAGATTTGGGAAAATTTTGTCTGTGATCTGTGAGACGCTGATAAGCAGCCTCAAACCCAACACGTTCTACCGCAAATGAAAACAGTCCGCCGCCTCATCCAGATCACCGAACTATTCCTGGTGCTCGCAGGAGCTTCGCTCATCTGTTCCTGTGTCAGTCCAAAAGAAGTAGTTTACATCCAAGATGCTCCAAAGCAGAGCCAGGAAAAGATCAAGACGAACTACCAAACGACCATTCAAAAGGATGACCAACTCTACATCGTGGTGAGTAGCAAGCAACCTGAACTCACCGCTCCTTTTGCCCTCTCCGAAATGGGAGGTTCTGGCAAGGGTACTTCCTCGGGTACAAAGGGCTACCTCGTTGACTCCCAAGGCGATATCGTCCTGCCTGTCATCGGTCGCATGCATGCCTCTGGCAAAACCTGCACGCGCTTAGCTGAAGACATCGCCTCCACGCTCAGAAGCGAGGACTATATCCAAGATGCCTCCGTTAACGTACAAATCATGAACTTCAAGTTCTCCGTCCTCGGCGAAGTCTCCAGCCCAGGCACTTACGAGATTGAAGGCCAGCGCATGACCATCTTGGAAGCTCTCAGCCGCGCCGGTGACCTCAACATCGACGGCAACCGCGACATCACGCTCATCCGCGAAATTAACGGCCAGCGCGAAATCGCTCAAATCGACCTCCGCAGCAAGGAACTCTTCACCTCGCCCTACTACTACATCAAGCAAAACGACATCATCTACGTATCGCCCTCCGATCGTAAGATCAACACCCGCAGTGATGCCGCTCAGTGGTACGGATGGGGTCTCTCTGGGGTCGGCCTGACCATGGCCATCATTGCTCTGTGCATCTAAACGCTCTGAACTTGCTCTACGGATACAGGGGATATTTTTGCTCAACCCTTCATCGACAACTGCTATGAGCCAGCCAGCAGAAACAAACTTATCCGCCCCTCAAGGCGAAGAAGTCCCTGACAACAGCGCCCTTAGCTTTGATGCTATCATCACTGTTCTCAGACGCTTCTGGTACCTCGTCCTCCTCTTCACCATTGTGGGAGGAGCCGGCGGCTACTATCTTGCCGGCACGCGCAACTACGTCTACCAAAAGACGGCTAGTGTGATGATGCGCAACACGAAAAATGATCAGAATGCGGCCTCTGAACGCATCATGTCTGATCTGGGCGTGGAATCGGGCAACGCTAACCTGGCCAACGAAAGCTTCGTCCTGAAGTCCACCTCCCTGATGTCTCGCGTTGTGGAAAGCCAAAAGCTCAATATCAGCTATGGCAAAAAGGTCGATCTGCGCCTCATCGACCTCTACAAAAGTTCCCCTATCCTGGTGCAATTCTCCACCATTGACAGCCAGAAAAGCTGCCAATTCACCATCACTCCTCAAGACGATATAAGCTATCATCTGACCTACACCAATACCCTGGGTAAAGAAGAGCTCATCATCGGCGACTTCGGCAAGGAAATCACCCTCCCCTTCGCCAAAATCATCGTCCATCCTACGGCCCACATGTCCAATGAATGGATCAAGCAAGGCATCGTCGTCTCCCATGTGCCTGTGCTTGCCGCCGCTCGTGAATTCCTGGCTGGTCTCAGCGTCGTTCGCCCTGACAACAAGGAAGCAAGCCTCCTGGAGATGACCCTCAACGCCAGTCACCCCGACAAGGCAGAAGACGTCCTCAATCAGCTTATTTCCGTCTACAACCAAGTCTCCAAGGACGAACGAAGCAAAGCCGCCCAAAAAACGCGCTATTTCATCAGAGAACGCCTCGTCCAACTGGGGGCAGAACTCAACCGAGTCGACAAGCAAATCAACGACTTCAAGAGCCAAAGTAGCATTGTCACAGACACGGCGTCCACGCTGAGCAACAACCTCAGCACAGCCCAAGCCTTAGACAAGGACATCTTTGAGAAGGAAACCCAGCTCAAACTCGCTGAAAAGCTTGCAGATAGCATCCACGACACCAAGCAAGGAATCAGCCTCATCCCCGTCGATAACGACGTCGCCGACTCTGGCATTTCTCGCCAGATCGAAAGCTACAATGAGGCCTACTTGGAATACCGCAAAATCTCGATGAGCGCAGGGGCCAAGAACCCCATCGCCGTTAGCCTCCGTGAACGCATGGATTCCATGTTGATCGCCGTCAACAAGTCGCTGACCAACTACCGCAGCAACCTCGACATCCAAATCGACGAGTTGCGGAAAAAGCGCAGTAGCCTGGACAAGAACATGATCACCATGTCCGACCGCGACCAGGAAATCACACCACTTGTCCGCGAACACAAGGTGAAGGAAGAGCTCTACCTGGCCCTGCTCACCAAGGAGCAAGAAAACGCTCTCGCTCTCGCCGTGGCTGAGTCCAGTGCTCGTGTCCTTGAAACAGCTCACGGGAGCAGCGCCCCTATCACCCCAGACACCAAAAAGTACACGGCCGTCGGTGCCATCGCTGGTGGCGTCCTCTGCTTGAGCTTCTTCCTTGGGTTGCAGATGCTTAACAACAAGGTCAAGAGTAAGCGCGACCTCATGGGAATCTGCGATTACCCCCTGCTTGCAGAAATCCCTCAGCTGTCTCGCAAGGAACAGAAACAGACCCAACTCCTCTTGCAAGACGATCACTCCGTCTGCACGGAACACTTCCACATCCTGCGCCACAACGTCGATAGCCTCCTGCCTCACCTCGAGCACTCTGGCAACATCATCGAAGTCACGTCCACAATCCCCGGTGAAGGCAAAACCTTCGTCTCGGCCAACCTCGCCGTAGCCTTTGCCAAGGCAGGTAAGCGCATCCTTCTCATCGACGGTGACCTGCGCAAGTACTCGCTTAGCCGCCAACTCGGCCTCAAAGGTCGCCGTGGTCTCAGCAGCCTCTTGCTCAACGAAGTCTCTGATCCCTCCGAAGTCATTCGCACCATCGACGTCGGCAACGAACAGCACATCGAAGTCTTGGGAGCCGGCCCCTCCATCCCTAACCCCATCACCCTGCTTTCCCAACCTCGTCTCCACGAACTCCTCCAGCAGTTCAAATCCCAGTACGACGCCGTCCTCATCGATGCGCCTCCTCACGGGATCATTGCAGACACAGCTCTCTTGGCAGAACACGCTGACATCACCCTGTACACCATCCGCAGCGGAATGATCGACAAACGCTATCTCACTCACCTCAAGAGCTTAGGAGATACGGGCAAGTTACCCCACATGGCCTTTGTCCTCAATGGCGTCAACTTCAAAGCCTCTGGCTACAGTTACTACGGGTACAACTACTACGGATACGGACAACATCATTCACAAAACGCTTAGTATCAGCACCGTCCTTTAACTCACCTGCGTTATCCGGCAACCTCACACCTCTTTGACAGAACTATGTTCGCTCATCTCTTCAAGCGCCACATTCCTCTTACCAAATTGGTGTCTGACCGTATCGATCGCCATACCCATATCCTCTTCGGTGTCGACGATGGTGCCCCTGACTTGGCTGAAAGTCTCCGCATCATCGCCCAACTCCGCAAACTTGGCTTCACAGGAGCTTGGTGTACCCCACACATCAATGCCTCCACACCTCAAAACACCCCACAACACCTGCGCCAGCGCTTCAATGAGCTGACGCAAGCCCTGGGAGAGGACACCTTCAGCCTGCATCTGGCCGCCGAGTACATGATCGACTCCCAGTTTGAGCACATCATCAAGCACGAAGAAGTCCTCAGCCACGACGATCATCACCTCCTCGTGGAATTCCCCCAATACATCCTTCCTGGGACATGGAAAGACCTCATCGCCGCCATCGTCGACCGAGGTTACACCCCTGTCCTCGCCCATCCTGAACGATACACCCGCATCCTTACTCCTGAAGAAATCTCAGAAATCCACGCCATGGGCGTCGTTTTCCAAGGCAACATTGGCTCTCTCAGTGGCATCTATGGCCACCATGTCAAAGAGATCGCAGAGCATTTCAGGAAACAAGGACTCTATCAATGGTGGGGTACGGACGTCCACAACGCCCGCATGCTCGGTAAATTAATCGTTAAAGCATAAAAACTAACAATCGACTCTACCACTATGATCTCTGTAAAACGAAAGTTCATCCACTTTTTGATCTGCGTCAAAAGACGGGTGCAGAACCATCATTACTTACACCACCTCTTCGTCCTCTTTGCAGACAGTTTCGGCGTTGTCCTGGCTGGCATCCTTATGGCTGTCTCTCTCGCTGCCTTCTCTGACCACAACCACCTCCGCCACTTCTTCCTCATCATCGGCTTACTCATCCCTTGCAGCTTGGCCCTCTTCCGCCTCTCTCAGGCCTATAAGTTTTCCATCCATCACCTCTCCATGGGCGTTCTCCTGCGCCTCATCTCGGTGCTGATCATTCTCGCCCTCGGCATTTTCACCTTCGAGCAAACCGTCGGCTGCATCCACGACTCCATCATTGCCGCCGCTCTCTTCCTCCCCATTGCTTTCACCTTCGTCATTGGACTCCGCCTCATCATGGTGAAGACCTATGACATCGCCGCCGCACACAGCACCGCCGCCCTGTGTTCAGACGGCTCTGTCCGCGACGTCTTCATCTTGGGCGATGCTGATGCTGCCGCCAACTTCGCCACCTTCGTCAAGGAATGCTACTCTGATCAATTCAATCCCGTCGGCATCATTGATCCCGATCTCAGCATCACGGACCTCTACGTGCACGATTTCCCCGTCTACGGCAAAAATGACCGCGAAAAGCTAGAAAAACTCCTCCATGGCCAATACAGCAATGCGGCCATCTTGTTGTTCCGCCAAAGCTTGAGGAAAGCGATCCCACAAATCTCCGACTGGTGCTCCATCACTAGCATCCAGTTCTTCATCATCCCTCCCTTCTGCGAGTGCAACCCTGACACTCCCCTCCAACTCCGCTCGCTCAAAATTGAAGACTTGCTCGAACGCCCCGAAATCCAGATCGATGACCACCTCATCTCAGAGCAAATCACGGGTAAGTGCATCATGGTCACCGGAGCGGCGGGTAGCATCGGGAGCGAACTCGTTCGCCAGCTCAGCCGCTTCCGCCCCTCTCGCTTGATCCTCCTCGACAACGCCGAAACACCCCTCCACAACATCAGCCTTGAAGTCCGCGAAAGCTTCCCTGACCAAGACTATCTTCCCATTGTCGCTGACGTCCGCAACAAGCGCCGTTGTTCCCTCGTCGTCTCTCAAGAACGCCCTGAAATCATCTTCCACGCCGCCGCCTACAAACACGTGCCTCTCATGGAATCTAATCCCTGTGAAGCCGTCCTCGATAACGTCGGCGGTAGCATGAACATGGCGGAAATTGCCCGTGAAAACAACGTCAAGCGCTTCGTCATGGTCTCCACGGACAAGGCCGTCAACCCCACCAACGTCATGGGCGCCACCAAGCGCACCGCTGAAATGTACGTCCAGTCCCTGAACGCCCATCTCCGCACCACGGACGAATCCTGCACGCGCTACGTCACCACACGCTTCGGCAATGTCTTGGGCAGTAACGGCTCCGTCGTTCCTCGCTTCCGCGAACAAATTGCTAAGGGTGGCCCCGTCACCGTCACGCACCCTGACATCATCCGCTACTTCATGACCATCCCTGAGGCCTGCCGATTGGTCCTGCAAGCCGCCACAATGGGCGACGGTGGGGACATCTTCGTCTTTGATATGGGCGAACCCGTCAAAATTGCCAACCTGGCACGCCGCATGATCCTCCTCTCCGGTCTCCAACCCAACGAGGACATCAAAATCGTCTACACGGGACTCCGTCCTGGCGAAAAACTCTTCGAAGAAGTGCTCACCGACAACGAGTCCACCACGGAAACCCACCACGAAAAAATCCGCATTGCGCGCCCCTGCAACACCCAGTTTGAAGTCGTTGCCGAACAAGTTCACAACCTGCTCGCCAAAGCAGATCAATTTGACGCAGCTGGCACTGTCAACGCCCTGAAGCACCTCGTCCCCAACTTCATCAGCCGCAACTCTCCTTGGGAGGAATTTGATCTCACTGCAGAACATCCTGCCTTACCCACCGATGTACCAGAGATTCGTCAAACCGTTGTGTGACAAAGTACTCGCCCTCGTGCTTCTGCTTTGCCTCTCACCCATCATCCTCGCCACGATGCTCCTGTTGCTCGTGGCCAACCGTGGCTCCGTCTTCTTCACCCAAGAACGCCCCGGCCTCCATGCTCGCCTCTTCAAGGTGATCAAGTTCAAGACGATGAATGACCGCAGAAACGCCCAAGGCGAGCTCTTGCCCGACAAAGACAGACTCACCACCATCGGCCGACTCGTCCGCTCCACGTCTATCGATGAATTGCCCCAGATCATCAACGTCCTCAAAGGAGACATGAGCTTCATCGGCCCCCGCCCCCTCCTCGTCAAATACCTCCCTCTCTACTCCGAGGAACAACGCCGCCGCCACAACGTCCGCCCTGGCATCTCCGGCTGGGCTCAAGTCAACGGCCGCAACGCCATCAGTTGGACCAAAAAGTTCGAACTAGACGTCTGGTACGTCGACCACATCTCCTTCGCCCTCGACCTCAAAATCTTCTTCCTGACCATCAAAAAAATCCTCATCCGCGATGGCATCTCCCAAGAAGGCAATGCCACCATGGAAAGCTTCACTGGCAATAACTGAAC
>CAYNVM010000008.1:0-45501 GCA_964400645.1 uncultured Akkermansia sp. | reverse complement strand
ATGGCTCTACCTTCGATCACCTACGATATCTGTGGTTGCAACGACTCCGTCGACAACAGCACGGGGATTCTTGTCCCGCCCTACGACGAGGGCGCTCTCCACGATGCCATGGTGCAACTTCTGGAAGATCCCGATCGATGCGAACGCCTTGGTCAGGCAGCTCGTGAGCGCATGGAGCAACGCTTCGATCGCACGGTAGTGCATCAGGCTCTACACGACTACTACCACCAGATCCTGGGAGAATAGGCGACTTACTTGGCAGGCACGTGTGGTTCTAGGGTCTGCAAGCGTTCGCGTTCTTTGTCCTTGGCCACGCGACGTGCTTCCTTGGTCAACGCCAACTGCATGCGGAACGGTTTGGCCGTTTTGCTCTTCTTCACAGGCGCACTTGTGCCATCAGGCAGGATTTCGCTCGCTTGTTCGTTGTCCTTGAGGCACGCATCCAAAATCGAGCGCAGACGGCGCTTCAACTTCGGACTGTGAATGGGGATCATGAGTTCGACGCGCTTGTCCAGGTTGCGCGTCATCCAGTCGGCGCTAGCAATGAAAACGAGAGGGCTTCCTCCGTGGGCAAATTGGAAGATGCGGGCGTGTTCCAAATAACGGTCAATAATGCTCACCACGTGAATGGGCTTGCCTTGGCCACGTTCGCCCGTCTTGAGGCAGCAAATACCGCGGACATTCAGGCGAATCTCTACGCCAGCATCTGCGGCTCGATACAGGGCGTCGATGATTTCCTTGTCTTGCAAGCTGTTCATCTTGGCCAAGACGGAGGCTGCTTCGCCTTGTCGAGCTCGCTCGGCTTCGCTGTCGATGAGCTCGATCAAGCGCTCTTTCATCATTCGAGGCGATGGGAAGATTTCGCGGAAGCGCATGAGCTTGGTGCGCCCAGTCACAGAATTGAAGAACTGCGAGGCATCCGCACCCAACACGGGATCACAAGTCAGGAAGGAGATGTCCGTGTAAATCTTAGCGGTCGTCTCATTGTAATTGCCTGTACCGAAGTGGCAGTAGCGTTTCAGCGAGCCGGCTTCACGGCGCACCACAAGGCAGATTTTGGCGTGCGTTTTCAGACCTTTGACGCCGTAAACCACCTGCACCCCGGCACGCTGCAGTTCTTCCGCTTTTTCAAGGTTTCTGGCCTCGTCAAAGCGTGCTTTGAGCTCCACCAAAGCGGTCACTTGCTTGCCATTCTCAGCGGCCTTTTTGAGAGCCGCCACAATGCGCGACTTCTTGGCAGTGCGGTACAGCACCTGTTTGATGGCGATCACATCAGGGTCATCGGCCGCTTCTTCCACCAAACGCAGGACAGGCTCAAAACTTTCGTAGGGATGATTCAACAGAATGTCGCCGTTGGCGATGTTGTCGAAGATGCTCAAGGCAGGATCTACGGCTGGCGAGGCTTGGGGCGTCCACTGGTCGACCTTCAATTGGTCGTTGCCAGGGGCAAAGGCCATTTCCATGAAGTCGCTCAACATCAGGGGGCCGCCTAGCAGGTAAGTATCGGCAGGGCTAGCTTGCACGATTTCACGGATCCGTGTGGCCAACAAAGGCGCCGCTGAGTCTTCAATTTCCAGGCGAACGCATTCAGACAACGTGCGAGCCACGAGCACTTCTTCCATTTCGTCCGCCAGGTCGAGAGCATCTTCTTCCTGCACGGCGATATCGCCATTGCGAGTCACGCGGAAGACGGCCGTTCCAACCACTTCCTCACCAGGGAACACACCGCCAATGAAGAAGCGGATGAGTTCTTCGGAAAGGACGTAGCGTTCCTGGTCCGTTTCAGGGATGACAATGCGTCGGGGCAAGCTATCGGGCACGGCCACAACGCAAACCCGACGTTCCTTGGTCTCGAGGTCGCGCAGTTCTACCCCCATCATCAGTTTGAGCGAAGGTAAAAGCGGTGCCTCATCGGCCTCCACGTCCAAAGGTGTCAACAGAGGGAAGACTTGGTTCAGGTAATACTGTTCCAGAGCCATGCGCTGGACGTCTGTCACGTCCTCCATGAGGACGGGGCTCACCTGCTCAATCTCCATGAGTGGCAAGATTTCCTTCTGCCACAGCTCATACTGGCTGTCTATCATACGACCCACTCGTTTGTGGATCTGCTGGAGTTGTCGCACGGGAGTCAGCCCACTCAAGTCCTTCACTCGTGATCCAGAACGGCGCAACATCTGTAACCCACCGACGCGCACCATGAAGAATTCATCGAGGTTGGAAGCGGTGATCGCCAAGAATTTCACGCGTTCCAATAGCGGCAAATCACTCCGTGTCGCCTGATCGAGCACGCGCTGGTTGAATTCGAGCCAAGAAAGTTCGCGGTTGATATACTGTTCAGACATGGGAATTGAGAGGGGAAAGGGTTGTAGGTTGTGCGATTAGCGCCCAGGCACTGGAACGATGTCGTAGCCAAATATGTCCGTGAAGAGGTCGGCTTTCAGCTTCAGTGCCAACTCCTCCACGGTGGTGTCACTCACGCCAATGAGCTCGAGCTCTAGGGTTTTGTTGCGCACGGAGGCTCTCAGGCCCTTGACGCGCTGTGAATGCCCTCGTTCAAGGGCGTCGGCCACACGCAAGATGGCCGTCATCTTGGAGACGCGCATACGGTCGCTCTGCTCCATATCAGCGTACAAAGGATCCGACTTCGAGGGCGTCTCGTGCCGGTGATAACCTGCGAGCAAGGCCACGATTTCGACGTCATCGCGCGAAAGACCGAAGATTTCACTGTTGAGGATGATGTACTTGGAGTGGTGGTTGTGGTGGCGAGGGCTCACATAGGTTCCCACTTCGTGCAGGATGGCAGCCACGCGCAACAGTAACTGATCGTGGTCACTCAAGCGGTGCAAGTCGCGGAGCTCCGTGAACAACGCATCGCAAAGGCGAGCAACGTGCGTGCGGTGGCCTTTGTCGGCCATGTAGCGATCTGCCAAAATGCCAGCAAAGTGCAACACCTCGTCTTCCAAGTCCCCTGAATGCTGATCCGTACGAATCAACCCCATCAGGAACTCCTCATCGTACTGCGAACTGGGCACGAGGATTTCCTTGGGAGCCAAAGTCTGAGCAATCGACTGATTGATGATGAGCGACGGCAAAAGAGCGTTGGCCTCTGCATAGTCCGCATCGTAGTCCACCATTCGGCGTTCCAAGGTCATGCGAGCCATCTTCTCGGCTTCCTGCGATAGGCTCTCTACCGTGACAAGGCCCTGGCGAGCTGGCTTCAGCAAGTGGCGCAGACGTTGCACTTCCCCACCGATCAGAATCAGGGCATCCAAGTTTTTGACGAATCCGTAGTCGATGCGGATCTGGTCGATCTGCCCGCGGACGTGTTCATGGAGCACCGACAGTTCCGCCACGTCGTCGCCGAAATCAACCTCGCTGATGGCCTCACCCGTGCGATACACCCCCAAACGGTGGCAGGAGTAGCGGGTAATGCGCCCTTTCTCAAACAACAGAATGCGCGTGTTCCCTGGTCCGACGTGCACCACCATGGTGTTCTTCTTCTGGAAGTTCGGGTACTGCGACAGGGTCTCCTGCACGATCACATAGATCAGGCGAGTCATCTTGCCATCGTCAATAATACGGCCACGGATTCCATGAGCGACGTGCATGCGGTTGATGAACACGTCCACGTTCCTTGCTTCAGAAATGATGTTGGACATCATGAAACGCACCGTCAGCGAGCTCCCCGTCCCGTACTCGCGCAAGATATCCATGAAATCACCCATCACCTGAGCGCATCGGTCCATCGTGTGCCGAGAAATGCGGTTTAACCGAAAGATGTCGCGAGCCAATGGCACGGGCTGCGTCAGGTAATCCACCATCCGAGACTTACCACCGTCCACTTCTGCCACAATCAATGACATAGAACTGGGACCCAAATAGATCACCGCTTTCGTCTCGATCTCCATCGGGCTGTATTCCTTCTCGACTTTCTTGGTGTGGCTATGATGTCGGTTCGTGCTCATTAATAAATTTCTAGTCTATGCGAGAAGGTCGCAAAATCAAGCTTCCAGCGTGTCTACTCATCCCCAAGGTGCAATAGAGCTAAAAATAGGGTCAACAACGCCATGCAAAAAGCCACCCTCCGAGGACCTCGAAGGATGGCTAAAATTTGTGTGCTGTGTGCACAGGAAGGAGGGACTAGTAACTAGTCCGAGTCCCGATTAAGGACGAACGCCTTCCTTGGCGCATGCGATCATGTACTCGCGGTTGAGGCGAGCAATGTTGTCGACGGTGATGCCCTTCGGGCAAGCAGCTTCGCATTCGTAAAGGTTGGTGCAGTTACCGAAACCTTCAGCTTCAAGTTGCTTAACCATGTTGATCACGCGACGGGTACGTTCTGGCTGACCTTGTGGAAGGAGAGCAAGTTGAGAAACCTTAGCAGACGTGAAGAGCATAGCGGAAGCGTTCTTACAAGAAGCCACGCAAGCGCCACAGCCGATGCAAGCAGCGGAATCGAAAGCTTCATCGGAAAGATGCTTTTCGATAGCGATGTTGTTGGCATTAGGTGCGGAACCCGTGCGTACGTCGATGTAACCACCAGCAGCGATGATGCGGTCGAGAGCGGAGCGGTCAACAACAAGGTCGCGAATGATGGGGAATGCCTTTGCGCGGAAGGGTTCGATCCAGATGGTGTCGCCATCCTTGAACTTGCGCATGTGAAGCTGGCAGGTCGTGACCTTACGTTCTGGACCGTGAGGTACGCCGTTAATGGTCAGGGAGCACATACCGCAGATACCTTCCCGACAGTCGTGGTCGAAGTGAATTGGTTCGCCACCATCGGAGACGATACCTTCGTTAACGATGTCGAGCATTTCGAGGAAGGAGCAATCTTCAGGAATGTCCTTGGCTTCGTAGGTTTCAATGCGGCCCTTGGCTTTAGCATTTTCCTGACGCCAGACCTTAAGAGTAAGATTGAGAGTTTTAGCCATAATCAATGAGTCTCTATCAATTTATTGTCTGATGTTCTGAGCATTACTTGTAGCTACGGACGGCAAGATGGACATTGTCGAAGGTAAGCATTTCCTTGTGGAGGATTGGCAATTGGCCGACACCATTGAATTCCCATGCTGCGACGTAGGCAAAGTCCTTGTCGTTACGGAGAGCTTCACCATCTTCTGTCTGGTATTCAGCACGGAAGTGACCACCACAGGATTCGTTGCGGTGAAGGGCGTCATAGCACATCAGTTCTGCGAATTCGAGGAAGTCTGCAAGACGATCGGCCTTTTCGAGCTCGGAGTTGAGCCCTTCGGTCGTACCTGGGATGCGGACGTTCTTCCAGAAGTCTTCGCGGATCTTGGGGATCAATGAGATAGCCTTTTCAAGGGATTCAGCAGTACGGGACATACCGCAGTTTTCCCAGAGGACCTTACCGAGTTCACGGTGGAAGGAATCGACGGTGCGAGTACCCTTCACAGACATGAGCTTGTTGATGCGATCCTTCACTTCCTTTTCAACAACGGCGAACTCAGGAGCAGCTGTCGTAACAGCACCTGGCTTCGTGGTGGTCAAGTAGGCAGGAAGCGTTGTTGGGATCACGAAGTAACCGTCGGCAAGACCTTGCATGAGAGCGGATGCACCCAAGCGGTTTGCACCGTGGTCAGAGAAGTTAGCTTCACCCAAGACGTGCAAGCCTGGGACGTTGGACATGAGGTTGTAGTCAACCCAGAGACCACCCATTGTGTAGTGGACAGCTGGATAGATCATCATGGGTGTTTCATACGGATTTTCGTCCGTAATTTCATGATACATGTCGAAGAGGTTGCCGTATTGGTCAGCAATCTTGTCCTTACCTACGCGAGCAATAGCGTCCTTGAAGTCAAGGAATACGCCCAATCCCGTCACGGCTACACCACGACCGTCGTCGCACTGTTCCTTAGCGGCACGAGAGGAAATGTCACGTGGTGCCAAGTTACCGAAGGATGGATACTTACGTTCGAGATAGTAGTCGCGATCGCTATCCGGTACGTCGGAAGCCTTGAGTTCCTTGCGACGGATCTTTTCAGCGATTTCACGTGTCTTAGGCACCCAAACACGGCCGTCATTACGGAGGGATTCCGACATGAGGGTCAACTTGGATTGGTATTCGCCCTTAACAGGAATGCAAGTTGGGTGGATCTGCGTGTAGCAGGGGTTAGCAAAGTAAGCACCGCGACGGTATGCCTTGTAAGCTGCGGTCACGTTACATCCCATAGCGTTGGTGGAAAGGAAGAAGACGTTACCGTAACCACCAGAAGCAAGAAGGACACAGTCACCAGCGTAGGATTCGATTTCGCCAGTGATCAAGTTGCGGCAAACGATACCCTTGGCTTCGCCGTTGACGAGAACCAAATCTTCCATTTCACGGCGTGGATAAACCTTAACAGTACCCTTGGAAACTTCCTTTTCGAGTGCTTGATAAGCACCGAGGAGGAGCTGCTGACCGGTCTGGCCACGAGAGTAGAACGTACGCTTAAGCTGAGCACCACCGAAGGAGCGGTTGTCGAGCAAACCACCGTATTCACGACCGAAAGGAACGCCCTGTGCTACGCACTGGTCGATGATGTTGGAAGCAACTTCTGCCAAACGGTAAACGTTGGCTTCACGAGCACGGAAGTCACCACCCTTAACGGTGTCATAGAAGAGGCGATAGACAGAGTCGCCATCGCTCTGGTAGTTCTTAGAAGCGTTGATACCGCCCTGAGCTGCAATGGAGTGAGCACGGCGTGGGCTATCCTGGTAGCAGAACACCTTCACGTTGTAACCCAATTCGCCGAGCGTAGCTGCGGCAGAAGCACCTGCAAGACCAGATCCAACAACCAAAATCGTGTACTTACGCTTGTTGTTGGGGTTGATCAGCTTGGTTTCAAGCTTACATTTGGACCACTTATCCTGGATAGGACCCTCAGGGATCTTAGAATCCGGCATGTAGTCGCTGGTAGGAAAATCAATCATGGTGAACGATGGTTAAAGGTTACTTAATAAAACCGGCAAGGACGGAAAGTGGGATCGATACGAAGCCGAGGCAAACAACCGTCGCATAAACGATAGCGATGAGGTTGTAGAGCGGGCGGATCTTGCGAGAGTTCAAGCCAACAGTCTGGAAGATAGACTGAACACCATGGCGAAGGTGTGAGAAGAGCATGAGCACTGCAAGAACATAGAATGCAGAAACCCAAACGTTGCTGAAGCCATCAACAATCATCTGGAAGACATTGAATGTTGGGGTGCCAGCCAATGCGCCTGTTGCAAAGGTAAATGCATAGTTGGCAGGATCAATGTTCACGCGTGTGGTGTACTGAAGGATGTGGAAGATAGCGAACACAAGGATCGTCAAACCACTGTAGATCATGTAGCGCGATGAAAGCGTTGCTGCTATCGTGCTTTCCTTCTTGTAACCTTCTGAACCACGTGCTGCCTTATTTTCCAACTTAAGTTGGATCGTAAGAAAGACGTGAATCAAGAAAATCACGAGGAGTCCGAGACGGATTGCCCAAAGAGCGGCTGCTGGCATTGAGTGCAGGCCGTAAGCATAGGCATTGATGGTCTCTGGACCTCCGTAAATTAATAAGTTCCCTACCAAGTGTCCGGCAAGGAAGAGTACCAACGACAATCCCGTCAGTGCCACAATGACTTTGCGGCCAATCGAGGATGTCACAAATGTGCAGGCTGTCTTTACTAGTGCATTCATAGGGCGCGATAGCAAGTGCGTACCAAGGGAATAGCCTTGCCTTCGCAGAATAGCAAGCATCGAGTTCTGCTCTTTTGACTTTTATCAACACTTTTTAAAGTCATTCTTATTTTCAGCACTTTCAGAGCTATTTTGTTCCTCTAAAGTACGTGATATTAACAAAAGAATGACTGAGCTAAGCGATGGACCTCCTCAAGGGCACATCGCTTATTCCCGAGACAAGCTCCCGTTATTCCTCGTTAATGGTGAGGTGTTGGGCAACCTGCTCTCCCACTTTTTGGCGAAGTCGAGTACTTGGGCGGACTCTCCAGAAGAAGATCACAGCCAGGATAAGAGAAATACTCGTGGCAACTATCCCTGATGGGAGGACGGGCAAAGCGAAGCAATGCTCATCCGAGAGGAGATAGCTGATGCAAACGGCCGTAAGGAAAATACCCGGGATGGTAGCAAGCCAATGGAATCGCCCCGTGCGACGGAGGTAAACGGCAACAGCCCACAAGGTGAAACAAGCAATACATTGGTTGAGCCAACCAAAATAACGCCAGATGACGTCGAACTTGATAGCCGTCATGACCAAGCAAATCGCCAGAAGAGGAATAGCAATGACAAGTCGCTTTGCAATTGGCTTTTGAGAAAGGTTGAGAGCGTCTGCAATCATGAGTCGAGCACTGCGCAATGCCGTGTCGCCGGAAGTGATGGGTAATACAACCACCCCAAGAATGGCGAAGATACTACCAACATAGCCGAGCATTTCGTTTGATGATTCAAACACAACCTTGCCTGCTGCAACGCCATTAGAAGTTGCTGCATACATGGCTTCAGGACTCTTATAGAACGTCAGGCCAACCGTACACCATATAAGAGCGATGACGCCTTCCGTGATCATGGGACCGTAAAAAACAGCACGACCTTGGCGTTCTGACTTCATGCAACGAGCCATGAGGGGAGACTGGGTGGCGTGGAATCCGCTGATAGCTCCACATGCAATAGTGATGAACAGCATCGGCCAAATGGAAAGACCTTTCGGATGCGCATCCATCGAAATCGTGCAGTTAGGCAAGATCTCATAGCCACAGAAGAAAAGAGCTCCGAGCATTGAACCTGCCATCAAAATGAGGCACACGGCAAAAAGTGGATAAATGCGTCCAATAATGGCATCCAAAGGAAGAATGGTAGCAGCAAAATAATACAGGAAAATAAGCCCTGCCCAAACGGCTAAGGCTGTACCTGAATCGAGCCCAAAGCTAATGCGTTCGCTAAGGAGTTGGGCTGGTCCAACAGCGAAGACAACACCTACAAGGATAATGAGAGCAATGCAAAGCCAACGAATAGACAGCTTAGCCGACGGCCCGAGGTATTTGCCGATGAGTTCTGGGAGACTCATACCTCCATTGCGCAAAGACATCATCCCGGAGAAGTAGTCGTGCACAGCACCTGCAAAAATACAGCCAAAGGTAATCCAGAGTAAGGCAACGGGACCATATAACGCACCCAAAATAGCCCCATACACAGGACCAAGACCTGCTATATTTAGAAGTTGGATGAAAAAGATCTTCCACGTCGGTAGCACCATATAGTCGACACCATCAGCAGAAGTGATCGCAGGTGTCATGCGTGCACCGTTGGGGCGGAAGACTCGTTCGACGATCTTACCGTAAGTAAAGTAACCAAGAATGAGCAGGAATAGGCAGATGAAGAAATAAAGAGTCCCATTAATTGACATAGCAATCGATCCGATCAATTGAAGCGAAGATTAGAGAGCTGTCTGCGGAGGATCAAGGAGAATCACGGTAGATCTTCACATAGATAACTTTTCCACCTGCTGAAAGACAAGACGATACTAAGCAATGAGTCTCTAGTCTCGTATTGCGAACGAACTCAAAAGGCAACAAAGAGACGAAACACATACTTGATTGTCTCTTGCCCACCTCTCACAAAAAGCTATGATGAGACTATGACTAAATTAGAGGTTTCCAACCGCAGTTTTGTTGAAGTACGCGCCCAATTGCTCGATATAGCTGCATTTCTAGACCGCATCGATCGGGCCGATGGTAAAGAAGACTTCCGCGTTACCGCTCTATTAGAAGCCTCCAAATTACTATCAGATGGTCAACCTGAAAGAACTCGCCGTATTTTAGAACTCCTATCTCGTCCTGGCACGGAGCCCGAACAAAACCCACAAGGCAAATCTGCTTGTGGAGCTCCACGCCCAGATCAGTTCTGAACCCTGACCTCATATAATATCCCTTTTCTAGATATGTTTATTGATCCACACGCTCATTTAGTCTGTCGCACCACTGACGATTACACAGCAATGGCACAAGCTGGGTGCATTATGGTGGGCGAACCATCATTCTGGGCAGGTTTCGACCGAGCAGATTCTTCGGCTTTCAGAGATTATTTCTTACAGCTGACGGAATATGAGCCCAAGAGAGCCGCTCAATTCGGCATCAAGCACTATTGTTGGATCTGCATCAATCCTAAGGAAGCCGAAGATCCTGCCTTTGCTCGCGAAGTCATGGGAATGATCCCCGAATTCCTAGCTAAGAGCAACGTCCTGGGCATTGGAGAAATTGGCCTTAACCGAAACACTGCCAATGAAATCCTCATCATGGAAGAGCAAATGGATCTTGCTATCAAGTACGACCAACTTGTCCTCATCCATACGCCACATTTGGAAGACAAACTCAAAGGGACAAAAATCATCCTAGATGCTCTCAAGAACCGACCAGAACTATCGCCTGACAGGGTTCTTGTGGACCATTGCGAGGAACATACATTGCCTCTTGTCAAAGATGCTGGCTACTGGGCTGGCCTCACTTTGTACCCGAACAGCAAGCTGAACCCTTCTCGAGCCGCCGATATTTTGGAATGCTATGGCACAGATCGCATCTGGGTCAACTCTGCATGCGACTGGGGTAAATCTGACCCTTTATCTGTTCCTAAATTAGCTTTCGAACTCCGTTTGCGAGGATGGGATCAGAACAAAATCAATCAAGTGGTACTCCATAATCCCGACCAGTTCATGCAGGGGTCTCAACATTACATGAGGATTATCCCTTAATGTGTTCTCTACGAGCCATCAATCTTTAATTATGCTAAATATCAAAGAATGACAAATATTTCAGTTTTTCTGAATAAAATTATTTGACTTTCTAGCTCGAATAAGCACAGAATTATACCGAACTTGGATGAATGGTGTTCGTACGATTCGAATACTATTTATCCTCTAGCAAACCAGAAGCCCACTTATGAAGATGAATCACATCCTCAGTGCTGTTGCAGCTGTTGCTTCCTTCGCCGGGTCTGCTTTTGCAGGAACTCCCGTCACGATCAGCACTCCTGCTCCTCCTACGCCAGCTCCTGCCCCTGCAGCTGCTAGCTCTCTCTCTGGCTCTCTCAGAGCTGGATATGCAACAAACTACACCTGCCGTGGTCTTGTTGCTTCTCACTCCCTCGTTGAAGGTGACAGCGTCATTCCTGTAGGTCTTGACCTCGAATATACCCTCAACGATCACAATGCTATCGTTGCTGGTGTTTCCTACACAGCACTCACCTCTGGCCACGAAGCTTGGGGAGAAGAAGGTAATTTCCATAACGCAACTAGCGTCAACCTCGGTTGGGAAAACTCAGCTCTTGCTGACGGTTTGACCACGACCCTTGGTTGGAATCTTAACCAAGGCGGTCTTCTTGGCTACCTTGCCAAGCATGAAAATGAGAAGGCTCATTCTGTAACGAACGAATTCTACCTCAACATCAACTACGACTTTGATGCACATTGGTTCGCAGGTGTAACCACGAGCTACAGCTTCCAAGGCGTAACGGGTTGGTGGTATCAACCATATGTTGGTTACAAGGCTGACCTTTGCCCCAATACTGGCATCCGTATCACAGCTGGTATGTCCGCTACCTCTAGCTACTTCAAGGACAGCTGGGGAATTAATAACGCTAACGGAGCTCAAGCTTGGTACCTCCAACTTGAACTTCCAATCAAGCTCGGCTCTGATTCCCTTCAACTCGTACCATTCGTCAGCGCTAACTGGGCTGGTTGCGGTGCTCTGAAGACTCAGAAGGCTTTTGAAGAAGGCTACAAGCCATTCAAGAACTTTGGCGTTGTTGCTGGTGCAAACGTTGTATTCAGCTTCTAATTCCATTAGATACTGATTTAGTTTCTCTCAAAGGATGTGCATGGTTGTCATGCACATCCTTTTTTGTAATTCAAACTTGGTAAGGATCTGCTCTCTTATTGCCAGAGAAGCACAAAAGTGTTACAATAAAGACCTATGTGGGAGTGGGTTCAATCAGCTGACATCATCGATTACATCAGAGCTTCCGTAGAAATCCTGCTTTTGGCAGCATTATTCTACGGTTTATTTCAAGCCTTTCACAAAACACAAGGTGCAAGCATCCTACATGGGGTTGTATTACTAGCTGTTCCTACTCTATTACTTATCAGCGTCTTCAAACTGAGTGTCATCGGTTATATAGTTACGAGGATCTTAGGGCCAGGCTTGATTGCTGGCCTTTTCATCATCTTCCAACCAGAACTCCGTCGCAGTTTGGAAAAACTAGGGCGTTCCCAAAAACTTACGTCTCACTTTCCTATACTGCGTTCTTTGCTGAAACTGCCATCGATTGCGGAAATTAGAGGCAACTTCTTGGATCAATTTTGTGCGGCTATTATTCCACTATCCAATAAGCAAGTTGGAGCTCTGATAGCTATAGAACGTGAGTCGAGTTTGGAACCTGTTACCAAAAGTCCAGGAATCATTCTGGACGCTCAATTTTCCCCAGAACTCATTTCGGCTATTTTCCACTATAAAGCAGCCCTTCACGACGGTGGCGTTGTTATCTCTCAAGAACGCATCGTGGCTGCAGCATGTCTCTTCCCTGTAACATCTAAAGAATTGGGGGACAGCACTCTTGGATTGCGTCACCGTGCTGGCATTGGACTCTCAGAAGAGTATGACGCCGTTGTGGTGATCGTTTCCGAAGAAACAGGACAAATCTCTATTGCATGCGGTGGGAACCTAGATCGCAATATTCCCAAAGAACAACTACGCGAAAAACTTCAACTCCTGCTAGAACACCCTTCATCTGATGAAAGACAAGAAAGATAAAGAGAAGGAGAAGGAAGTCAAATTCTGGACGCCCTTCTGCCAATTCTTCACGCTAAATCCATTTCCAAAGTTCATCTGCCTCATTCTTGCGATTGTGGTCTGGTGGACTCTCAAACCATATGCTTCTCAGGATACGACTTTCCTCAGGAATGAAATCAGAAGGTCTCATCCGTAACCCACCTTACATCTTAGTTGATATAACCTATGAAAACCATCGCCATTCTCGTTGCTCCTGGCTTTGAAGAAATAGAATTCTCAGCCCCTTTGGATATTTTGCGTCGCTTGGAATTTGACGTTACAACTGTCGGCGTACAGGACAAGCAAGTCACGGGAGCTCACGGTTTACCCGTTATTACGGACACCACGCTCGATCAGATCTCTCCTGCAGACATTGATGCTCTCATCTTGCCTGGAGGCAACGGATCATGGGTCATGCGTGACACCGAAGCTGTTTTGGAACTTGTCCGACAAGTCAACAGCTCTGGGAAATTGGTAGCAGCCATCTGCGCCGCTCCAATTGCGTTGGCTCGCGCAGGTATTTTGGAAGGGAAGAAAGTTTCTGCCTATCCTGCCGACATGGTTTATGCAGACTTGACCATGGCTACAATCCAACCAGACCGAGTCACAGTCGACGGGAACATTCTGACAGCTAATGGCCCAGGCTCAGCCTTGGCATTCGGATATGCATTAGCTGAATACTTGGGCAAGGGTGACCTAGTGCCTGATCTCAAGAAAGCCATGATCTATGGCTGCCCCTCCAAAGACTAACTTAACCAGATACCAACATGGCTCAGCGAAAAGATATTCATAAAATCCTCATCATTGGCTCAGGCCCTATTATCATCGGCCAGGCCTGTGAATTCGACTACTCTGGCACCCAAGCTTGTAAAGCTTTGCACAATGCTGGATACGAAGTCGTTCTGGTCAACTCCAATCCAGCGACGATTATGACGGACCCCGCCATGGCGGATCACACCTACATTGAACCACTGACCGTGGATCGAGTAGCGGCTGTCATTGATAAGGAACGTCCTGATGCTCTCTTACCTAACCTCGGTGGCCAAACAGCTCTCAACCTGGCTTCAAAGCTCAGCGAAGAAGGCATCTTGGCTAAGTATGGAGTCGAAGTCATTGGTGTCGATTTAGAAGCAATCGCTCGTGGTGAAGACCGCATCATCTTCAAGGAGACGATGGACAAAATTGGCGTACCTGTAGCAGCTTCTGAACCTGTTTATTCGGTTGAAGAAGCAGAAAAGGTAGCTGACAAATTAGGGTACCCAGTGGTGTTACGCCCTGCATACACAATGGGTGGCACTGGTGGCGGTATCGTCTATAACGTTGAAGAACTACGAGAAGTCGTCACTCGTGGTCTAGCTGCCTCCCTGATTAACCAAGTATTGGTTGAAGAATGTGCCTTAGGTTGGGAAGAGCTCGAATTAGAAGTAGTACGCGATGCTAAAGGTCAGAAGATCACCGTATGCTTCATTGAGAATGTCGACCCCATGGGGATTCACACAGGAGACAGCTTCTGTGTAGCACCCATGCTGACAGTACCTCAATCTGTGCAGGACAAGTTACAGGACTACTCCTACCGTATTCTCGATGCTATCGGAGTCACTGGAGGGACAAATGTGCAGTTTGCTCACAACCGTGAAGATGGCCGAATCATCGTCATTGAAATTAACCCACGAACTTCCCGTTCTTCCGCTCTAGCCTCCAAAGCCACAGGTTTCCCGATTGCTTCTGTTTCTACACAGTTGGCTACAGGAATCACGTTGGATGAGTTGCCTTACTGGCGCAAAGGAACCCTGGAAAAATATGAACCGTACGGTGACTACGTGGTCGTAAAATTTGCTCGTTGGGCCTTTGAAAAATTCCCTCAAACGGGTGACAAGCTTGGTACTCAAATGAAGGCTGTCGGTGAAGTAATGAGCATCGGTAAAAACTTCAAAGAAGCCTTCCAGAAAGCCATCCGCTCATTGGAAATTGGACGCAGTGGCTTGGGTCGAGTGAAGAAAATAGAAGCCCAGAGCACGGCTGATCTGAAGTCAAGCATTGCCTATGGTAACAGTCAACGGTACTTCCAAATATACGAACTGTTGCGACGTGGCATAACTGTCGACGAAGTCTACAAGATTACATCCATCAGTCGCTACTTCATCGAACAGATGAAGGAATTAGTTGATTTTGACTTCTCTTTGGATTCCTACAACTGGGACAATTTGCCTGACGTAGTTCTGACTCAAGCAAAACAAAATGGATTTTCTGATAAGTACCTTTCTCAGGTTTTTGGTATCTCCGAAGCAGAAATCCGCCAACGCCGAATCAAGCTTGGCTTGATTGCCACTTACCATGCCGTACCTGTTAGTGGGGTTAAGGACGCTGAGTATTACTACTCATCCTACTGTGCTCCTCAGGATGAAGTATCAACTACATCCAACAAGAAGATCCTGATCATTGGCGGTGGTCCTAACCGCATTGGTCAGGGCATTGAGTTTGACTACACCTGTGTACATGCTGCTTTTGCTCTCCGTGATGCTGGCTATGAGTCCATCATGATCAACTGCAACCCAGAAACCGTCTCAACCGACTTCGACACTGCCAACAAGCTCTATTTCGAGCCAGTCACGGTTGAAGACGTGCTGACAATCTACGAAAAGGAAAAACCTGAAGGAGTTATCGTTCAGTTTGGTGGGCAAACGCCTCTCAATATTGCTCAAGCTCTTAAAGATGCAGGCGTACATATTCTCGGTACACAGCCTGAAGGTATTCGTTTGGCAGAAGATAGAGAGTACTTCCGCGAACGCATGATTGCTCTTAATATCTTGCAACCAGAAAGTGGCACGGCTCGCTCTCTTGATGAAGCCATTGCCTTGGGCAAGAAGATCGGCTATCCCGTCATGGTTCGTCCTTCCTTCGTGCTTGGTGGACGAGGTATGGAAGTTATCTATGATGAAGAGACTCTCAAGAAGTATGCCGTAGAAGCAATCCAGGTGAGTCCCGAATACCCAATGCTTATCGATCGCTTCCTTGATAATGCCACGGAAGCCGAGGTTGATGCTCTTGCTGATGGCGAAGAAACCTTCGTGGCTACAGTCATGGAACACATCGAATTGGCAGGTATTCACTCAGGAGACTCTGCCTGCTCGATTCCTCCGACAACCATCCCTGAAAAGCATATCAAGACAATTGAAGCCCATGCCGCAGCCATCGCTAAGGACTTCCAAGTCCGTGGCATTCTTAACGTTCAATTTGCCATTTGCGATGACGAAGTATACATCATCGAGGCCAACCCTCGTGCCTCTCGTACGGTACCTATCGTATCCAAGGTAACAGGTGTGCAATTGGCGCGTAATGCCACCAACATCATGTTGGGTGCTACACTCAAAGAATTAGGTGTTGGTCCACAACCAACCCGATTCATTGGTGTAAAGGAAGCAGTCTTCCCATTCAACATGTTCCCAGAAGTGGATCCTGTTTTGGGTCCAGAAATGAGAGCTACAGGCGAAGTTCTTGGCGTTGCAGACGATTTCGGTATGGCCTACTACAAGTCTCAAGAAGCAGCAGGTTGCAAATTACCAACAGCAGGCAAGGTTCTTCTCACTGTTTCTGAACGTGCTAAGGCTGACATTCCAGAAATTGCAAAAGGTCTTTCTGAATTAGGCTTTGAACTAGCTGCCACCGAAGGTACTGCCAAGTGCTTGAATGCAGTGGGCATCCCTTGCGAACAGGTACTGAAGTTACACGAAGGACGACCAAACATTGCTGATATGATTAAGAATGGAAAATTCCAATTGATCATTAACACGCCAGCTGGCCGTGACAGCAAGATTGACGACTCTTACATCCGCACCTTGGCAATTCGCCACAAGATTCCATATATGACGACAATTGCAGCTGCTAAGGCTACGGTTGCAGGCATCAAGTCTGCTCAACATGGAACGACCAAGCCGAAGTCCTTGCAAGAATATCATGGACGTCAGGGTTAATTTGACCTGAGCTTATCTAAGTTGACACCCTACACCATCTGATCATGGTGTAGGGTGTCTTGTTTACCGAAATACTGAGCAATTAGCATGACGACAAGGTCATAGTAACTATTTGAACGTGTGATATGTTCAAAAAACTATGTATTTCCTCTTGAATATAAGCGTTTGTAAATGCACTCTTTCGCGCATTCGCCTTCGCCATTATGAACTCAACCGCTTGGACAGCTGTCGCTATATTTTTGGCAGCATACGTATTGATTGTCTCTGAGCGAGTCCACCGTACCATCGTCGCTCTTTTTGGTGCCGTGCTCGTTATCCTTTGTGGAATTCTCACGCAGGAACAAGCCATCACTCACATAGACTTCAACACAATTGGTCTATTGGTCGGGATGATGATCATGGTGACAATCACAAGTGAAACGGGGGTATTTAACTTCCTCTCGATTTGGGCTGCCAAGAAGGCTAAGGGAAATCCTGTGGCCCTGTTAATCATTTTGACGCTGTTGACAGCAGTCTGCTCTGCCTTCCTGGACAACGTCACCATGATCTTGCTGACGATTCCTATCACCTTCAGTATCACGTCTAAACTCAAGGTCCCGGTAAAGCCATACTTGATCTCTCAAATTATGGCTTCCAACATTGGAGGAACGGCCACATTGATTGGGGATCCGCCTAACGTCATGATTGGTAGTGCTGTCAAAGAATTGGACTTCCTCGCTTTCATCACCAACCTATCAGACATCTGCGCCGTCATTCTCGTCATCACCTTGGGCATCCTCTTACTCATTTACCGCAAGGATCTACATACGACCGAAGAGTTGAAACAACAAATCATGCGTATTGACGAACACCGCTTAATCAAGCGCCCTGTTCTGTTACAGAAATGTCTGATTTCCTTGGCACTAACCGTTATTCTCTTTGTCTTGCACGGTTTCTTAAACCTTAGCACGGGAACAGTAGCTCTGGCAGGAGCATCTCTCCTGATGCTCATGACTCTTTCCAAGATGGGTAGATTCCTCACCAAAGTCTTCAGTAAAGTCGAATGGACTGCCATTTTCTTTTTCATCGGTCTCTTCATTTTAGTGGGCAGTCTCGTTGAGACTGGCGTCATCAAGCTCTTAGCTGAAAAAGCAATGGAAATGACTCACGGCGATGTAACCACGACATCCATGACCATTCTTGGGCTAAGTGCCATTATGTCAGCTTTTGTAGACAACATCCCCTTTGTTGCGACAATGATTCCGCTCATCAAAGATATGGGCGAAATGGGGCTGAGCAATTTGGAACCCATGTGGTGGGCTCTCTCCCTGGGGGCCTGTTTGGGTGGTAACGGAACCATCGTAGGAGCTAGTGCCAATGTCGTGGCCATCAGCATTGCATCTGCACGGGGATTCCGCATCTCATTCGGCAAGTTCATGGTTATAGCCTTTCCGCTGATGCTACTCTCCATTGGCATCTCGGCCATCTATCTGTACGTTCGCTATCTGTAAGCTCCTCTTCACGGACTCGGAAATACACTTATCCTCCGATTCTCCGACGACTTTCCTAGATTCTATCTAGTAAACAAATAAGGCATTTCTCCTCAACTAAGGGGAAATGCCTTATTATGTTATTGGAACTAGGTTTACTGAGCAGATTGGGCAAGGAAAGCAACTACTTGGCTCAAAGCTCGAGCTCTATGAGAAAGGCTGTTTTTCACTTCCTGCGAGAGTTCGCCAAAACTCAAATCGTACCCCTCAGGAATAAACAATGGATCATATCCAAACCCACATTGGCCACGAAGTTCTGGGACGACACGTCCCTCAATCGAGCCAGAGAACTCTGCAATGACCTTTCCATTCTGAGCTAAAAGCATCACACAACGGAATCGAGCGGGAGTCCCCTGCTGAGCATCTACTCCGTGTGCTTGAAGTTCAGAAATCATCTTCTTGTTATTAAGGACGTGGTCGCCTTCAACACCACCAAAACTTGAAGACCAGACGCCAGGCCGCCCGTTGAGAATATCAACTTCGATACCAGAATCGTCTGCCAAGACTATGCCTGGGATGCATGAAGACGCGGAAACAGCCTTCAGGGTAGCGTTTTCCGTAAAAGTCGTTCCAGTCTCATCGACTGGAGGAGCTTCAGGGAAAGCGGACAGATCTTGAACCTCATACAGACCTTGTAGCATTGTCCTAATTTCATCAGTCTTATGAGCATTACGTGTAGCAACAACAAGAAGAGGTAAAGACATTGTAATGAGTTATTTAGTCGATATTGATATCCACAGAGACTGGACAGTGGTCAGACCCCATCACGTCAGGATGGATAGCGGCATTGGTCACCAAGGGCATGAGCGATGGCGTCACACAGAAGTAGTCGATGCGCCATCCAACATTTCTTTCGCGGGCACGCCCCCTGTATGACCACCACGAGTATTTATCTCTAGCATCAGGGTAAAGGGATCGGAACGTGTCACAAAAGCCCGAATTGAGCAATGTGGAAAAGTCCTCTCGTTCCTCATCAGAGAAACCTGCGGATTCATGATTATCATCAGGTCGAGCAAGGTCTATCTCTTGGTGAGCGACATTTAAATCACCACAAAAAACTACAGGTTTTATCCCTGCAAGGTTCACAACGTACTGGCGAAACGCTTCATTCCATTCACGTCGATAAGGAAGGCGAGCCAACTCGTTCTTGGAGTTAGGAGTATAGCAATTCACCAAATAAAACTTTTCAAACTCCATCGTGCAAACACGCCCTTCGTGGTCATGCTCTGGCTGCCCAATGCCAAGAGTGGTAGCTAATGGGGCCACTTTACTGAGGATGAGAACACCTGAGTATCCTGGGCGTTCTGCAGGGTTCCAAAGTTGGTATGGCCACTGAGAAAGCCATAAATCGCTGACTTGTTCTGGACGAGCCTTGATTTCTTGTAGGCACAAAACGTCAGGCTGAAGAGCATCAATGGATTCTGCTAGTCCTTTCCCCAAGGTAGCCCGGATTCCGTTGACATTCCATGAGATAATGCGCATAGCCAATAAGTGGGGGTTGTTCGAGTCAATAAGTCAATGTCCGTCGAGGTCTCACAAAGCATGCAACGAGATCTTAAACTTGCGACACAGTTCGATCACCTCATCCTTTTGCAATAAAATCGTCTTTCCTGCCTCAATTACGATCTGATTGACGCCAGCTTCGTGACAGGTCTGAATGGTCTGTACCCCCACAACTGGAACATCAAACCGCATATCATGGTTGGGCTTAGAAACCTTCACTAAGGTAATTTCCTTACCTCTACCGAGCATACCTCCTCGGCGGATACATTCATTTGTCCCTTCAAAGCCTTCCACTGCCAAAACAGTACCGTGTCTAACAACAACAGACTGACCGATATCTAATCGGCTAACCTCTTTGGCAATTTCCATCCCATATTGAGCATCTTCTAACTGACGATCCTTAGGTTTTGGACCTGCAATATGCCCTTGCTTAGGCATATTGTCATCCATGTAAACCGTTGCGGGCAACACCTTGATCCCATTACGCTCAGCCTCTTCCGCCACAATGCCGAAAATAGTTTCAGCATTTCTATGCTTCAGCTTTGCTAATAAGAACAGAGCCCGCAGATCAGGCCTCAAGTTGAAAAGATTCTTCGGAGCAAGTTGCCCCACCATGACGGCTTCCTTCACATGGTGCTTTTTGAAGAATTCAAAGGGTTTAGTCACCTGCCCGACGCGAAACCATTCGACTTCATCGGCTAGTTCCTCAATGTCTGGCAATGTCTCATCAATAAATGCAATAGCAATGATACGAATCTGGGGATTCTGCTTGCGTGCTCCTTCGATAAGAGTTCTTGGGTAAAAGCCGTTGCCGGCGACAACACCCAGTGTCGAGGGCTCAGTCATATCGTTCTCTCTAGACGTTACAGATATTCAGGGCGTTGCAACAATTCGGAAACTCGACCAAGCAGACGGCCAGCATCTCCCCCGTCAATAACACGGTGGTCAAATGTACCTACGATTTGGGCACGAGAAATAGGAATAAATGCTTCTACTTCATCGCTCCAAACAGGCTCTTTTGTTGTTGCGGCAACCCCCAAGATAAGGGACTCACTTGGCATAGGCATAGGTGAGGCATATGTCAGGCCAAAGCCACCGAAGTTAGTAACTGTGGCAATCCCTCCCTTCTGGTCTTCTGGTGTCAGACGACGACTACGGGCCAAGGCGACCAGGCGATTGTAATCATCGATGAGTTCATCCAACGTACGTTCGTTGACCCTCCGCAAAACAGGGACCATCACACCATCAGCCACCTGAACAGCAATACCAATATCGATCGTCTTAGGCATGATGATGTTTTCACCTACTAAGTAACCTGCGCATTCTGGGTGCTCGGCAATAGCCAACGCAAAAGCACGTACAAAGTAGAGAGTCATGCCAGGTTTCTTGGGATGATTCTTGCGATGCTTGATAACTGGATCCATCCACACTGGACGTCCTGCTGATGCCAAAGGTCGAGTCCAACTACGACGCATGGAATCAGCCACAGCCAAACGCATAGCAGAAGCACGCTTCTTCGGCCACCCTCCAACGTATTCGATGAAGTTTTCTAAGTCCTCAATGGTGACGCGGCCTCCTGCTCCTGAACCGTTAATGGAAGCAATATCCGAGGAACGCATCCCCAACTCGTCCATACGAGCCTTCATGCGAGGAGATAGATAGTGAGCACCTTTCATCCCAACAGGTACGGGCAGACCACGTACACTCGGGAATACTTGGAGTGTAGGATCTTTCTTCTCGTAATGTTCACCTGTTACTTGGAAGTGTACGCCAGATTCACTTTCTGCAGAACCTGAATCAGGGATTTGAGGCACAGATTCTGGGCTCACAGGGAGTGCAGGAGTTTCATTTTCTCCCAATGGCTTAGCACCAGAACGTTCGATTTCTTCCTCCGTCGCTTCAATCATCCCCATGCATGCCCCCACAACCACTGTTTCACCTTCCTTGATGAGGATCTCTGTCACTGTGCCACCACAAACCGTTGTGACACCCATCGTCGCCTTATTGGTTTCGACTTCAAAGACTTCCTGATCGGCCTCAACCTGGTCACCAGGCGAAACAAGCATGCGAAGAACAGTCGCCTCAGCAATAGACTCGCCAAGCTGTGGCATGAGAATTGGTACTTTGGGCATGATGGTATAAAAATGAGTTTGATCTGATCAGATAGCCAACAAATGGCGAATAGCAGCGGCAATAGATTCCAGTGTGGGACGGTGCGCCTTCCACAAATTGGGGTGTTTAGGAATAGGACAATCTTTTGAATTCAAGCGCTGAGGTGGAGCGTCAAGCAAGTGGAAACCTTCTGCAACAATACTTGAAACAACTTCTGCTGTAACACCTCCCCATGGGAAATCTTCCCCGACCACAAGGACGCGTCCAGTTCTTGCTACGGACGCAATAATGGTATCAACGTCAAGAGGTTTGACCGTGCGCAGATCAACAACTTCGACTTCATAGCCGCTCTGCTCAGCAAGCAAATCTGCAGCCTTAACAGCTTCGTGAACCATCGCACTGTATGCAACCACAGTCGCATGCTTGCCAGGACGTGCAATACGAGCCTGACCAAATGGAAGAACAGGCTCATTACGGTACGAGTCGGCCTTCAACCAACGATACAGGAACTTATGTTCCATGAATATCACTGGATCAGGGAGAGCCACAGCTTGACGCAACATCCAATACGCATCAGCAACTGTTGCAGGAGTCATCACATGCAAGCCTGGGAAATGAGCAAAAAGAGCTTCAACACATTGGCTATGGAAAGGTCCTCCCCCAGGCGTACCTCCACTAGGAAGGCGTACCGTCAAATTGACGGGAACTCCAGTGCGGTAATAATGAGCCGCCCCCATGTTAGCAATTTGGTTGAGTGCAATAGTGCTAAAGTCAGCAAATTGAATTTCTAGGATAGGCTTCTTGTGTTGGATTGCTGCACCAATAGCAAGACCGGCCATAGCATCCTCACTGATAGGAGCATCAATAACCCTGTTGGGAAACTGTTCCTTCAAGTACTTTGTTGCCTTAAAAGCACCACCAAACACGCCGATATCCTGACCATAAATGAAGACATCAGGGTCTTCTTTCAAAAGATCCTCTTGGGCGTCTCGGATGGCATCTATGTACGTTATGCTCATGACAATCCGTTCGTTGTGGTGCAATCAATAAGGTTTCCAAGCAGTTGCATCCCAATCCCCTCGGAAAGGGTCTGGCTCTGGTTCTCGCTGTGCCTGAGCCACTGCTAATTGAACATTCTGTGTAGCTTCAAGCTTCCACGCTTCATTCTCCTCAGGCGTAATCCATCCACATTCAAGCAACTGACGTTCAGCCACATCGAGAGGATCCTTGCTAGAGTAGGCTTCTTTGAGTTCTGCTGGTATATAAGAGGCATCGTCGTGTTCCCCGTGTCCACACATACGGAGGGTTGTAGCTAGAATCCACTGTGGACCTTTCCCTGCTCGAGCCGCGTCCACTGCTTGTTTGAACACGCCTAAAGTCTGTAGGAAGTCTGTTCCATCAGTCTCATAGGTTGTCATACCAAAGCCCTTGCCTCGATCGACTAGACTCTTGCAACCGAACTCGTGAACATTTGGTGTCGAATAGGCGAATTGGTTGTTAGAAACCACCATGATAAGGGGCAATTGCTCAACAACAGCCAAGTTACAGGCCTCGTTAAAAGCTCCTGTTGAAGTGGTACCATCGCCACAGAAAGCCATACCTATCTTACCATCGAGAGTACCATCCAACTTCTTTGCAAAGAGTTCTCCAAGAACAACAGCTACAGTGGCTCCAAGATGTGAAATTGGGATCACATAGCCAATATCAGGCTGCCCACGATGGACATCACCGTCACGTCCCCGTGTATACCCCAAGGAAGATCCTAAATAAGAGCGAGCAGCTTCAATCAACGGTTCTCCATATGCGAGACGACCAGCTTGCTCACGAATAAATGGTGCAAAGATATCCTCTCCTTTGCGGACAAAAACACCACCTGAAGCCGCAATAGCTTCATGGCCTCTTCCGAGAAAGACTCCTCCTGCGATTTTGCCAGCTTTGTAGAGGCTCGAAATCTTACTGTCAAAAGCTCGAGCTTCGACCATTGCCCGATAGGCACGTATGGCTGTTTCCTTCATTTCCGAAGTGTTATTTCCTAAATCAGGCACAGAACCAATTGTAATAGATGAATATCGGAAATCAACCGTTTCCCTCATTTCCTAAGATCTGAGGAAGATCAAAATCTTTACATATATTCAAGTATTTCAACTCCTTAACGCTCTCTCCTACTAGTCGCATTAAGGAAAATCATTAAATAGTAGAGCAATGTTGCCAATGAAGACAAAGCCCCTACAACATAGGTCATTGCGGCCCAGAACAATGCACTACGAGCTTTCCCGTGCTCAATATAACTAAGGACGCCTTCTCTTTGTAACCAAGCAAGAGCGCGTGAAGAGGCATTAAATTCAACAGGTAGTGTTACAAAAGCAAATAAAGTCGACATGGCAAACAGAATCACCCCTACTCCCAAAATCCAAGGGTTGCTCCCTTGTGACGCAGCTAATAACAGAACGCCTGCTATAATCACATATTGGCTTAATTTTGACGAGATGGTGACAATAGGGACCAGGGCCGAACGCAAGGCTAGCCAATGATACGCTGTAGCGTGCTGAACAGCATGTCCTACTTCATGAGCAGCAACCGCAGCCGCGGCAACATTGTTACAGGCATATACAGCCTCACTGAGATTTACCGTCTTGTTTGCAGGATTGTAGTGATCCGTAAGCATGCCACTTGTAGACAAAACTTTTACATCAGTAATCCCGTGGTCGCGCAACATTTGTTCGGCAACCTGCGCTCCTGTCATAGGAATGGCAATTTGAGAAAACTCGGTAACACGTTTCTTCATCATCGCACTAACGCCCCAACTCAAAAGAGCTGTCACGATGAGAATAATCCAATAGAGGCTATTAGAACCTAAAGGAGAGGTCCCGCCTTGGTCATAAGAAGAGGCGGCATAGTTATATCCCGAAGCATAATCGGGAATATAGGCCAAGATTGTCGTTATCAAGGTTGAACTCAGTACACCTGTCATTTGACTTAATGATAATTTGTTCCTTGGGTGCTACAAGTAGAATCGTCTCCCCTCTCTCAAGATCTGAGGAGCTTACTTGTCATGCTATGAAAAGCATGAAAGGAACAGATAAAAAACGCTGTGAATCGACAGACTCACAGCGTTTTAAGAAATGGTTACGGGGACAGGATTTGAACCTGTGACCTTCAGGTTATGAGCCTGACGAGCTACCGGGCTGCTCCACCCCGCGATTTTGTGTTGCTAACTCACTAGGAGCGCAAGGCATTTATACCAGAAGTATGGCGGATGTCAACAAATATTCTCCATTATTTTTACGGTTGCCCTTTCGATGCATTCCATAAACGGTGAATAGTCATAATATCAGGTGTTTTCATAGGTCGGACAATTCGGAATCCTATTGTTGCACCATTCGTTAAGTACCAAACACTCTTTGGATTCTGAGGATCGAGCCGATTCCAATCTACAGAACTCTTTCTTCTTGCCGCGGAGCGAAGAGAATCAGGGTCATCATCCCAACTTCCACCACGGACAACATGACCATTAGCTCCGTCAACTAGAACCAAGGGGTTCTTGACAGGCTTTGAAGAATGCTCGTACGGCGCGTAGGTATCGAGCACCCACTCTGCAACATTGCCATGCATATCAAAAATTCCCCAAGCATTAGCTTGTCGCGTAGCAACTCGTTGATAACGGTCGTCAGCATTATTCCAAAACCACGCATAACGACCTAAGTCCTTTTCAGATTTCCCAAAGCAATAAGGAGAACTACTACCTGACCGGCAGGCGTATTCCCATTCAGCTTCCGTAGGGAGTCGGAAATATTGTCCAGTCTGAGCACTCAACCATTCGCAGAACTTACTTGCAGCATAGTGAGACATTGAAATAGCTGGCATCCCCTTCTCGTACCCATTGCCCATACCGAAATTCATGGGAATGTAAGGAGCTGTTGGTTGAGTCACTGCGTCCCACAATTCGTCGCTAGCACGCTTTTCAATCAAAACACCACCTTTGGAACGAGGGCGCCCATTTTCCATGAATGCAGTGTATAGCTCCCATGGGACTTCTATGGTGGAAATCCAAAAGCTGTCAACATGAACCGGGTGTACAGGACCTTCGTCAGACTGGCGATGAGGTTCTGTGTCTGGACTCCCCATATCAAAGTCCCCACCAGGTATGGCGACCATGTCTATGGAATTAGAATCAGCAGCAGGAACCACAAGAGTGTAGTCTAGTCGTTTATAAGCTTCCCGAGTCTTCTCTTGAGGTTCAGGTACAGGAGTCTGCTCTATGGTCGCAAAGATAGCTAAGGTTGTTTCAAAAAGTTCAGGGCTAGGAAGATCAGTAGGGAGGCTAGGTAATACCAATGCCTGATCAGTCTGATCAGCCAATTCTGTTGTTTGCTCCGATGAGGGGTAAAGGGTTGAGCGTGGGTGACAAGAACAAAAGAGCGCAAGCCCTGATCCAATGAGGGTCACTGGAATCCAAGAGGACTTGCGCATAAATAAACGATCTGGGAAGGATCTAATTACATGGTCATACCACCGTCACAGGCGATCACCTGACCAGTAATGTAACGAGCATCGTCTGAAGCCAAGAAGGCTGTCAAAGCCGCAATATCTTCAGTTTTGCCAATTTCCTTAAGAGGGATTTTCTTGATGAGTTCGTCCTTGATACCTTCTGGAATAGCATCTGTCATTTCTGTAGCAATGAAACCAGGAGCAATAACGTTGCATGTCACCTTACGACTAGCCAGTTCCTGAGCCATTGACTTAGAGAAACCAATCAAACCAGCTTTGGAAGCGGCATAATTGGCCTGACCGACATTACCGGAGATCCCAACAATAGAGCTCATGTTGATGATGCGCCCTGCAGGGGACTTCATCAGATTGCGTTGGAGAGCTTTTACCATGTTGAAAGCACTCTTGAGATTGGTATCGATCACTGCATCCCAATCTTCTTCCTTCATGCGCATGAGAAGGGAGTCACGAGTAATACCAGCATTGTTCACCAAAATATCAATCGTTGGGAATTCCTTGAGAATAGCAGCAACAACATCCTGGACGGCTTGGTAATCGGCTACGTCACATGGGAAAGCCTTACAGGAATCAGGGAATTCCTTATTAATAGCATCCGCAGCGCCACCACAGCTAGAGGGGCTTCTGCTGATTAAGACAACCTTAGCTCCTTCTGAAGCCAAACGATGAGCAATAGCATTGCCAATTCCACGGCCTGCTCCAGTAACAACAGCTGTTTTTCCTGCAAGTCTTTGCATAGTTCCTCCAGTAAAGCGACTTTACCTAATGGGAGCAAGCCGAAATCTCTAACACCTCTGAGTATGGTTAAATATCAAAGTATGCACCGACAATCCACGTCCAACCAGTAAAGCCGGATGCTCCATGTTTTCTCTCTGAGTGAGAATATTCTGCTAAGGTCATGATCTTCATCTTGGAAAGATCTTTGGCATAAGCATAAAAATTGAAGCCAACGGCAAAGGCCTGATACTTATCAACGTAATTCCCAGATGTCTCAGTCAACGCTGTATAGTGCTGATTTAACTTAATAGCACCTGTTCCCTTCCCCCATTGGAAACGTGAAACAGCCTGAATGTGGTCCGTGAGCATCCACGTGGGAGTTACGATCACCCCATAAATGTCTGCAGGCTGATACAAAGTACCATTGACAGTTCTAGACATAGGATCACGCCCCCACAAAGCTTCTGCCCATAATCCAAATGGCCCACTTGTACCACGATAGTACAGTGCAAATATGTCTTGTGCCTTGATCCCTGTGTATTTGCCACTATGAGACGAGGATCTATAGTGATCCATGTCTGTATAAGAATGGAGCCAGTCAAAATAAACGCGCCCCTTCTCCATGCCTGGCAAACGGCATGCATATGAAAGTTCAACTTGGCTAAATGGAGTTTCCCAACTAGTCCAAGCCTGCCGTAAGCCAGTTACTGTTCCTGACCACAGACCTGTCACCCAACCTAGCTTATCATCCTTTTTGGAGTTCTTGACGATGATGCCGTAACTATTGTCACCACGTACGCTCTCTTCCACTGCAGCATACTCAGGGATAATATAGTCCCCACTACTATCGCGGAATTCTAGGAGATGTGCGGGAAAGTTCTTCCCGACAGATATTAAAACATCATCTGTCTCATACTGGAGGTGCAAGTCATACAAATTACCCGTCATCGCACGATGATGATGCCAGACATCGTTAGCTTGCCATCCAAAGCCATCAAGCCCTCCCAGGTTCCAAATGTTGACAATCTTCCAATGGTCCAAAAATTTCATATTCCATCCAGCTCGGACGCGACGGAATTCATCCTCAAAACCTTGGCTACCTGGATAAAGTGTCTCATGAGAGTCAACAAAACCGACCTGGTATTGAAGACGCAATGTGAAATTGAACTGTTGAATCCAAGGATTCTCAGGATTGTTGTAAAGAGATGCTGGAGTCCGTTCCTCAGCCACCACGGCCTGCAAAGGATTGCACCACGCACTAGACTCAAGAGCCTGAGCCGTCGTTGTATTGATGGCTGAAAGTGCTATGAGAGGAAATACTAGCCAATGTGTCTTAACCTTCTTCATGTGAAACTAAGGGGCTTGAGTGGAGGAATCGAAACGTAGATTGGGGTAATAAAAAGGCGGCGTACTGAAGACCAGCGCGCCGCCTCATATCTGTTATAAGTTAGAGGGTAATTCCCAACTGTTCTGGAAGAGCTATACGAGGCCGCTCGGTCAAGATGATAGGATCGCCATCTGTAATAGCAATCGTATGCTCGAAGTGTGCCGACGGCTTCCCGTCTGCAGTCACCACCGTCCAATCATCATCAAGAATCCGGACAGAAGCACGCCCCATATTTACCATGGGCTCAATTGCAATAACCATACCAGGCTTTAACCGAGGTAATTTCCAATTAGGCCGATAGTTAGGGACTTGAGGTTCCTCATGCATGCTTCTACCTACACCATGTCCAACGAAATCTCGGACAACAGTGAATCCAAGCGGTTTGACATATGCTTCAACCGCTGCACAAACGTCAGCTAAGGGGACGCCAGGTCGTGCAAGCTGAATGGCTCGGAAAAGTGATTCTTCCGTCGCAGCAAGGAGCTTTAAACGATCTGGTTCAACCAAACCGACAGGGACTGTCATGGCATTATCTCCAACCCAACCGTCCACAATTGTACCAACGTCAATACTGACGATGTCACCCGAATGAATCATTCGATGTCCGCCAATGCCGTGAACGACCACTTCATTGACAGAAATGCAGACTTGTCCTGGATAACCATGATATCCATAGAAGGCATTCTTACATCCTTCTCGTTTGAACAGTTCTTTGGCGATTTGATCAAGTTCTCCCGTTGTGCGCCCAGCCTGAACTTCAGCTCCCAAATCCATGAGGATTCTGGCAGCTACTTCACCAGCCTTGCGCAATTTGGCAATTTCTCCAGGAGACTTGAGAATAATTTTGTGACTGGACATAGGAGATCTCCCTCTGTGAAATGTTATTCAGCAAATGCTTTGAGCTTAAGCAAGAGTTCTTGTGAAACCTCTTCTCTTGGACGTTCCTGATCCAATTTAATGCGAACAACCAAGCCCTTAGCTTCATAATAACGAGCTACTGGAAGCGTCATTGCTTCGTAGTCCTTCCAACGGCGACGGAAGGATTCAATGCCGTCGTCATTACGAGCAACCATCTCACCTCCACATTCAGGGCAAACATGAGAATTGGCGTCTTGGACAATAAGTCCACATGAACTGCATTCTCGACGTTGAGAAATACGTGTTTCAATCAGTTCTCTAGCTACGTCCATCCAGACAACAACATCAATCTGAGAACCACGTTCTTTGAGGAAATTGTCAAGCACTTCGGCTTGGGCAACAGTGCGAGGATATCCGTCAAGAATCCAAGAAGAATCAGAGCTATCTGAAAGCCAGCCTCTAACAATGTCGTTCACGACCTCATCAGGAACCAACATGGCACGATCCATGTAGCTCTGGGCACGACGTCCCAGATCAGAGCATGCTGCGATTTCCCTCCTCAACAAAGCCCCCGTGCTGAGGGTTTCGAGATTAAATGTCTCGGAAAGAAAACGCCCCTGCGTTCCCTTACCCGATGCCGGTCCGCCAACTAATACGAATCTTTTCAGCGTTTTCATGGATAAAGGGGGTTGGAATCTTGGTCTATGTCAGATCACCTCACGAAAGAGAGTAGACTGCAATGGCACAAGCCAAGAGAATAACTGCCACGGTAACCCAAACGATCGTAACCTTGGTGCTATTCATTGCAGAACCAGTTCCCTGTAAATGGGAATAACGTCCACGGATCTTACCTTTCTTAAGGAATCCGTCGTAATTCTGCTGTAAGAGGGTTGTTTCTACCTGGCGCATCATGTCGAGCAATACGCCAACGAGAATCAATAAGCTTGTTCCGCCGAAGAACTGAGCCACGATTGGGTGAACAAGCCCGTTGATTGCCAACAGTGATGGCACGAAATAAATCAGAGTCAGGAAAAGTGACCCAGTAAAGGTCAGACGTTGCATCGTCTGATCAAGGAAGAGGGCAGTAGCAGGGCCAGGACGGACACCAGGGATATAACCGCCTGTTCGCTTCAAGTCTTCAGCAATCTGAGAAGGTTGGAACATAGTAGCCACCCAGAAGTATGAGAAGAAGAAGATCATGAAGGCTGAAATGATGTAATAAGGCAGACCTGACTGACTCATCCAATCATTAACCAAAGCATTCAGCCATGAAGTTGGCCAAATCTGACCAATCAACATTTGAGGCAATGACAAAATTGCCGTTGCAAAGATAACAGGCATCACGCCTGAATAGTTCAACTTAAGTGGAAGATATTGCGTAGGGGACTGATACATCTTGTTACCATTACCAGCCAAACGCTTAGCATACTGCACTGGGATGCGACGCTGAGCCTGCGTCACGGTAACAACAAGAGCAATAACCAGAACCAAGAAGGCAATCAATGCAACCAAAGCCAAAGCTCCAGTTGGGTTGATCTGATCTGCACTGGGGTGAACAAGAGACTTCCAAGCCAAGGTCAAAGCACCTGGCAAAGAGTGAATGATGTTAACACTGATAATAAGGGAGACACCGTTGCCAATCCCTTTTTCAGTTATCTGATCACCAATCCACATCAAGAACATTGTTCCTGCCACAATCGTCAAGATCGTGGAAAGAGCAAACATGGGGCCAGGGAACATCACTAGCTGCCCGAAGTTTTCGATGCCGTGTAAGAAAGGCATACGCATCGGATTTTCCAAGGTCTGAATCAAGAACCAACCTTGAACAACAGCAATACCAATAGCAATACCGCGAGTCCATTTGGTCACCTTCTGGCGGCCTCCTTCTTCGCGAACCATCTTGCTCCAAGAAGGAACCACAGCTGTCAAGAGCTGGGTCATAATGGATGCTGAAATGTAGGGCATAATCCCCAATGCAAAAATACCAAGCTGTTGAAGACCACCACCTGAGAAAATGGTCAACACAGCGGCAAGGCCACTCATTGAGCCTCCACCATCGGTATTTTGTTGGTCAGCAATCCACTGTTGTAAGACTTCCACATTAACACCCGGCAATGGGATATGAACCCCCAAGCGGACGACGATAATCATCAATAGCGTGAAGAGAATCCGGCTTCGCAATTCCGGAACTTTCATTGAATTCGCAAATGCGGAAATCATAAGATGTTATTATTAAAAGCGTGCAGCTAATGGCACGGATTCCTTAGCATCTTCACAGCAGTCCTGATGCTTGTGCTGAATCTCTGCACGAGTCGGAATCTTAACGCGCCAAAGCGAACCGGATGGAGCTGCTTCACACCCGGTTCGCATAAAGGCTTATCGCCTCATTAGGCTTCTTCGCTGAGGATGGTAACAGTACCACCAGCAGCAGAGATCTTTTCGCGAGCTGAAGCGCTAGCAAAGTCGACGAGAACCGTCAAAGGCTTTGTCAGTTCGCCACCGCCAAGGATCTTGACAGCGTCGCATGTACCCTGAACAAGACCAACGGAACGAAGTGCGTTTTCATCAACGGTATCGTTGGCTGCAAAGAACTTGTCGAGCAAGGAAACGTTGATAGCAACAATCTTGTCTTGGAAACGGACATTGCTAAAGCCCTTCTTTGGCAAACGACGGTGAAGGGGCATCTGACCACCTTCAAAGCCAGGACGAATCGTTCCACCAGAACGAGCCTTTTGACCCTTGTTACCCTTGCCACAGGTCTTACCGAGGCCAGAGCTTTCGCCGTTACCAAGGCGCTTCCTGCGGTGCTTTGCACCTGGATTCGGCTGGATATTGTGAATCTTAAGCATCTTATCTTATAAAAATTGGGATTGGACTCATAGGAAGAGGAGTTATCCTCCTCTTCCTATAATTGCAAATTAGATAGCTTTTTCCTTCTTGAGACCGCGCTGGGCAAGAACCTGATCGCTTGTGCGAAGAGATTCAAGAGCCTTCAACGTAGCCTTAACTACGTTAGCGTGGTTGGAAGAACCGAGAGACTTGGAAACGATGTCGCGGATACCAGCGGCTTCGAGCACGGCACGAACCGTGTTACCAGCAATCAAACCAGTACCAGGAGAGGCAGGCTTAAGAAGAACCTTGCCACCACCGAATTCGCAGTAAACTTCGTGAGGAATCGTACCATTAACGATAGCTACAGGACGAAGATTGCGCTTTGCACTATCCGTAGCCTTACGAATGGCGTCAGAAACTTCGTTAGCCTTACCAAAACCGTAGCCTACGCGACCTTCTTGGTCACCACAGACAACGAGAGCAGAGAAGGAAAAGCGACGGCCACCTTTAACAACCTTGGCGCAACGATTGACGAAGACAACCTTTTCAGCAAGCTGAGGGCCTTCTTCCACAGGAGCTTCAGATTGTTGGCCACGACGACCATCACGACGGGAAGAACCATCGCGACGTGGGCCACGAGATCCACGTGGGCCGAAATTGCCACGGCCACGGGGCGCGCGTTGTTGCTGGTTTTCAGCAGGAGCCGTTGTTGCTTCAACAGGAGCTCCAGTATTTTCCGTATCGTTATTCATCTAGGGAATCTTTCAATTAGAATTTCAAACCAGCTTCACGGGCGGCATCAGCTAAGGCCTTAACCTTGCCACAGAAAACGAAACCACCGCGGTCAAAAACAACTTCTGTGATGTTTGCCTGCAGGGCGCGTTGGGCTACTAAGGTTCCCACCTTCGTTGCGGTCTCAATATTTGCAAGCTTGGATGGAGCAGCCAATTCTGCTTCCACTGTCGATGCTGAGCAAAGAGTAACACCCTTGGTGTCGTCGATCACCTGTGCATAGACGTGGCGGTTGGAAAAGTGAACAGCCAAGCGTGGACGAGTTGCGGTACCAGCGAGCTTCTTGCGAATGCGACGATGGACGCGTGTGCGGATAGCTTTGCGATTGATAGAACTCATGATCGTGTAAATCTAAGATAATTATTATCAAATTACTTACCAACGCTCTTACCTTCCTTGCGGCGAATAACTTCACCAGCAAAGCGAACACCCTTGCCCTTGTAGGGTTCCGGTGGATAGTAGGAGCGGATTTCAGCCGCAAACTGGCCGACCAACTGCTTGTCAACACCTTCAACCTTGACCTTCGTGTTATCTGCCACAGTCACGGTCAATCCCTGAGGAATTGGGTGATTGATTGGGTGAGACTTACCAAGGTTCAAGTCAAGGATATTACCCTTAACTGCGGCACGGAAACCGACACCGACAATTTCAAGATCCTTAACGAATCCTTGGCTAACACCGATGATCATGTTGTTGATCAATGAACGACTCGTTCCATGAAGTGCACGATACTTACGTTCGTCACTTACGCGAGTTACGCTCAGTTCAGTACCTTCAAGAGAAGCTTGAATACCTTCTGGAAGATTCCAAGAAAGCTTACCCTTAGGACCTTCCACAAGAACGGAGGATCCGTCGATCTTCACGGTTACCTTGTCTGGTACAATGATGGATTTTTTACCAACTCGAGACATTGTTCGTGTAAATTTTCAGGGTTACCAAACGAGAGCGATGAGTTCGCCACCAAAGTTCTGCTTACGGGCTTGAGCGCCAGTCATCAACCCCTTAGAGGTGGAGACGATAGCGATACCAAGACCACTGAGAACGCGAGGAATATCAGAGGAAGCAACGTATTGGCGACGTCCTGGCTTGGAGCAACGCTTAACGTCCGTAAGGACGGGCTTGCCTTGTTCGGAGTACTTAGCCTTTACCTTGATTTCCTTGTGAATTCCTTCACCGACTACTTCATAGTTCCAAATATACCCTTCTTCCTTGAGGATGCGGGCAATTTCGAGCTTGATATTGGAAAAGGGAGCGGAGAATTCCTCCTTGTGTGCATTACTCGCATTCTTGAAGCGAGTGAGGAAGTCCGAAATAGGGTCACTTAAAACGGCCATTTTGTTGAAATAAAGTTAGTCGTTATGTTCTTAGGCCTTCTTCTGGTCACGGAACGGAATACCAAGTTCGCGAAGCAAATCGCGACCTTCATCATCCGTCGGAGCAGACGTTACAAAAATGATATCAAAACCGATCTGGCGCTTGATTTGGTCCAGTTCGATTTCAGGGAAAATAGACTGATCGGGAATACCGATAGCATAGTTACCCTTGCCGTCAAAGGACTTCGTAGGAAGACCGCGGAAGTCACGGATGTTAGGAGCCGTGATATTGATAAAGCGATCGAGGAATTCCCACATAATTTCGCCACGAAGTGTTACGCGTGCCCCAAGAACTTCGCCTTCGCGAACCTTGAAGTTAGCAACACTCTTACGAGCGTATGTGATAGCTGGCTTTTGACCAGTGATTTTGGCAATTTCATTGACAGCATCTTCAACAGCTTGCTTACGGTCAGGATGCTTGCCCATGCAAGACGTCACAACGATCTTTTCCAGATGTGGGATCTGATGGACGTTCTTGTATCCATGCTTCGCTTGAAGGGCAGGTACGACCTTCTCACGGTAGTGTGTTAATAACGTTGGTGTACTCATTTGTTTTAGCGGGTCAGCTCTTAAATGATCTATTAGCTATGGCTTAAGCGCAGGGTAGGCAATTGCCTAGCCAACCTTCTTCACATTCGAGATATGAATTGGGGCATCGATCTCTTGGATTCCGCCTTCGGGATTCTGTTCCGTTGGGCGCACAGCCTTCTTGGCCTTGCGAGCACCTTCAACAATAACAGTTCCCTTAGCAGCGTTGACCGAGAGGACTTTGCCGCTCTTGCCCTTGTGGTTTGCTCCGGCGATGATCTTTACAGTATCGCCTTTTTTCACGTGGGTCTTCATGTTTCAGTTAGTTACGCTGTTGCGTGGTTACAGTCCCACCACACTCTATGATGGGGCGAGCATTTTAGCTATTAGCCAAGTCCCGTCAAGCCTACATTCAAAAATTTTACGTTCAGCTTTCAACTAGAACGTCTCGGAGGACCTTCCTCCCCTTATAAATGAGAATCTTGATCCCAAGGGAGTTCACTCCCCTGCCAACGCAATTTAGCTCGCAAGAGTTCTCCGAAATTATAATTAGGCATATGGACCAGAGGTAAGGCCTGTGTTGCCTTACGGATCACAAGAGACTCTCCTACGCTGATGGATAAGGTGTCCCGACCATCCAGGGAATATTCCATTACGTCGACACGCCCTCGCCGTTCTCTAGGTCTCAGACAAATTTCAACGTGATCAGGCAGAACTACAGAACGATTTGTGAGGCTATGGGGACAGATAGGAGTCACACAAAAAACAGAGGAGTCAGGCCAAACAAGAGGTCCTCCAGCTGACAGAGAGTATGCCGAAGACCCCGTTGGTGTGGCTACAATGACACCATCCGCATGATAGCGATTGAGCAGAGAGCCATCAACGACAGCATCAAGATCCACCATCTTTCCACTCTTGGAACGTGTCAGAGTCACCTCATTTAGAGCCAACTTACATTCGCAACGTTGCTTACCCGATTCATTGACTGGATACGCTTCAAGCATAGTCCTAAGCTCAACTGTGCAGGAACCGAGACAAAGAGCCTCAGAAAATGATTCTAGCTCCTGAACTGAGCATGTCGTTAGGAAGCCAAGGCGTCCGAGATTAACTCCAGCAAGGGGGATCTCATTTCTTGCAGCAAAAGAAGCAAGGGCAAGCATCGTCCCATCGCCACCGAAACTAACGATCATATCAAGATCTTTGGTCAATTCATCAAGATGACGACGATTGCGGACAAAAATAGGATTCATCCCCTTTGCGATCAGAATATCTTGTGCAACGGACATGGCTTCAGGAACACCCGCCTTATCCATGGGCGCAACTATTCCAATGCTACGAGGAGTGAACATAGAGACACTATATCACTATTTATTCAGAACTCAACAGACACCCCTACAATCCTCTCACAACTTATATCAACACTCTTCATAAAAACTCCACCCTCCGTTCTATGTAAGGCATAATCTACAATTCTTTCTTCACATCTACAAAGCGAGTTATATACTCACCACATCAAACTAACGTACAAAACCATCATGAAAATCTGGCTAGACGGACAATTGGTGGATCAAGAGGAAGCTAAGCTTTCCGTATTTGATCATGGAACTCTCTACGGAGATGGGATTTTTGAAGGCATCCGCTTCTATAACCGTCGCGTATTCAGGCTGAAGGAACACATTGATCGCCTCTTCGACTCTGCTCGTTACCTCATGCTTGATCTCCCTTACACCAAGGAAGAAATCAGCAAAGCTACTTGCGACACGGTCGCTGCTAGTGGCCTTAATGATGGATACATCCGCCTTGTTGTCACTCGTGGGATTGGCAATTTGGGCCTCAGTCCCTTTAACTGCTCTGCTTCTTCAACATACATCATTGCTGATAAGATCGCTCTTTATGATCCAGCAGTGTACGAAAACGGCCTTAGCCTGGTAACTAGCTCCTATCGCCGCAATCGACCTGACATGATCTGTCCTCAGGTCAAATCCCTTAACTATCTGAACAACATTTTGGCCAAGGTTGAAGCCATCAAACATGGTGCAGCTGAAGCCCTCATGTTGAACGATCAAGGCAATGTGGCTGAATGTACGGGAGATAATATTTTCATCGTAAAGAACGGTAAGGTCATCACCCCTCCTGTCACTGATGGTGCTCTTGACGGGATCACTCGCCAGGTTGTCCTCGAAATCTGCCGTGAACTCGGCATTCCTTCTGAAGAACGCACTATTAACCGCTACACCATCACCATTGCTGATGAATGTTTCTTGACTGGAACTGCTGCAGAATGCGTTCCTGTCACAGGTCTTGATAGCTACACAATCGGTTCAGGTAAGATTGGTCCTGTCACAGCACGTCTCCTTGCTCGCTTCAAGGAACTAACAGCCACGACAGGTCGTGCTGTTGATTGATTCTGGTTGTCATCCAAATTTTCAAAAAGCCCCAGGTGCACCTGCAACCTGGGGCTTTTTGTGTTAGTTGGAATAACCTTATTAGAAATCTTCTACATCGTCCGTTTCAGTGACTTCTTCTTCACTCGTTGTTTCTTGGGTATCACCTGCTGCAGTCGCCTTAGCTGGATCAGATTCTCCGAGTTGCTCCTGTTTTTCCTGGAGTTTTTCTTCTAGGTTTTTCTTTGGAGAGTCAATTCCCCCCAATTCAAGCGGCAGTAGTTCTCCTGTTGTCTTGTAGTGCTGATACGTCAGCCCTGCACCTATCGCCAAAAGGAACATCAAAACACCATAAAGGACCATGGGGACCACTTGCGACTCTTCACTAGCTTTCTTGCTCGACATCAACGTCGGCCGTTGGAACTGGGATTTTTGCTCTTCTTCTTTCTCCTCATAGTGCAACTGCCCATATTCTATGTGCCCTGGAACTGGTAAAGGAAAATCAACGGGACGCATCACGTTGCCAGACTCGTGTTCCCCTTGTTTTTGTTCAGGCGTCTCCTTGCCTACAGGAAGTGGAGCATCTTCTGAATCATCACATGGAGCCACCTTGTTGGCATGATCATCTCCATTATTTCCCTCTGAAGAGGACTGCTCCAATTCTTTTGCGAATAAGGCCTTATCCTCCTCCGTCAAAATAATTTCCACGCATGCTTCACCTAGATAGACTTGTTGATCGGGCTTCAGCTTGGCAACCTTAACCAAGGAATCTCCTACTCTAAGTCCATTCGTGGAGTCCTTATCTCGCAACTCATACCCCCCCGGCACACGAACAAGCTCGCAGTGAAGTGATGAGACAGAAGGTATTGGTATGCAGATATCTGCAGAGTCCGAGCGACCAATCCTTACAAAGAATCCCTCATCAGTAGAGAGGCCAAAGTGGGGCATGGGATGGTCAGGAACAGTAATAGAGAGCTTGGGCATAACAACTGCTTTGCATCATGGTAAAGTTCTCCGCAAAGGCAATCTTAAAGAAAGGTTTTAAGACACAAACTAGTTAGTCTATTTCTTGCTTTCCTTGAGAAGCGGGCTAAAGTCTCTGTATATGTTTGTCGATCACATTCGAATTTTCGCAAAAGCGGGAAAGGGAGGTAATGGATCAGCCAGCTTTCATAGGGCTAAATTCGTGCCCAAGGGGGGACCTGATGGAGGCGATGGTGGGGACGGAGGCGATGTCATTCTTGAAGTTGATCCTCATACTAATGACCTTCGTACGTTTTTCTACGATCCCAAGCTGATTGCAACAGATGGTGTCGGTGGTAAAGCGAATAAAAAACATGGCCGTAATGGCAAAACGATCATAGGTAAGGTTCCTCCTGGTACCATTGTCTACAGAAGCAACGCTTCGTCACTAGCTGAAGCAACTTGGCTTGATCGCGAAGGCGATGGTCTTGAGATTTCCCAGATTGCAGACCTCACAGAAATCGGGACTCAGTATGTGCTCTGTGCTGGCGGTAAAGGTGGGCGAGGCAACTGGCATTTTCGTTCTGCAACGAACCAGGCTCCAACAGAAGTCGAAATGGGCGAAGACGGAGGAGAAGGTGTTTTCTGCCTCGAACTCCGTCGCATTGCTGACGCAGGACTCGTCGGTTTCCCTAACGCTGGTAAGAGTACCTTGTTAGGAGACCTGTCATCTGCTAAGCCCAAAGTAGCCAATTATCCCTTTACAACTCTCCAACCCATCGTCGGTGTTGTCGAGTTTGAAGACCATCGCAGATGCGTTGTCGCAGACATCCCGGGTCTCATTGAAGGTGCTCACCAAAACCGAGGGTTAGGACATGAGTTCCTCCGCCACATCACTCGTTGCAAACTTCTCCTCTTTGTCATTGATATGGCAGGTAGCGAAGGCCGAGACCCTATCGAAGATCTCCAACAACTCAGAACTGAAATCAAGTTGTATAGCGAGGATCTGGCGCGTCAGCCATGGATTGTCATTGCCAATAAAATGGATATGGAAGGTGCTGAAGAACACTTAGAAACATTCCGCACAAGATTTCCTAAGTTGGATATCATCCCCATTTCCGCCTTGGAACAGACTGGCCTTGATACCCTAAAACAGAAGCTCAACGAGCTTGTTGCCTACCACTTCGAGCGCTAAGTCGCTTCCTCCCACCACTCCCCCACGTTACTATGGATTCTGTAACACCTACGAATCAGTCAGGTCTCGACAAAACCATGGCTCGCATTGCAGCCATTGGCGATTTATTCGCCATTGAAGGTGACTTTGTCGACGGCAAAGAAATTCCCAGTGGCCACATTAACACGACCTATCGTGCGACTTATCGCAAGTCTGATGGCCACGAGGACCGCTATATCTTGCAAAAAATTAACAGCAATGTTTTCAAGGATCCTAGAGCGGTCATGCGTAATGTGGAGAAAGTAACACGTCACATCAACTGGAAGGTGCTCCGTCGCCGCACAGATTCTGCAGGACAAACCCTGAATCTCTACCCTGCCAGAGGTGGACGTATGTACATCGAAATCCTAGGTGATGGGATTTGGAGATGCTACAACTATATTGAAGGGACTCACACCTACGACATTGTCGAAAATACTCGTCAAGCCTACCAAGCAGGTTACGCTTTTGGATCGTTCCAAGATCTAGTAAGCGACATGAACCCTGTGGATCTTGTAGAAACGATCCCAGGCTTCCACGATACTCGCCAACGCTACAATCGACTGATGGAAGTAGCCGCGCAAGATCCTAATGGACGTCTTGCTTCTTGCCTCCCTGAACTAGAATTTATCAAGGCTAGAGAAAAAGACGTTGATGTCCTAATCAACCTCCAAAAAGAAGGCAAGTTACCTACTCGTATCACCCACAATGATACGAAGATCAACAATGTCATGCTTGACGAGGCTACCGATGAAGCGGTCTGTGTTATCGATCTAGACACTGTCATGCCTGGATGTGTCCTGTACGACGTCGGAGATATTATCCGCACGGTCACCACACCGACGGCTGAAGACGAAGAAGATCTTTCTAAGATCCGCATGAGAATCTCCATGTTCCAATCCATTGTCGATGGATATTTGGATGCAGCGAGCGGCTTCTTAACACCAACTGAGATCGACTATATCCCCTTCTCGGGCAAACTGATCACCCTTGAAATCGGGATCCGCTTCTTGACGGACTACCTTGAAGGCGACGTTTACTTTAAGACGAGCAAGCCCAATCACAACCTCATCCGTAGTAGGACTCAGCTAAAACTTGTTGAACTCATTGAAGAGCAGATGGACGACATGATCAAGTTTGTCGACAAACGCAAGCGTCGCTAAACAACGTCCTATCTTACTTCTTGTACAAACCGACTTCCTATTATTGTGGGGAGTCGGTTTTCTCTTTAGTCCCTCAATTTGAAAGCGGCTAATAAACTAGGTGCAGGACCAGGGGCGTTAAAGTGAGAGACTTCCGCAACACGCCACATGTGAGCAGACAACTTAGCAAGATAGTTGTATACAGCCTGTGTTTCTCTGTTCCCTCCATCATGTCCTGGATAACACACAACACTGACGACTCCTCCAACTGAAAGCATATTGAGGGCTGTTTCTATCGCAACAAGAGTCTCACTCGTGTCCGTAATGATGGCCTTATCTCCTCCTGGTAAATACCCCAAATTGAACATGATAGCCTTTACTGGACCTGAAACCTTTTCTGCCATCCTAGCGTGACTTTCTTGGTGTAATGCACAACGGTCTAGCATTCTAGCACCCTCAAGACGCAAAGCCGTCGCCTCTATAGCTTGATGCTGGATGTCAAAAGCATGGACATGCCCCGAGGGTCCCACAAGTTGAGCAAGGAATAAGGTATCATGGCCATTACCAGCAGTTGCATCGATAACTGTATCACCTTCCTTAACGACAGAACGGACCCACTCTTGAGCACAAGTTAAAGGACGAGAACAAGTCGATGGATCCATATCCGAGAGATACTAGATAGGAGAAAAGCTTTCAAGTCTCAGCACTTTGTCCGTAACAAGCAAATAATAACCCACTCAGCCATGCGATGTGGCCAAGTGGGTTATTTACCTATGAAGTTAAAGCCTAAATGGGGTTCAAATCCCCTTTGTATTCAGCTTGCGGTCAACCAAAAGACCATCTTGAGCCTTAAGACTATACTTGCCGTCCTTAAGAGCCTTCAACTTAATGGTGAACAACTTCTCTGATCCAGTCAGGACTTCGTGGTTCCCTACGTTGACAAAGGTTGGATACAAAGCCTTCTTGCCGTTTGTATGGAGACGATCGTAAGTCATGTTTTCCATGTCCTTCATTCCTGTCATTTCCACACCAACATATTCAAAGAGGCTTGCATCGTATGGCAATGCAAAGCTAAGGGCATTAACAAACTTCAAGTCCTTACCTTTTACAACAACTTCAATCACGTCGTCCTTCTTGAAGTTTGTCTTGGAAGGAGAAAGCACCAATTTGCCCCCAACAGCTTCCTTTTCATCAGGTTCTACACCACCTTCGATGCGTGTTGCCACCTCAGAAATATCATAGGCATCGATGAGACCATTCTTGTTGATGTCACCACCACTAATATAGCCTTCGAAGTCAGAATCCCCCTTACGCAAGCCGGTGTAGTTAGTATATGAGGTCAAATCGTTGCTATCGAGCTTGCCATCATTATTGATGTCACCAGGAATATAGCTTTCCGTGCCAGGAACCTTGAAGACGTAAATTTCACGTCCCGAGCCATAGTCTCCTACAGCTTCTGTAACACTCAGCTTAATATAGCGAGCTGTTGGAGTTTCTTTGAAGGTGAAGGTCTTGGTTTCAGAGTCCTTATTCCATTCAAAGGAGCCAATTGTCTTCCATTCCTTGCGATCCATACTAACGGCAACCTTGCCCTTAAGGAGGGTACCATTGCCTGCGTCTTCTCTAGGAATGTATTCAAACTTGTCTAGAGTATTCACGGATGGAAGAGACATCACCAAATCAAATGGCACAGCCTTCTTGTTGTTGCGCGTATGCCACATGGCCTTTTCCGTAAAGTCAAAGAGATGTGACAAGGAATTGCTTTGATTCTCAGCTGTCGTTTCTCCCACGATACCTGGAATTGCAAATTCAAGAGGATTAGATTTCGTAGAAGCCTTGATATTTACCCATTCTGTTGCACCGTCACGATTAACAGCACGAACATCGAAGCTATACGGTGTCTCAGGAGTCAGACCTTCAAATAGGAGTTCTGGCTCTTGGATGGTCGTGTAGACCATGTCTTCAAACTTGATCTCATAGTAATCCGCATTTTCAACAGCATCCCATGATGGGGTTAAAGTATACGGACCTGTGTGTTCGTCCGTCACTGTAGCATTAGCAGGAATGTTCATTGCTCCTGACTTTTTGAGGAATTTGTTCTCTGGTCGGAAAACAAAACCATCTACAGTCAGTTCAACAGGAGTCGTTCTCGTATCAACTGAAGCAACCTTCACAAAAAGTTTTGGATTGCCAATGATGGAGACTTTGGAGAACTCACTGTCTTTGCTAGCGAAACGATTCAGCTGAGGTTGGGCAGCGTAGTAATAAACGTTTTCTTGAGAATCAAAAGCTTCTTGAGAATCGACTTCCTTCAATGACACAGCAGAAGAGCCTGTATTCACAGAAACAGCACTAGGCTTCTGAGTCACATTCACCCGGAATTCTGTACTCTTCTGAGCTACCATACCATCATAGGAGCCCTTCGTTGGCTGCACAGTAATCACAGCTTTTTGCCCCTGCACATCAGAGACTATTTCCGTGGTTGCAGAATGCCCAAGTAAATAGTCCTCTGTCGTACCATCGTCATCATAAAGAGTGAATTGGGTCTTCCCTGCAGGATAGACATCAAAGATTCGCAAATCCTTGCGAGCTTCGCTCAAGTTGTTGTTCGGATTTGCCATTGGAGTAATAGATCCATTCTTGACGAACACGGGTAGCTTCCACAAAGGAGCATCAATGTAGTTGAAGATTTTACCCCCCTCGTAGAGATCACCAGTAAAGAAGTCAATCCACTGACCTTCTGGCAAGTAAATACCATTACGGATGTCGTCCCCATTTTCATCCGCCTTCGTCTGTTGATAGATAGGAGCTACAAGGAAGTTCGGACCAAACATAAATTGGTACTGTGTTGACTTCCCTAAGGTATAGGGAGTCGCATCTCCTTCCAAGAACATGGCACGGATCATAGGAAGCCCAGTTACTGCTTCAGCTGCTATACTGTACGTATAGGGCAACAGCTCGGACTTCATCTTCAGATACCAACGGTTGATAGAAGTTGCAGGTTCTCCTAAAGCATGCGGATACTTTTCGTTAGATCCCCATCCGTCCATATTCAATTCCAGAAGAGTAAATGTCTTCCACTGGAAATCACGAGTATTAACGAACAAATCCTTACCACCGAAAATACCGTCCATATCTGAACAAATATTCGGTTGCCCAGAAAGTCCTGAGCCAATGTAAGTTGGGACATGGAAACGGATGTATTCCCAATCCCCACCCGTTTGGTCACCTGTCCAAATACTGGCATAACGCTGTGTACCTGCCCAACCATCCAGAGAAATAATGAAAGGACGAGCATTATTCCCATAATAGGTCATGATTTGAGCCACGTCCGTAATCCCATTGAGCCCAAAGGAATAACCATCACCGACCCAAGCCACGTCTGTTTTCAGAACGCGCACACCTGCGTCGCGAACTTCCTTTACAATATCACGTTGCAACAAAGCACTGACATCGGACTTAGGATGGAGATCTGATTGGGTCCATAGACCAATTTCAAGGCCATTCTGATGGGCGTAATCAGCCAAACTCTTCAGATTAGCAATGTTCCCATCTAAGGTATCTTCTTGGCCATAACCAGCACCATAGCCATCGTTGGGCAACAACCAACCTAATGGCATATCGTTGGCCTTATAACGGTCTATGACAGCACGAGCTGAAAACTGATAATTATCCTTTTCACCGTTAAGAGACTCCTTAATACCTCCGTTGTCCTTCTGACTTTCCTTGTATCGCTTACCATCTTCGAAAAGGATTCCCTTTTCGTCTTCCTTCCAATAGTCACGGTTGTAGGCATTCAAATGACCTTGGTAAAAGGCAAACTTTGGCAAGAGAACAGGATGTCCTGTCAATTGATAGTATTCATTGAGCAATGGCACAATGCCGTCTCCCACCATAAAGAAGACATCCAAATAGTCCGTATCATGTTCCAAGCGGACAACTCCTGGTTCTTTAGAGCCAAAATCATAACTACCCTTCTTGAACGTATGCCACAACATGGCATATCCCTTAGTTGACCAGTAGAATGGAGAAGGAGAAGCAACACCTCCGTCGGTCCAACTGTTCTGATTTTCAATGGCAATCACTTTGCCCTTATGAGAAAAACGTCCATTCTGAACCCCACCACCGTAGTAGTATTCGTCAGCATTCTGTTTCAACGCAAATTCCGTTTTGGCTCGTTCCATGCGAAATGGTTCGACTTGTTCCAAAACAACCTGTTGCGTCACAAGATTCACCACCTTGAACAAAGAGCTCTTCTTATCAACGATGATCTGAATTTTCCCTGTTGTAATGGTCAACAAATCCCCTTTTTCTTCGACATCAAGGCGAGTCACTGGACGACGAGGATTAGAGGTAAGGATCTTGGCTTCTGGAGTGGCCTCTGGATCCCTTACAATTCCTCCTTTGTCGTCACGGAAAATGCGGAAAATATCGTCTCCATAGAAGTCGACCGTCATGCGTTTGTCCTTCTCAACCAGAATATCCACTACTGTTGGGTTAAGTTTCTGGATAGCAGTTACAGCTGGTTGGTTTGCTTCAGCAGGTGCGTTTTGAGGAGTCTCCGTTGCATATCCTGCAACGACAAAAGACAATCCCATAGTCATTAACACGGCCTTCCGCACAGAATGCAATTCAGTCGTTTCCATTAGGTCTTAAAATCTTAGTTAACTCAATTTAAGGCTATCTCTCCAATACAGCCGACTTCTCGTGCCTTTAGCATACTCGATTTTTCGTCTTTCTCAAGGCTCAATCCCCTTTTGGTTTCTATTCAGCAGAGTCTCAGCCCCATTCTCGTCCTCATTGATACCCCTCTGATGATTCTCGGCCAATATCGTACAATGAAGCTACCTTCTCCTATCTCCATTTATCGGGGCATTAGTCTAA
>CAYNVM010000007.1:0-47492 GCA_964400645.1 uncultured Akkermansia sp. | reverse complement strand
TCGCGACGGCCATCGCCCACCATCATGCGCGAGATGGCAGGCAAAACCACCATGCCCGTCGCCACGCCAAAGAGTCCCACGGGGAGCTGCCAAATTTTGAATGCCGTGCTCAGCGCCGCCACGGCCCCGCCCTTCAGTTCCAAGGCAAAGCCCGTGTTGATGAACACGTTGAATTGCGTGACGCCAGACGCCATCACAGACGGGATCATTAGTCCCCAAATCCTGAACACGCGCGGATCACGCCACTTGAAGTTGAGTCGCCACTGGAAGCCCGCACGCTTCAGTCTCGGCAACTGGAAGAGTAACTGAGCAATTCCCCCCAAGGTGACGCCCACCGCAAAGCCGTACAACGCCCGTGGTGCCGAATCCCCTTGGCAGTTGAAATTGAAGTCGGGATCAAAGCAGTACGCAAAGGCAATGCCCAGAAGAACAGAGCTGACGTTGAAAACCGCCGAAGCAATCATCGGTAGTCCAAAGACGCCGACGATGTTGAGCGCACCCATCACCAAGGCAGACAACGAGGCAAACGCAATGAAGGGCCACATGATGCGGCAGAGATCCGTGGCAAAGGCCACGTTGTTCACCTCAGGACTCCCATTGTAGAGCGACTCCATGAGTGGCGCGGAGAAGAGAATCCCCATGGTGACGATGCCCAGCATCAGCGTCCCCAACTGCGTGGCGATCTTTGCCGTCAAATCCCATGCGGCATCGGCTCCGTCAGACTCTCGCACCTTGGCGGTCACACTGGTGTACGACTGCGACAGCGATCCTTCCGCAAACAAATCGCGCAACAGGTTGGGGAGTCGAAACGCGGTGTAAAAGGCATCCATGGCGGGCCCCATCGCAAAAATCGCCATAAAAATGGCCTCACGAATCATCCCTGTCAGTCGACACATCAGGATGCAGACGGACGTGACCAGAGAATTGCGCATTAGTGACATTGCAGGAAGTAGGCTGGGAAGTGGCTCTGTTGTACCGCAAGGGCGCGTGAATCGCCCCTCGGCATGAGGAAGATGCCCCACTCTATATGATCTTCTTCTAAATTCCCAGTCCCAACCTTGCGCAATCATCAAGCCCCCTCACCCAAGACTGTTTCACGCCATCCCGATGTCCCCTAAGAAGCCCCATTTGTTAGTTTCAACAAACAAGACGTGTTTAGAGCTTGCCCGCAATGCCGAGTGGTGGGTTAAATAAAGGAGATGAAACGCATCTACCTAGTCCTTTGTCTGATCGTAGGATGCCTTTCACCTCTCTGGGCAGCCCCGTGTCTCAAGGTCGCTACCTTGCACCCACTTTTGGGCGATCTGGCTCGCCGCATCGGTGGCAACCATGTCCAAGTGGTTGATTTACTTCAGGCAAACGGCAATCTGCACAGCTTTGAACCTTCTCCCCGACTCATTGCGGAGGCATCGGGGGCGCAGTTCCTCATCGCCTCGGGTAAAAATCTGGAGCCTTATCTGGCCTCTCTCAGCGACGCGTTGCGTTCGGGGACCCAGCCCCTCGAAGTCGTCAACGTCGGCTCAGCCATCCCTGATGTCTTGGCTGCGGGTCAGTCGGAGGATCACCATCACGGCGACGCCGACGAAGCGGAGCTTCCCGAAGAAAGCGCATCGCCTGAGGAGCATCACCACCATCACGGTCCCAATGATCCCCACTGGTGGAATAGTCCAGAGAACATGCGCCGTGCCGGCCGACTCCTCTGCTACGTCTTCCGACAAGCAGATCCCGACCACGCCACGGACTACAACCAGGCGCTGAGCCTGTGGATTGAGCAAATGGACGGCATCGAAGCTTGGGCCAAGTGCCAGCTAGCCACCATCCCCGATGAGCACCGCATTTTAGTGACGGGTCACGCCGCCATGAGCCACTTCTGCAAAGCCCTCGACTTCACGGAAGTTCCCGTCCAAGGGATTAGTCGGGAAGATGAAGGTAATCCCGAGCGTTTGGCGCGCACCCTGCACAACCTCCGCCTCAACGGCGCCCTTGCCGTCTTCCCTGAATATGGCTCCAACCCGAAGATTTTGGAGAGCATTTCGTCGACCTTGCACTTACCCTTAGCAGAAGCTTTGGTGACAGACGGATTGGCTCCGCAAATGACGAATTTTGAAGCCATGTTCCGCCACAATGTCACGGTCATCAAAAAGGCCCTAGAACCCACTCAGCAACACTAATTATGCAGGGATCACCCATTCGCGCTTTCTTCCTTGTTCTGCTAGCCCTCTTGGTGTTGGCCGTTCCTCTCTGGTTGCTGACCTCTCACCCAACGCCGGCGCAACTCCCTGTCGCGACGTCCGACAGTTCCCAATCCGCCGAGACGCGTCTGTGTCTGATTACGATCCGCTTTGCCCACCTCCCCCAATCCTGGTCGCTCAAAGTGGGCGATACTATGCTCCAAGAAAGCACCCAACCCGACCAATTTGAATACCTCCTCGCCACGGATATCCCGGCTTCAGCGGAGTCCGTGCGCTTTGACATCGAAGCTACATGGGAGGGCGTAGCACAACGCACGCCCGTGACCATCAGCATTGAACCTGAAGGCGACGAATCGTTGACCGAAACCAAGTGGTCGGTTGATGGGAAGATCCACGACGTCGTTGAGTACCACAGTCACCGCACCGCCACGCATTGATCATGAAGAAAGATTGCTCTCAGGAATGTAGCCATCACCACAGCGACCACATTTGTTGGGGCGCAGGCGAGAGCCACCCCTGCACCCACCAGTTGGATGTCCACAACATCTCGGTCTCCTATGGCAAGGTCTCGGCGTTGTCGGACATGAGCTTCTCGATCAACTGCGGTCACACCATGGCCATCATGGGACCCAATGGCGCAGGAAAATCCACTCTCATCAAGGTGATTGCAGGACTCGTGAAGCCGGACGATGGGTCTGTGCTCTGGAACAAGGAACCCATGATGCCAGCCAAAGGCGAAATTGCGTACCTTCCCCAACGCTCGGAGGTAGACTGGACCTTTCCGCTCACCGTCCAAGCACTCGTCGAAATGGGGCGCTACCCAGCCCTCGGTCCTTGGAAGCGCTTCAGCAAGCACGACCGACAAATCGTTGAGAAGTCCCTGGAGACGATGAACCTCACCGAGCTGAAAGACCGGCAAATCGGCGAGCTCTCGGGAGGCCAACAACAACGCGTTTTCCTCGCTCGCGCTTTGGCTCAAGAGGCGCACTTACTCCTCCTGGACGAACCCTTCACGGGACTCGACTCCCCTTCTAGCCAAGCCCTCGGCGACCTGTTGCGCCAACTGGCCCAGGAAGGTCGCCTCGTCATTGCCTCACACCACGACCTCAACACCGCCACGAAAATCTTTGACCACGTCCTCCTGATTGACCGTCGCAAAATTGCCTTTGGTGCCAGTGAAGCCGTTCTCACCCCCGATCAGATCAGCCACACATTCAACCGCTAACCCCTCTTACCCATGGATGTGACTTTCACCCAATTCCTCTCTGAGCCTTTAGCGCAGCGCGCCCTCCTGGCCTGCGTCATGATTGGCTTTGCCAACGGCTTTGTCAGTGGCCTGATCGTCCTCAAAAAATCGGCGTTGCAAATCGGCACGCTCTCCTGCGCCCTTCTGCCAGGCATTGCCACCGCCATCCTGCTCTTCGGACTCAACCGCTGGAGCATCTTGACGGGAGCCGTCATCGCGGCACTCCTCGTCGGCTTGGGCTCAATCTTTGTCTCGGGGACGTCTAAACTCAACCAAGACACAGCCCTTTCCATCATCCACACCACGGCCTTTGCCGCAGGCTATATCATCCTCGTCCGACTTGGCTTACAACAAAAAATCGACGACTGGCTCTTCGGCTCCATCATGAGTCTCTCCGACTCCGATCTCTGGATTGCCTACGTCATCAGCGCACTCTGCGTTCTGATCCTGATCCTCTTCAAACGGCCCATCCTCATTTCCCTCTTTGACCCCAACATGGGTAGCACTTTGGGCATCCCGTCCAAGCTCCTCAACTACGGTCTCTTTGCCCTCATCATCCTTGTCCTCGTCTCCTCCCTGCAAGCTGTCGGCTCATTTCTGACCCTAGGTCTGTTGGTCGGTCCTGCGGCCACCATGTATCTCCTCACCGATAAACCCTCCCGACTCTTCTGGGGCGGTGGTCTCATCGGAGCCTTGGGTTCCCTCATCGCCTTCCTCATCTCCTTCCCTCTGGGATGGCACTTGGGTGCTACGATCATTCTTGTGCTCGGCGTCATCTTCCTCCTCACCTACATCCTCACGGCCAAATCCCGGCACGCCTCCTCTCAGCATCCCCAAAACGACTAAATCCTCTTTTCCTCCATCATTCTCTCCATTTCCCACGACAGAGTTGAATGACATAAAAGATGAAGTAGGCCCGTTAAATGGCTAGCTTTGACCTAGTAATCAGAGTACAAAGGTGAGCGTGAAAAAGTGCCAAGTATGCTCTGCTCCTGCAACTGTCTTTTTAACTCAGGTCATCAATGGAAAAACGACTGAGTTGGCTTTTTGTCGTAGCTGTGCTGAAGAAAAAGGTTATTTGAAACCTGACATTGCGCTGACCATCTCTGAAGCTCTCAATGCCATGGGACTTCCCGAAGCCCCAACCAAAAGGACGGAGAGCAAGTCTCATACGCTACTCACCTGTGGCACTTGCGGCATGACTTTTGACGAATTTGTGGATTCGGAGCACTTGGGATGTAGCGACTGCTACAAGGCCTTTGCCGATGAACTGCACCGTTGGCTTCCTTCTTTGGAAAATGCGTCTAAAGCGTCAAGCAGTGACGAAACCCCAGAAGTTCGTCTCCTCCGCAATAGGATCCGACTGCTCGAAAACAAATTGGCCAAGGCGGTCAAAGAAGAAGACTTTGACCTTGCCATTGATCTACAAAAACAAATTGCCGACTTAAACAGCCAACTTCCCCGCTAACCGATCCCCATGCTTCAACCTGTTTCCAAGCTCTTCGGTCGCAAGATTCCCTGGATGGCTTCATCCTACAAGAATCAAGACGTCATTCTCCGCTCCCAAGTCAGCGTCTCTCGCAACCTGCGTGGCCACGTCTTCCCTGGTTGGGCTACTCCTGACCAAACTCGCGCCGTCCTCGACCTCCTTCTTCCCTACCTTGGCGGACTCAAGGCCTTTGACAAGGGTTACGGGAGCAAGATCGCAGATCTCAGCGACATGGAGAAGCAACTCTTGGTGGAACGAGGCGTTCTTGACAGCGCTATCACCGCTCGCCGTGAAGGGGCGGGATTTGTCCTGAGTCCCAACCAAGACCTCTGCGCTTGGATCAACGGCGATGAACACCTGCGACTTATCTCCACCCAACCAGGCCTCAACCTCCAAAAGGCATGGAAGTTGGTGAACGAATTTGACCATCAAATGGCCACTGAACTGCCCTATGCCCATCACCCCCAATTGGGCTACCTGAGCGCAGATCCTTACCTGACGGGCTCGGGCTTGGAAGTCAGCGTACTCGTCAACGTCCCAGGTCTCCTTCTCTCTGGCAATTTAGACGAGACAAGACGTGCCATGGAGGCACTCAACTTTGGCTTTGAAGGCATCTCCGGTGAAGAAGAGGACGACAGAACGCACAGTCTGTACCTCATCACCTCCCAAGCCACTCTCGGATCTCAACCTGAAGACGAAGTCGTCAAACAACTCACGCGCATTGTCACGAGTCTCCAGAAACAAGAACTCAACCTGCGCACCAAAATACTGACAGAAAACAGACTTGGCGTGACTGACCTTGTCTGCAAAGCTCTAGCTATCCTGAAATACGCGCGTCTCATGTCCATGCATGATGTCATCGACAAGCTGTTCATCGTGAGACTGGGCATCAGCTTAGGAATTATTCCATCATCTGATGTTAAGGACATTAACCGCGTTTTCCTTGAAGCGCGTGCAGGTCACCTCTCATGCAAATTCTCATTTGATGACCAGAAGGAATCGCGTGACACGTTCCTCGCTCGCGTCCGGGCCGATTACTTGCGAGACTTTTTCTCACACATATCGGATCCTATTTGCTAAAATATAATCAACACTCTCGTCTACTTCATGAACAACTTCACACCCAGAGCTCAGCAAGTCTTTGCCATTGCCCGCGATCAGGCGAACCGCTTGCACCAAAAGTACATCGGCACGGAACTCCTGCTGTTGGCTATCATCAAATTAGGGCAAGGGGTGGCTTGCTCTGTCCTGACGGGGCTTGGTCTCAACTTCGAGGAAACCGTCAGAAAAATCGAATCTGAACTCAGACAAAATGCTGAGCCGAGCAACACGGACTCCTATGCCCCGTACACGCCTCGCGTCAAAAAGGTTCTTGCCTTAGCGAACCGCGAGTCTGAAGAGCTCAACCACAGCTATGTAGGCACGGAACACATCCTCCTGGCTATCCTTGCGGAAGGCGGCAGCGTTGCCTGCAAGATCTTGCACGACAGTGGGATTGACCGGGCCTTGGCTCGCGAAGCTGTTCTGGATAAGCTCAGAGAGGGTCTGCCCGACTTCAACGCTAGCGATAATGACGAGCCAGCTGAAGCGGAAGAAGAAGGTCCCTCTGAAGGCGAACCACGTGAAGAAAATAACGAGGAGGAAGAAGAGGATGGACCTCACTTGCCCTCTCATTTCCCCTTTGACCGCCGTCGCAAGAAAAACCGCAAGACGTCGGTTCAACTGTACGGAACGGATCTGACAGCTAAGGCTCGCGAAGGCAAGATTGACCCCATCATCGGTCGCGATAAGGAAATCCAGCGCGTTCTCCAAATTTTGGGACGTCGTAGCAAGAGTAATCCCCTTCTGCTCGGTGAAGCTGGGGTCGGCAAAACGGCTATCGCCGAAGGCCTTGCCCTCGCTATTGTTGCCGGGAATGTCCCTGATAACTTGCTCGATAAGAAAGTCATCTCCGTCGATATGGCTCAGATGATCGCCGGCACTCAATACCGTGGCCAATTCGAAGAACGCTTGAAGACCTTGATCGATGAGATGAAGGCCTCTCAGGATATCCTCTTCATTGACGAACTCCACACCATCATTGGTGCTGGCGGTAGCGAAGGTTCCATGGATGCCTCCAACATCCTCAAACCAGCCATCGCCCGTGGCGAGCTCCAAATCCTCGGCGCAACCACCATCAATGAATACCGCAAACACATCGAGAAAGATGACGCTCTCCGCCGCCGCTTCCTCGAAGTGATGATTGATGAGCCCACCGAAGAGCAAACCCTTGCCATCCTCAAGGGGCTCCAACCCAAGTACGAGGAACACCACAAAGTCGTCTACACCCCACAGGCCATCGAAGCTGCGGTCAAGCTCTCCCAACGCTACGTCAACGAACGCTTCCAACCGGACAAGTCCATCGACCTCATCGATGAAGCAGGCTCCCGCAAGCGCGTCAGCCGAACCACACGCCCCACTGCCGTGCGCGATTTGGAAAAACAAATTGCTGACATCCAAAACGACTTGGTTCAGGCCTCCCAAAAGAGCGACTTCGTCCTCTCCAAGGAATTGAAGCAAGCACGCATCGCCAAGGAAAACGAGCTCAAGGCGCTGACGAAAAACAGAAACCTCGATGAAGTTCTTCAGGTCACGGAAGAGGACATTGTCACTCTCCTTTCTGAATGGACGAAAATCCCCATGAGCCGCTTGTCTGAAAATGAAGCAAGCAAGTACTTGCACTTGGAAGACACCCTCAAGGAACGCGTCATCGGCCAAGATGAAGCCTGCGTCGTCGTCTCCAAGGCTCTCAAACGAAGCCGTGCAGACATCAGAGATCCACGCCGTCCTATCGGCAGCTTCCTCTTCCTGGGGCCAACGGGCGTCGGCAAAACGTATCTCGCCCGCAATCTCGCTGAACAAATGTTCGGTACGGCAGATGCTCTCATCCAAATTGACATGAGTGAGTTTGGGGAAAAGCACAACGTCTCCAAGCTGATTGGCTCCCCAGCTGGTTATGTCGGCTACGACGACCAACCTCAGCTCACTGAGGCAGTGAGACGCCGTCCTTACTCCGTTGTCCTCTTTGACGAAGTGGAAAAAGCACACCCTGACGTCATGAACATCCTTCTCCAAATCATGGAAGAAGGCCGCATCACGGACGGCAAGGGACGCAAAGTCAACTTCAGCAACACCATCATCATTCTGACCTCTAACGCAGGAGCCTCCTCCATCAAACGGCAAAGCACCGTTGGTTTCGGCTCTCAAGTGGAAGACAAGGCGGACTATGACTCCATGAAGAAAACGATCGAGGAGTCCTCTAAGAAATACTTCCGCCCAGAACTCCTCAACCGCTTTGACAGCATCGTCATCTTCCGTATGCTCGAGAAAGATGACCTCTGCCGCATCGTCAATATTGAGGTCAACAAACTGGTGTCTCGACTCAAAAAAGCTCACAACATTGAGCTGTCGATGACTAAGCCTGTCCTCGAACTCATCGCTGACCAAGGTTACCAACCTGAATACGGCGCCCGTCCTATGCGCCGCGCCATCGAACGCCTTGTCGAGGACGCCCTCGCCGAAGACATGATTTCTGGAGCCATCGTCGATGGCTCTCGCATAGAAGCCGTCCTCAGCGAAACGGGCAAGTCCATCAAGTTCCAGCACCTTCCCCACACGGACGAGGATTCTCCCAAAACAGAGGATGAACCCTCCTCTGAGAAATAATATTCAGCCCAAGAAGGGACAAAAAAGTCGAGGTTGCTTAGCTTCCTCGACTTTTTTTATTCCATTCATCTCTGTCTTTTTATCCTTGCTATGAAAAACTTATACCAAATACTCAAGAATAACAGCAAAGTTGGGGTTATCCTTGAAACCATGGGACAAGAAAGGCAATATGGATGGGCATGAAGATATGGATTCTCAGCGATTCGAAGCCAGGCCACCTTACTCAGACACGGGCACTGGCAAGATCGATAGAATTGCTGACATCAGCCACAACCACGGAGGTGACGCTTGCAGGGCTTAGTCTCCTGGGAAAACGTCGCAAACTCCTGGAAGAAGGAGCCCAGGGTAAGCCTGATTTGATCATTGCTGCAGGTCACTCGACCCACCTGCCCTTGCTGTGGGCAGCGCACCATTTCGGAGCCAAATCCATACTTTGCATGAAGCCGAGTTTGCCAGTGAGTTGCTTTGATCTCTGCCTCATTCCCCGACACGACTTACTAGGCAAGGCCGTGACAAGTCGCCACATATTCCCAACAATAGGAGCACTTCATGGGATTCGCCCCAATCCGGGCCACGTCAAAGACATCCAGCTCATTCTCATCGGAGGTCCAAGTAAGTCGTATGGTTGGGATGCCGAAGCGCTCATTAGCCAACTTCAGGCAGTGGCCGAGCACAGTGAATCGCCGATTATTTTGACGACGTCGCGACGTACCCCTGCCGACTTTGTCGATCAAGTCACCAAGGCGTGTCCAAGCATTCAAGTTGTCCCCGTAGAGCAGACGAAACAAGGATGGGTGGCTCAACACTTAGAACGAGCACAGTCCGTGTGGGTCACGGAAGACAGCGTCTCCATGGTGTATGAGTCGTTGGGGTCAGGTGCCCCTGTGGGGATTCTGAGCATGCCTCCGTTGCCCAAGGGCTCCACTCGCATCGTGGAAGGACTGAAGCTTCTGCGCAACGAAAACAAGATCTGCTGGTGGGAAGACTGGAAGCAGACGGGAGCCTTGCCCGTGCCAGAAGCGAGCATCCCGGAGTCTGACCGAGCCGCCCAGTTTATCGTAAATACTCTTCTTTCCAAGCCATGAAAGTCATCCACCTCCTCCCCTCGATGGAATCTGGGGGCGTCGAACAAGTCGTATTAGAGCTCGGTAAGGGCTTTGCCGCACGAGGAATTGAGAACATTGTCATTTCCGATTCGGGCAGACTCGTTCCTCAACTCATTAGCGATGGATCTCGCCACATTGAGCTATCCATCGGCAAAAAACGCCTCTCGACTCTCTTCAAGATTGCGAAGCTCCGACACATTCTGGAAGAGGAGAAGCCCGATGTCCTTCACCTGCATTCTCGCGTCCCTGCTTGGGTGGGTTGGTTTGCTTGGAACAGCATGCCTGAACACCAACGCCCCGTTCTCGTCAGCACGGTTCACGGATTTTATTCGACCAATGCCTACTCCTCTATCATGGCATGTGGCCAACGTGTGGTGGCTGTGTCCAACTGCATCAAGGACTACATCTTAGAGAACTACGACCGTTGCGCCCCAGAAAATATCCGGGTCATTCCCAATGCGATCAATCCAGAAACGCACTATCCAGGGTACACGCCACGTCCCGAATGGACGAGAGGTTGGGAGCTAGAATACCCCGAATTGAAGGGGAAATTCACGCTGTGTTTGCCAGGGCGCATCACTCGCGTCAAAGGCTTCATGGATATGATTCCTATCCTCAGCGAGCTCATTGAGCAGGGGATTCCTGCCCATGCCGTCATGGTGGGCGAAGCCAAAAAAGGCAAGGAGGCCTATAAACAAGAGGTCATTGATGCCATCGAACGAGTTGGTTTAACCGACCACGTCACGTGGGTGGGTCACCGAAGCGACCTGCGCGATGTACAAGCGTCTTGCTCGGTCACGCTTTCTCTCACCCTGAAGCCTGAATCCTTTGGCAAAACCACCTTGGAAGCCTTGGCGATTGGGCGTCCTGTGGCTGGCTATGCCCACGGTGGCGTGGAAGAACAGCTAGAGGTCTTCCTTCCCGAAGGTCTTGTCCCTGTTGGCGACACCCAAGCGATGGCTCAGTTGTTGGCTAACTGGTATCACAATCCCGTGGCACCTAAGGGCGAAGTGCCGAGCCCCTATCGCTTGGATGACATGATAGAATCTCACCTGGCCATGTACCAGGAATTACTCGACGAACGAAAGGCTTAAGCGACATAGATAGGAGGCTTTACCCCATGACTCCCAGCGAGGCTCTCATCACGCTCAATCTCATCCCTTCCCTAGGCTCCATCCGCATTGGTCGCCTGCTTGAGTTCTTCGGGAGCCCTGAGATTGCGTTGCATGCTGATGCCGATCTGATCTGCCAAGTGAAAGGCATTGGTCCTACCTTGGCCAATGCCATCAAGTCATGGCGTACCACCGTCAATCCCGAGCGAGAATTCGAGTTGGTAGAACGGGCAGGAGTCAAACTCACCACCATCTTTGATGAGGACTATCCCGCCCCATTGCGGCAACTTCCCGATCCTCCCTTTGTCCTGTATTCCAAAGGCCAGTGGCTTCCTCAGGATGGTGAACGTTCTGTGGCCATTGTAGGTTCCCGGCGCGCTACCGCTTATGGACGAGAAGTCACGAGATCCTTTGTAAACACCTTTGTCATGCACGGGGTGACGGTCATCTCTGGCTTGGCTCTAGGAATCGATACAGAAGCCCACTTGTCCACCTTGGACGCAGGGGGGCGCACTATTGCCGTGATTGGCTCTGGTCTTAATAGGCTCTACCCGAACGAGAACATGCCCTTGGCGCAGAGGATCGTCGAGCAAGGCGGAGCTGTCGTCTCTGAATTCCCCATGGAGCTGATGCCAAGCAAGTCGACCTTTCCCATGCGTAACCGCATTGTCAGTGGTTGGACAGGCGCCACTGTGGTTATGGAAGCGCCGGCTAAGAGTGGTGCTCTCATCACGGCTCAGTTGGCTTCGGAACAAGGCAAAATAGTCTACGCAGTTCCTGGTCTCGTCACGCGAGATACCTCAAGCGGATGCCACCAACTCATCCGTGACGGGGCCACTTTGGCAACCTGTGCTGAAGACATTCTGGACGATATGAGGTGGAATCGATCGACTCCCGCTCAACCAGAATTGCCCATATTCAATGAGACGGCATCCCCTGCACCACTCCTCTCCGAACAGGAACAGCTTGTGCTCCATTCAGTTGAGCTTGGTTTCAACTCCATCGATTCCCTTAGTTCATCCACGGGACTTCCTGCTAGCCAACTCACGGGAATCCTGCTCAGGCTACAAATGTACCGCCTCATCACTCCAAAACCAGGTGGCTTATTTGCTAAGAGTTAGAACTTTGCCACCCAAATGTTATGCATGACAAACTTTTCATTTCCTTTGCAAGAGCCCTGACATACTATGGGCTCGACAAAATGAAGGAGGCTGGCAGTTCTCACAGCCTCCTTTCTTTCGCTTTCTAACTTAGTTTCACCTAACAATATATTTTCTCCTGATACCATGAGTGATTCCCTCTCTACCGATAAATTAGCCAAAGAAGATGACGTGCCGATCAAAGACACGCACGATGAATGCAGTGAAGGTTGCGGCTGTGGCTGTGGTTGTTGCCACGGACACGGGGAAGGCGAAGAGAATTGGGTCACGTTTTGGATAGGCGTTGTTCTCTTTATCGCCTCCTTTTTTGTCGGGCACGAATCTCCTTGGGGCATCGGTTGCCTGATTCTTGCCTATTTTCTCATCGGTGGCGAAATCCTGATGGATGCCGTCAAGAACCTCTTTTCTGGTCACATTTTCGACGAAAACTTCTTGATGATGATCGCATCGGTCGGAGCACTGCTCCTAGGCGAATACGCTGAAGCTGTCGCCGTCATGCTTTTCTTCCGTGTGGGAGAATACTACCAAGAAAAAGCGGTCAAAAAATCTCGCCGTTCAGTCATTGACCTCATGGATTTGAACCCTGAGCAAGTCCACTTGCTCAAGGATGGACAAGTGGTCGACTCTGACCCAACGGATGTACCTCCTGACGCTGAAATTGTCGTGCGCCCTGGAGAAAAAATTCCTTTGGATGGCGTGGTGCTCTCTGGAGAGTCCCGAGTGGATACATCAGCTCTCACGGGAGAATTCTTGCCGTTGGCAGCTAAGCCAGGCACCGAGCTTCTCTCAGGTTGCATCAACCAAGATGGTGCGCTGACAATTCGCGTCACCAAGGAATGGAAAGATTCCACTGTGGCACGCATCTTGCAACTTGTCCAAGAAGCCAGTTCTCGCAAGGCAAAGACCGAGACATTCATCCGTCGCTTTGCCCGTTTCTACACGCCCTTCGTTCTCATCCTGGCGGTGCTCATAGCCGTGATCACGCCATTCGCCTTGGACATCACATGGCAAGAAGGTCTAAAACGAGCCCTCATTCTGCTCGTCATTTCCTGCCCCTGCGCTCTCGTTGTTTCCATTCCTCTGAGCTACTTCGCAGGAATTGGTCGCTGTGCACGCTTCGGCATTCTTCTCAAGGGAAGCAACTTCCTTGATGCGCTCACGAGAATTGGCACGGTTGTCTTTGACAAAACAGGAACTCTGACCGCAGGTCACTTCACCGTCACAGATATTCTCCCCTGTGCCTCAGGAACGATGAGCCAAGAAGAATTGCTCGGCCTAGTAGCTCTAGCAGAAGGCCACTCCAACCACCCAATTGCCTCCTCCATCCAAACCGCTTGGGGAAAAGAAATAGACCTCAATCGTATCGACCAATATGAGGAAATCTCTGGGCACGGCACGAAAGTTCGACTCACTGATGGGACGGAAATTTTGGCAGGAAACGAACGCCTGCTCAGCCGAAACGGGATTGGGATCCCCGAAACGGGATCAGGAATCGGCACAAAGGTATTTGTTGCCGTCAACGGCACCTATGCTGGGCAAATTACGTTGAACGACGTAATCAAAAACGACAGCCAGCAAGCAATCAAAGAGCTCAAAGCTCTGGGCGTAGCTCACATCGCCATGTTGACGGGCGACCATCCACAACACGCTCAAGCTGTCAGCGATCACTTGGGACTCGACGCCTTCCATGCAGGCCTCCTTCCCGAAGACAAAGTGCGCATTATTCAAGAATTTGAGAGCAAGCGCTCCGAAAACAGCTTGGTAGCCTTTGTGGGTGATGGCATCAACGATGCCCCAGCTCTCACTCAAGCTGATCTTGGCGTTTCCATGGGTGCTTTTGGCTCAGATGCCGCCATGGAAGCGTCTGACGTCGTTCTCATGAGTGGTGAGCCCTCTCGTTTGCCCTTGGGAATTAAATTGGCCTTATTCACTCGCCGTCTCATTCACCAGAATATTGTCTTCACGATCGCCATCAAAGTCCTCGTTCTAGCTTTAGCTACAGTAGGATTGGCCAATATGTGGGGCGCTGTCTTCGCCGATGTTGGCGTCTGTCTCATTGCTATTCTCAATGCCGTTCGCCCAGGTCCCTTCAAGAATAGTGCAAGCACCCTGCAAACGGAGAAAAAGTAGAAAAATAAAAAAAGTGTTAGAAAAAGCTTGAGTAATTCGGCGATCGATGTATAAATCTTCCCGCACCTCAAACAACGCGGATGTAGCTCAGGGGTAGAGCGCAACCTTGCCAAGGTTGATGTCGTGGGTTCGAATCCCATCATCCGCTCCAAATAAGTTTCATAAGATAAGCAGAAACGTTGCAAAGTTAGTTCTTTGCAACGTTTGCTTTTTATTTAGAAAGCCGTGCAATACAGGCACAGTACGCCTCTATGCTGAGAAGAACCACGTGGTTCAATTACGATTCAAAGCCACGTTCTGCGTGGCGAATATCTTGAATGGAGATCGACAACGAGGTGCGTCCACGGAAGACATTGCGATCAATCGTGAAAGCTATATCCCAAGGTGGATCAGGGAAATTGAAGTCGATGCTGTTGAAGAAAATGGCATCACGTTCAACGATACCTTGGCGCATGAAGAGTTTCAGGTGATTGGCGCCTGCACGCTTCAAAGGTTCCGTCGGGAAAACGCCTCGACTCATAAAAGTAGGCTGCGGATTGCTGTTTCCGAATGGCTCGAGTAATTCGTAGCTATCCAATAAGTCGAGCGTTAGTTCTGAGAATTTGACTTCGGCGTCAATCATCAAGACAGGAGTCCGCTGATCCTCCGTCGTCGTTTCAGCCACGTACTTATCAAACGCCTTGCGGAAGTCATCCAATTTGTCTTCTTCAATCGCCAGGCCTGCAGCCATATCGTGGCCACCGCCAGAAATCAGGTAATCAGAACAATGATGGATCGCTTGGACGAGAGAAACGCCAGGAATGGCACGGCCAGACCCCTTACCAACTCCGTTTGCATCAAAAGCAATAATGAAGGTAGGCTTGTGATAACGGCGCATCAGTTGAGAGGCAACAATCCCCACAACGCCAGGATGCCATTTGCGTGAGCCCAGAACGATGACGTGGTCGCGATCTGGATCGAAATCTTTCTGAAGCATGGCAATCGCTTCCGTACGGATCGTTTCTTCCTCTTCTTGGCGGTGCTTATTGTGTTCATCCAACTGCTTGGCCAAAGTCAGAGCCTGTTGGGGATCCATCGTCAGCAACAGTGAAAGAGCATCCATCGGCGCATCCATACGCCCTGCAGCATTGATGCGAGGTCCAATTCGGAAGCCAACATGAGAAGCACTAGGCGGATTTGTGTTCACGCCTGCCACATTAGCCAACGTTTGGAGCCCCATATGGGAACTACTCGTCACTCGCTTCAATCCTTGACGGACGAGCAATCGGTTTTCGTCAACTAATGGGACAATGTCGGCAACGGAGGCAACCGCTACCAAATCCAGGTATTGCTTGATGTCAAAATGAGGAAGACGGCGTTGCTTCAACAACGCATGAGTCAATTTGAAAACAACCCCTGCACTGCAAAGGTACGTGTATCGACTCGCCTCCTCCAGTTTAGGGTTCACAATAGCCACCGCATCAGGGCGCCCATTAGCCCCTGCCTCGTGGTGGTCGAGAATGATCACATCGATTCCCTTCTGGCGGAGGAGATTCACCTCATCCACTGATGTCGTGCCACAGTCGGCTGTAATCAAGAGAGTCGGTGGCTGAGAGCACTCCTCAAGGCATCGGGCTATACCAGCCTCACTGAGGCCATAGCCTTCCTTGGAGCGAATCGGGATAAAGAGATCAGGATCGAGGTCATAGGCTCGGAGAATAGCCTGCAGGAGCGCCACGGAGGTGACGCCATCGACGTCGTAGTCTCCGTAAATGCAAACGTGTTCACCCGCATCAACAGCTTGAAAGATGCGATCGACGGCCAAATTCATATCGGCCAAAAGGAATGGATCCGATAAATCTGATAAGCGGGGATGGAGGAATTGTTCTGTTTCACGGCCTCCGTGATGGCCTCGTTGGATGAGAAGACGTTTGACCAAATCCGGCAAGCCATCCGGGAACTCGCCGTCAGCATCTCCCTCATCACTTGAGGGGCGCATCATCCACTTGTATCCCGCTATCATGTTGCCATCATTATCCCACAACCTAGTTGGGTCAAGAAAGGACTTCCCGATTCAACAGATAATGGCTCTGCTGAATCGGGTAACAAACGAGTGTTTATGCTCTAGCTTTAGAGCTCGTAATAGGTGTAACCGTTTAAGCCATTTCTGAATACGTCCATGGCTTTGCGTCGTTCCGATGGACTAATCAAGCCTGCTGTGACGGCCTTCTCTGCCATCGTGCGAAGACGATCAATAAGGACTTTGGGATCGTATTCGACGTATGAAAGGACGTCTGCAACGCTGTCGCCTTCCACTTCGTGCGTGTAAACAGGACGATCGTCATCAAGGTGAACGCCGACGACATTAGTGTCGCCCAAGAGGTTGTGAAGGTCACCCAGGGTTTCTTGGTAAGCACCAACTAGGAAAACACCAATGTAGTAGTTTTCGTCAGGAGCGACACTGTGCAATGGCAGAGCCGTAGCCACGTCTTCACGGTCAATAAAGTGGTCGATCTTGCCGTCACAGTCGCATGTAATATCAGCGATAACGGCCTTATTCGTGGGGCGCTCATTGAGTCGGTGCAACGGCATCACAGGGAAGAGTTGGTCAATGGCCCATGAGTCTGGCAAAGACTGGAAGAGCGAGAAATTACCATAGTAGAAGTCAACCATGGAGCAAGAAAGCTCGCGAAGATCTTCGGGGATGGTTTCCATATCCGTCAGCATCTGAGCAATGCGCTTCAAAATATGCCAATAGTATGCTTCACCTATACCTCGTTCACGCAAGCTACTGTTACCGTAGAAGAATTGAGCACGGAGTTGGTCGCGGTAATAACAGGCGTCGTTGTAGCATTCCTGAAGGTTCTTGCGAGAAATCTCACGGTTGGTTTCGGCCAAACACTTCAACAGATCTGATGCGTTATCGGGCAATTCTGGGGGATTGTCAGCTCCAGGAGCTGTCGTCACATCCAGAATATTGAAGACGAGTACCGAATAGTAGGCCACAACAGCACGTCCTGATTCAGTCACCAAAGTGGGCTGAGGAACTTGGTATTTGTTGCAGACTTCCCCTACGACCTCGACAACGTCACGAGCAAACTCAGCGATGGAATAGTTACAGGACGAATGGAAGTTTGTTTTAGAGCCGTCATAGTCAACGGCCAAACCGCCACCCATGTCGAGGGCTTCCAACGGAGCACCTTCACGTACCAAATCGACGTAAATGCGTGCCGCTTCCGTCAAACCTTCACGGATCACGGAAATGTTGGGGATTTGTGACCCTTGGTGGAAGTGGAGCAACTTCAAGCAGTCCAAATAGTCTTCAGCCTTCAGCTTATCGACAGCCTCAATCACCTGAGCTGCGTTGAGACCAAAGACCGATTTGTCTCCCGCAGATTCCTGCCACAAGCCTGAGCCCTTGGTAGCCAGGCGCACGCGAATCCCCAGATTTGGGCGAATCTTGAGCTTCTTAGCCCGGCGCAAAATAGCTTCCAACTCCGTAGGCATTTCAAGCACGATGAAAATTTTGATACCGAGTTTCTGCGCTGTAAGAGCCAAATCGATAAATTCATCGTCCTTGTAGCCGTTACAAATCAGATAGGCGTTGGGGTTCTGCATGTGCGCCAAAGCTGCAATCAGCTCTGGCTTCGAACCTGCTTCAAAGCCGTAATCGTAGCGAGTACCAAACTCAGAGATTTCTTCGATGACCTGGCGTTGTTGGTTCACCTTAATAGGATAAACGCCTTGGTATTTGCCTTGGTAGCCTGCTTCCTTGATAGCCTTGCGAAAACTTTCATTTAGCTCCGTAATACGGTTGCGCAACAGGTCACGGAATCGGAACAAAACAGGGACAGTGGTTCCTCGTTCAGAAAGACCTCGGACGAGATCGACGATACTGATGTCTTTGTTGTTACCATCGCTACCTTCAAGACGGACAGTGACATCGCCGTTTTTGTTGATGCGAAAGTACCCATTACCCCAGTCATCAATACCATACAATTCACTGGAATCGTGATGATTCCATCCACGAACTTTCTGTTTGATACCTTCCTTGCGAGCTCCCATGGCTATATTGAATTAGATTTTGGTAGCAGTTTGAGTGATGTACAAGAGAGACTTTTTTGCCTCACTTGCTTACCCAAGTCTAGATCGAAAATCTTCGTATGAAAACGTACGAACCGTCTTAGTCGTCCCCGCCTCATCCATCAAGACAATATCGGGGTGTTGGACTCCATTAAAGAACGATGTTTTGACCATGGTGTAGTGAGCCATGTCGTCAAAAACAAGAGTATCCCCTACTTGGAGAGGGCGAGCAAAAGAGAAATCGCCAATGATATCACCCGCCAAACAGGTGGCGGCTCCCAAGCGATACGTATAGGCTTGCTCTTGGGCTTCCCCTGCTTTCTGATAACTTTCACCTGCATAGCGAAGCGCTGGAGAAAGTTCTGTGCAACCAGAATCCTGACCTTGTTCCTTAACAGCCAAAAAGACGTCGGGGCGATAGGGCATCTCAAGGACGTCGGGCATGTGAGCCGATGCTGAGACATCCAAAATAGCATGAGTAACACCATCCACGGCAAAGGTATCTAACACGTGAGCTCGAAGAACTCCTGTATGAATAGCCACTGCTTCACCAGGCTCCAACCAAACATCCACGTTATACGTATCCCGCAAGTGTTGAATGGTCTCAACCAACAGTCGGCGGTTGTAGTCAGGTTTGGTGATCCAATGCCCACCACCAAGATTAATCCACGTAAATTCAGGTCGGCTGAGATATTTGCCGAATTGCTCTTCCATAGCTCTCACCGTAGCAGCAAGGTCTTCAGCTCCTTGCTCGCAAAGAGTGTGCATGTGGAAGCCTGAAATCCCGCTTAGAGCATCGGGGTGTAGTCTCTCCAACTCCTCAAGTTGTTGAAGTGGTACCCCCAGGCGAGATCCTGGAGCACAGGGGTCATAGATCGCTGTGTGTCCTGTTGAAAACTGAGGATTGATCCTAAGCCCACTTTTCAATTCACCTGCTTGAAAACGAGGATGATTGATCAGGGTTTCACGGAAGTGACACCACTGAGTGACACTATTGAAATCCAAATGGTTAGATATTTCCAACAGTTGTTGAAAATCAGAGTCACTGTAGGCGGGAGCGTAGGTGAGGATTTCCTTGTTGAAATACTGGCGAGCTAACTGAGCTTCCCAAAGCCCTGAAGCACAACAACCGTCTAAATACGGCTGAAGGGTAGGAAAGGTCGACCATGTCGAAAAACCTTTGAGAGCCATGACAATCTGACACCCTGAGGCATCAGCCACATCGCGGAGAATCTGGGCATTACGCTTTAATGCGTTCAGGCTAATAACAAACTCAGGCATCGTATTTCCTGCCAACAAACTAAGCACTAATTTGTATTTGGCGAGCAAATTTCACCAATTCCCCATGCTTTCAAAAGATTCACTGCCATAGATCGCCCATTTGGGAGCTTCTTCTCAACAATCTTGAACAAAAGGAAAGCTTTTCCTTGAAATTCACGTGGGTTTGTCTGTAGTAAATGGAACATACCAATCCTATGATCACCATGAAGTCTCTTCGACACTTTGCCACTCTAGCCATCGGTTTGACGGCATGCTTGTTAGCTACAAGTTGCCAAACCAATAGATCACCTCAGGCTGTGGCCAACCAACTTGACCGTGCAGCCGTCACCGAAGTCTATGGTTACAATGGTAGTATGGCTCCAAGATCTCGCAGTTATGTGAACGGTGGCACTCTGCCTTCTACCGTACGTCGAGCCATGGTTCAGTACATCAAGGGGGCAACATGGAAGCCTGCAGATTACATCCACCCACATCAATATGTACGTGTAGACCGCACTTGTTGGATCGTTTGCACGAACTCTCGTGGTGAATTGGTCGGTATCCTTGCTCCTGCTCATGCAAACATTGAAGCAGTTTCGCACTATCCTACTTGCGGTAGTTACAAGTTGCTTGTCAATGAAACGGATGAGGCTCCTTACTTGGCCTACGCTATTCTTAAGGGATTGGAACCATCTGACGCCTACCGTCAAAGCGTTCGCCAAAGCTTAGGGTTGGAACCTACAGTTCTGACTGCACCTGCGCCCAAGCCCGTCACTCCTGTTGCTAAGCCTGCTGCCACTCAGTCAGCTACAACTCCTGCCACAACGGAAGCTAAGCCAAGTGCATCCAAGGATGATGACAGTGCTGACAGCGATGATGAAGACTCTGACGATAGCTCTTCTGATGACGATTCTTCCTCCGATGACGATGATGACAGCGACTCCGAAAGCAGCGACGATTCCTCCTCGGATGATGACGACGATGATGACTTTTAATCGTCTCTCTTCTCTCTGATTTCTACGGAGCGATTCTTCTCATGAAGGATCGCTCCTTTTTTGTGCTTCAAGACGGATAAAATACTCTGGGAACAAAGCGTGGGTTATACCCATTCGATAGTGGCGTCTGGCAATGCTTTGATAAAACGCTTGCCGTAGCTCTTTGTGGCGACGCGTGAGTCTAATATCACAACCATGCCCTTGTCGCGTTTGGTGCGGATCAGTCTTCCTACTCCCTGGCGAAGTTTCAAAATGGCCTCTGGCACGGAGTATTCAAAGAAGGCTTTGCCACCTCGCTCAACGAGGCGTTCAATGCGAGACTTCACCAAAGGATGATCAGGTACCTCAAAGGGGAGTCGTGTGACAATCACATTGGATAAGGCTTCACCGGGGACGTCTACTCCCGTCCAGAAGCTGTCAGTTCCGAATAAAATGCTATTCACGTCCTCTCGGAATTCTTTGAGCATGTCGTGGCGGTTTTGATTTTCTCCTTGGACAAGGAGTTTCCACCCCTGCTCTTGACAAAAACCTCTGAGCTCATCTGCCACCTTGCGCATCATTACGTAACTAGTAAACAGAACAAAGGCTTTCCCTTCTGAAACTTTTAAATAGCGTTTAATCCACTCTGGTAGAGCTTTCGCATATTCTGGTCGGTCTGGCTCTGGCATGCTACGTGCCACAACCAACTTCATTTGGTTCTTATAGTCAAATGGACTACCAATTTGGCGACTAGTCACTTTTTCTGCCCCTATGCGACCAGCAAAATAGGACATGCCAGACTCTCCCGTTGAAAGCGTTGCTGAGGTCAACACAATAGCTCGGCCTGCATTGAAGAGGCGGTCGCGCAAGACTGGTGCTACTTCTATGAGCGCACTGTTCAACGTCATGTTCTTGCCTTCTGGTCCATTGCGCTCCGCCCAATAGACAGAATTGGGATCATTTAGTTGCAGGAGCTGTTTCACTTCACTTCTATATTCCTCAACGCGAAGGGCATAATCCTGGTATTCCGTGCGAGTGTACTCATTCTCCATCTCATCTGCCGTGTTGCGCAATGAAATGACAAGGTCTGCCAAAGGACGGTTGAGAATATCCTCAGTCCAATCAGGGTCCATCAAGCGACGAGCTCTCTGCCACTCTTGGATGTTTAAGTCCTCTCGAGCTTGTTCAAAGAAGAGGTCACACGCATCGATGGCTTCTTGGACATTGCGGAAAAGTTCAACATTGCCAGCAGCTCTCAACAACCCTTTCCTTGTTTTGGGATTAAACAAGCGTGTCAGTTCATAGCGTAGCTGAGATTCTGACAGCTGAATTCCTAACTGTCGCGCCGCTATATTCTCTATAGTGTGAGCTTCATCGAGAATAACGAAATCTCGGGGGAAAATGAATCCAGCTTCCTGATCTTCATCTTCTTCATCCTCAGCCTGAGCTAAGAGCCCAAAGAAAAGGGTATGGTTAAGCACAACAACTCGTGCCTCCTGCACTTGGCGACGTGCAACTTGATAAGGGCAGTTTGGTCCACAGTTACGCATCGAACACAATTGTGGTTCGCTACACACCATTGCCCATACCTTCGGGGAAACCCTCACTTTAAGATCACTCAATGACGTCAGCTTACCTGCTCTGTACAAGTCATCCAATTGGCGAAGTTCTGAGGCCTCAGATGAGGAGAACAAATCATCCGTTTGCTGAAGAGCACGGCGAAGTCGCGTGTGGCAAAGATAGTTCTGTCGGCCTTTGAGCAACGCCGCAGAGAAGTCCACACCCAAGGCCTTTCTCAGGATAGGAATATCCTTGGAAAATAACTGCTCCTGTAAATTAATCGTATGAGTGGAAATGATAGCCTTACGTTCCTGCTCAAGAGCGAAACGCACGGCGGGTAACAAGTAGCCCAATGACTTGCCCACCCCAGTTCCAGCTTCAACTATAAGAGGTGCACTCAACTGCAAGGCTCGCGCCACAGCACAAGCCATTTCCTGCTGTTCAGGCCTATATTCAAAATCCTTGGCTCCTGAAAAAACACCCGACTCAGAAAAGGCCTGGTGAACGAAAAATTCCAAGTCACACGGAAAATTTTCTGAGTCGATGGGCACGGGCGAAGGAAATACAGATCTTATCTATGGAAGGACGCGTTGGCTGACGGGAGGCAACGCAATCGTAAGTGGTACATCTGTAATCAGAGAACGGAGATCATTCAAAGTCAGCGTTGAACCGTCAATGAATGTCCAATTCTTACTTCCCACTTCAGTTAAAGCATACAGAAAGCTGATCTTTTCCAATTTGAAGTTACGTCCAGAAGATGGATCTTTACCTTCAAAAACGCAACGTGTTGGTAGGACGACTAGTTTTTCACGACCAGCCTTAACGACGCATTCGGAATAGGGTTCTTGAACTTCAAATTCAGAAATTCGGACTCCTTGTTGTTTAAGAGCTTGTCCCATGGCTCTGTACTGATCATTCAGTTGCTTCATGCCACCTGGCAAATTGTGGGCCAAATTGGCGCGAAGCTGAGGATACATCTTCTCTACCAACCACATCATATCGCCAGTTTTAGCGGCACCAGCTAGTTCTCTAGCAGCTTGACGAGCAGACGCGGCATCCTGAGCTGACACAAAACCAGTAGCTAATAACAAGCAAAGAGCCAAACAAGGTAAGGGCTTAAACATTGTGATTTTACTACTCTGATTCTCTAGGCTAGTCAAGTACACCTGCACCGCAGTTCCCCACCCATGTCCATAGTGTTGGGTCAAGCTCCTGCTTAGCTCGTTGGGCAATCTCTTCCCCTGCTCTCTCGTCCTCTAAAACAGCAAACATGGTAGAGCCAGAGCCTGACATAAGAGCAACTTTGACTCCTTGCTGCTCTTTCAGCCAACGCTTTATTTCTCCTAATATAAGGAATTTCTCAAAAACGGGGCGTTCTAAGTCATTCACCCACTCAATTCCTCCCCAAGAAACAGGGTCGTAGGGAATGTTGGGTAACTGCTTGGATGTTTTCCAACGACGATATGCATCAGGAGTTGATACTCCAAAAACAGGCTTAAGCAACAAAATGGGAGCCTTAAAGGAGCGCTCAGGTTCTGGGGCGGCTTGCACTTTTTCTCCCCGACCAGTGCATCGACAAATTCCTCCGCCTAAAAAGAAGCCAATATCCGACCCCAACTCGGCAGCAAGTTTAATCAAATGTTCCTGGGACAAGTCTGCCTTTTCTAGTTGGTTAACAGCAAGGAGGGTGCTTGCTGCATCACTACTGCCACCACCTAATCCTGCCCCATGAGGAACGTGTTTAATCAAGCGAACCCTATAAGAGAGATCCCTACCCAATTCACGTTCCATCACCCGAATTGCTTTAATGACTAAATTGGACTCATCTAAAGGCACTCCTGGAGTATCACACACCAACTCCACACCGTGTGAGATTGGTTCAAATTCCAACCTGTCAGCCAAAGACAAAGGTGCCATTAAAGTGTCAACCTCGTGAAAGCCGTCGTCACGCTTCCCTACAATTCGCAGGTTTAAATTGATTTTACAGGGAGCTTCAAAGCAGTGCATGACCAAATTTAGCACGTCTCTAGTTCGGTTGGTCAAGCTCTCCCTTGTCTCCTCATCAAAAAACACCATTCTTTAACGATTACTGAAATCCCCTTTGTTTTTCTTCTCTTGCTGTTTCAGAGTTGATGGGTACACTGAGTAAGCGACTCCTCATGGACACAGGCGAACCAGTAGAATACACCGACGATACAATCCGGACCCTCGATTGGAAGGAACATATCCGGCTTCGTCCCGGCATGTACATTGGCAAGTTGGGAGATGGAACTTCTTCTGATGACGGTATCTATGTCTTGCTTAAAGAAGTCATCGATAACTCCATTGACGAATATGTGATGGGGTTTGGTAAAAAAATCACTATTGATATTTCCCCTGATGGGTTCTGCGAAGTTCGCGACTTCGGGCGAGGTATCCCATTAGGTAAGCTTCTCGACTGCGCCTCCAGAATCAATACTGGAGCTAAATACGACAACGAAGTCTTTAAACAGTCTGTAGGTCTTAATGGTGTCGGTATTAAAGCGGTCAACGCTCTGTCTGGGGAGTTTGACATCCAGGCTTACCGTGACGGAGAAACCCGTTCCTACCGGTTCTCACAAGGGAAACTGATTGATGGCTCTGAGATGAACTCTCTGACGGATGAGCCCAATGGAACACGAGTTGCCTTCAAGGTTGATCCAACAATCTTCCCACCAGAAACTAACTTTAGGCTCGAATATGTTGAGAAGATGTGTCGCTACTACACCTACCTCAACACGGGGCTGACTCTCATTCTCAACGGCAAGAAATTTTCATCAAAGAATGGGTTGCTCGATCTCCTAACGGAGGCAATGAGCGATGAACCTCTATATCCCATCATCCACCTTTCGGGACAGGATATTGAAATAGCCTTTACCCATGGCAACCAGTACGACGAAGAATACTATTCCTTCGTCAATGGCCAACACACAGCTCAGGGCGGAACCCACCAAGCGGCTTTCCGTGAAGCTATTGCAAAAACCCTTCGAGAATTCTTCCGAAAGAGCTACGACAATAGCGACATTAGATCGTCAATTGTCGCAGCTATCTCGATCAAGGTCATGGATCCTGTGTTTGAATCACAAACAAAAACAAAGCTTGGATCCAACACGATCTCTCCTGGAGGCGAAACGATACGTACCTTTGTCTCCAATTTCATCGCTCACGAGCTCGATAACTACTTACACAAGAATCCTGAAACTGCTAAAGCTATTGAGGCAAAAATCAAGGAGGCCGAGCGAGAACGAAAAGATATTGCTGGGATCAAAAAGCTTGCTGTTACACGGGCTAAGAAAGCAAAAATCCACAACAAAAAGTTGCGTGATTGCCGAGTCCACTACGACAGCAAACACAAGAGAGCTGAGGACTCAACGCTCTTCATCACAGAAGGGGACTCTGCTTCTGGTTCAATCACAACAGCTCGTGATGCCGAAATCCAAGCCGTCTTTTCCCTTAAAGGTAAACCCCTCAACTCATTCGGTCTTACCCGTAAAGTCGTATATGAAAATGAGGAGTTCAATCTTCTCCAACATGCTCTCAATATTGAGAATGGGATGGAAGGACTTCGCTATAACCGCATTGTCATCGCAACCGATGCTGATGTGGACGGGATGCACATTCGTCTCCTGCTCCTGACATTTTTCATCCAATTCTTCCCGGCCGTTCTTCGCGAAGGTCACCTCTACATCTTGCAAACTCCTCTATTCCGCGTTCGCAACAAAATAAAAACTTGTTACTGCTACTCGGAAGCTGAACGAGATGCGGCTGTGGCTCAACTAGGGAAAAATCCTGAAATTACTCGATTCAAAGGACTTGGTGAAATATCCCCTCAAGAATTTAAGAACTTCATCGGAGAGGATATCCGACTCGATCGAGTCCGTTTTGAGGAAACACATACCATCAAGCAGACACTCAGCTTCTACATGGGGAAAAACACCCAAGAACGACAAGATTTCATTGTCCGCAATCTAAGAATTGAATCAGACCCAGCCCAGCCCTGATCCCATCCATGTCATCAGACCTTTCTGCTCTTACTCCAGAAAAACTACCCACGCACGTTGCCTGCATCATGGATGGCAATGGCCGTTGGGCAGCTCAACAAGGTTTATTGCGTTTTCGTGGACATCGAGCTGGCACTGAGGCCGTCCGCACAACAATCAAAGCCTGCATAGAATTTGGTATTCCTTGGCTCACTCTATACGCATTCTCTTCTGAAAACTGGAATCGACCACGTATGGAAGTTGAAACGCTCATGAATCTCTTACATGAGTTCCTCAAAAAGGAAATTGCGGAAATGGACAGCCAAGGCGTCAAACTTCATGCCATTGGCGACATCAGTCGCCTTCCTCAACGCACGCAGGATCTTCTGAAATCGTGCATTGAACGCACCCAAGGCAATTCCACCTTAAACCTCGTATTAGCTCTTTCTTATGGGGCTCGGGCTGAAATTCTTAGAGCCGTTCAGAACATAGCACAAGAAGTACAGTCTGGAGCAATCAAGATCGAAGACATCTCTGAAGATCTCTTTTCAAATCGGCTAGATACTGCAGGTATGCCAGACCCTGACCTAGTAATTCGGACTTCTGGCGAAAACAGAATTTCCAACTTCCTTCTTTGGCAAATCAAGTATTCTGAGATCTACATCACGCCAACACTTTGGCCAGATTTCTCTCGCAATGATTTCATCCTAGCTCTACAGGATTACGCCAAACGCCAAAGACGCTATGGTGGTCTCTGACACCAACCCCATACATATTCTGCACGTATAAAACAATGAGTTCATATGCACTAATTCTAGCAGGAGGCAGTGGGACGAGATTCTGGCCACTGTCACGCAATGAGCGCCCTAAGCAATTACTTCATCTCTTTGGTGATACTACTCTGCTACGTCGGGCTATTGACCGAGTGAAAGATATTATTCCTGCTGACCATGTTTTTGTGCTAACGAACCAAGTACAACTCGAGGCCGTCAAAAATGAATTAACAGGAATTGTTCCTGCTGAACAAATTGTTGCCGAACCCGCACGTCGTGACACGGCACCAGCCATTGCTCTTGGAGCAGCTCTTATCGCAGCTAAGGATTCTGAAGCTACCATGATTGTCCTGCCATCAGACCAACTGATTCAGGACGAATCATCCTTCCAATCCCTCATGAATGAAGCCATAGCTACGGCCAGCCAACGCCAAGCTCTCATCACAGTAGGTATCAAACCGACGTGGCCATGTCCTTCCTATGGGTACATTCATTTAGGCGAACACGTCGCCTCATCAAGTCAAGGATGCTACAGAGTTCTCCAATTTAAAGAGAAACCAGACAAAGACACTGCCCGAGGATACCTTAATCAAGGAGGATTCGTCTGGAATGCAGGGATGTTTGTCTGGTCTATCCCAACGTTGCGACGTGAACTCAGGGAACATTGTCCCCAGTTAGATAACTTCATAGCGTCCTACCTAGACGCAGATTCTAAAGACAGTTTCATTGCCTATAACTTTAAAGATCTCACACCAATATCTATCGACTTTGCCTTGATGGAGAAAGCTCAAGAAGTTCTCTGCTTTGAAGCTACCTTTGACTGGGATGATGTTGGCTCATGGATCTCTGTTGCTTCTTACCTAGACAAAACAGAAGGCAATGCCACCAACTCTCCGCTTGCTGTACTAGACAGCAAGGAAAACATCATCTTCACCTCGTCCAAAAATAAAACAGTAGCTCTACTTGGCGTTGATAATCTCATCGTCGTTGACACGGGAGACGCCTTGCTCGTCGCAGACCGAACAAAGGCTGATTCCATTAAGAAGCTCGTTGATCAACTTCCTAAATCTCTTCTCTGATCGATGGATACAAACTCCATGCATCCTGCTCTTGGTATTGACTACGGTGACACGCGCATTGGTGTAGCGGCCACCGACGCCATGGGTATACTTGCCTACCCTGTTGAAACCATCGATCAAACTAAGGTTAGGCCTATCGATCGAATCATTGAGCTAGCTCGCCAGAAACAAGCCAAAATTCTCGTTCTTGGCTTGCCTGTTCGACTCGATGGAACGGAAGGCACATCTGCTGAGAAAGTACGCATTTTTGGCAACTACCTTCACGAACACTGTCCAGAGCTTCCTCTGGTCTATGTTGACGAATGCCTCTCTACTGTTGATGCTCAAGCTAAGTTGCATGCTGCTGGCAAGAAAGCTCGTCAACAACGAGCTGTTATTGACCAAGCTGCTGCTGTCGAAATCCTAAACCGTTGGATGGGAGACTCCGTTCTTCCTCCCTTTCTATAACTCCCACCCCTCATTATCATGAAAGATATTCTCTTCATCGAATATCCACGTTGTACCACCTGCCAACGCGCTAAAGCTTGGTTAGAAGCCCAAGGAGTCAACTTTACAAGTCGTCACATCGTTGAGAACAATCCAACTGCAGAGGAACTCCGCCAATGGATTGAGCAAAGCAGTCTTCCCATAAAAAAATGGTTTAATACAAGTGGTATGGCTTACCGAGCTCTCGAACTAAAAGACAAGTTACCCAACATGACTGAAGATGAGCAGATTCAACTTCTTGCTTCTGATGGCATGCTCGTCAAACGTCCCATCCTCATTGTTGGAGACAAAATCCGTATCGGTTTCAAAGAAACTGCCTGGAAAGAACTCTTCTAGAAGCCACTTAACTCTTCTATGCCTCGCATCCGCTTTGCTGTCACATACGATGGACGTTCATTTGCTGGTTGGCAAATGCAACCTCATGTCGTCACTGTACAGCAGACACTTCAAGAGGCCTTCTCTCACATTTATGAAGTTCCGGTATCTGTCCATGGCTCAGGTAGGACAGATGCTGGGGTTCATGCTCTCAATCAGGTCTTTCACGTTGATATCCCCGAAGCCAACATTCCCGAAGATCGTTGGCCTATGGCACTCAACGTTCACCTTCCTCGCGCTGTAAGAGTATTACGTGCCCAATATGTGAGTACAGACTTCCACTCTCGCTTCAGTGCCGTTGGTAAAACATATCGCTATGCAATCACGCAGGATTCCATTCCTAGTCCCTTCGACCTAGGTCTCACATGGCATCTTCCTTATACCATTGATTTCGACCTTCTTGAGACGGCCTTGCACATGCTTGAAGGTGAGCATGACTTCCGCTCCTTTGCTGCGTTGAGAGGCAATGAACCTAATCCCATTCCCTCTGATTACTTTGTTCGCACAATTACAGAGGCAACTCTAAGACGAACTAATCAAACTCACTTTGAACTTACCTTTTCAGGGACGGGCTTCCTATACCGCATGGTTCGTCTCCTCGTTGGCGGAGTGTGTCGCGTAGCTACAGGACGTTATCCCATAGAAGAATTTGAAAAGATCATAAAAGCTCCAACATCAACCTCAAAAAGTCCCTACTGTGCTCCGCCAGATGGGCTCTTCTTGGTCCGAGTCAATTATGGAGCTCATGATCCCTTCTAACTCACCAGGTCCATACGTTGTGCACTTGCAGGACAAGGTTCGTCTGACCGTGCTTTCCATTGATGGGATTCTGAATAATTTGTAGGTCAGGCTTGATGACCATCGTCGGAGTCATTTGCAATGTATAGGATAATTCTAATCCATATTCATTGCGGTTACCGAAGGGTCCATTGGAGGGTGCTCCTCTCTGAAACACAAAACCCACGCCCATACACCCATTGTTCGCGGATCTCAAAATTCTACAACTGGACGACTTGGAGTATGGAGTCATCCACAAGATTCCGGTTGCCATACTGGCCTGAATACCTGTGAGAGTTGCAGCATTGTTATCAGCCCAACCTCCCCGGAAGTACCATCCCAAGGTGCTATTCTTACCTAGTTGCTGCTGAAAGTTTGTAGAGATTCCTCCTCCATCATGTCCTGGAGATGTCTCAAAAAATGGTTGGAATCGATAAGTTCCTGGTCCCAACCCAGCAACATCTTTGCTGATCAGGCCTAATTCCAAAATGGTTGTCTGGTGATGTGAACTAATGTAATCGAATGGATTATGCCTATATGGCGTATTGTTAGAAGTACTCGTTGCCAAAAGATAGAACGACTTAGTCGGTTGCCATGCCACTTGATATCCCCAACCGCAATTAGCCAAAGGTAATACCGCATTATTTTCTATCGAGTCATTGTCAAAGGGTGCGCAGTAAGCATTGGTATCGACATAGTTGGACATGTCGATCTGCCCAACCATCAACATCAATTTTCCACCACAAGTTGCATAGCCTAAGCTGAAATTCTGGAAATAGGCATTGCCATAATTGTACCAACCTTCAGGATTTTGCGACGATCCCATGACTGTTGATGGATTTAACGTCTGTTGTTTGAAGCCAAAACCAGGGCCGTATACTAAATCAGTAGCTAAGAAGAGCCCCTCTCCAGATGTCCCTTGGCGCAGCAATGTTATATTGCTCTGGATATTAAAGTTATATACAGGAAAATTACGTCGATGTTGTCCTGTAACTAACTGTCCAACAACACCCGAATAACCAAATCCATGATTAATGGCATATGTGATTCCGTAGTGTGCCAATTCAGACTTTAGTCGTTGGGCTGCAGTTGACATATTGTCTTCCTCAATAACAGCTCCTGGCTCAACGCAAGTATTCCCGAAAACATACAGGCCATCTAAGTATGGCATGAAATGAAGAGGTTTGGATGAGAATACTTCCCACTTCATATCCTCTTCGTTGGGATGGTGAAGTCTCATCGTTTCTTCACTCGTAGACACACCTCTGACGCGTTTGAGCATTTGCTCTCGAGCAGGAAGAGCATGCGACAAGCTTGGGCTCACATCCTCTCTGTGCAACGCTTCGGTTTTCCATCCAAACCCATTGTTATAATATTCAGAGTCAGATGGATCTGTCGTTTGAGGAAGAACAGTCTGAGCTATACTTAAAGGAATTACTCCACAGTGCAGTACTCCTAGTGCTGTCAGGAGAAAGGATCTAGTTCTCATACAGCTGAGTTGACGAACATCTAACGACGTCTGTTAGAAAACGTACGTAGGATGACGCAAGCTCTCCTTAGTGAGATTCCTTATCTTCTGGAGTAGTAGTCTGTTCGGCACGTTGGTGGGGGACATAAATCCCCTGAGCTTCCGCTAACTGGCGGCGATGTTCCATTCTTTCGGCGATACGCAATTCCAACCCATTATGGGTCGGCGTGTAGTAAGTCCTACCTTCAGGCAAATAAGCTTGAGGCACGTAGTCCTCAGGATAGTCATGAGCATACAAGTATTCGAGTTTACTCGCTTCAGTACCACCTGCCGCCGCTAATTTCTTTCTCGTTGGAGTCCGCAAATGTTCTGGCACGGCTAATGTTTTTCCATGTCGAACATCATCCATAGCAGCAGCTAGTCCCTTGTAGGCTGATGCGCTCTTAGGAGCTGTTGCCAAATAAACTGTTGCATGTGCCAAAGGAATCCGAGCTTCAGGCATTCCTACCATTTCAGCGGCCTTGGCTGCATCAATTGCCACGCGCAATGCGTTACTGTCGGCAAGTCCAACGTCTTCTGAAGCAGCAATAACAATTCGTCGGGCAATGAAGCGGATATCCTCCCCTGCCTCAAGCATCGTTGCTAGCCAATACAACGCAGCATCGGGATCTGATCCTCGCATCGACTTAATAAATGCGGAAATCGTATCGTAGTGTCCATCGCCTGCTCTATCGTAACGAATAGCCTTTTTTTGGATGGATTCTTCAGCAACTTCCAAATCGACGTGCACAAAACCATCCTCAGAAACAGGAGTAGAAAGGACAGCAACTTCCAAGGCAGTCAAAGCCTTGCGAGCATCCCCATCAGACTTGGTAGCTAAATGTTGCAAGGCCTCGGCATCAACACGAGGTTTATAACTAGCTAGCCCACGTTCCTTGTCATCCAGAGCACGTTGCAATAACTGGATAAGTTCTTCGTCTGGAACGGGTTCTAATGGAAAAACCTGAGATCGCGATAGTAGAGGTGAATTGATTGCAAAATAAGGGTTTTCTGTCGTAGCTCCTATGAACCTCACCGTACCCTTTTCCAAATGTGGCAATAAAACATCTTGTTGAGCTTTATTGAAACGATGGAGCTCGTCCACAAAGAGAACAGTTTTGCGTTTCTGAACACTCATCCTCATCTGAGCCCGAGCCACCTGCTCTCGAATCTCCGTCACATTTGATTCCACTCCATTGAGCATCACAAAAAACGAATCTGTCGTCTGAGCAATCACCGACGCCAGCGTCGTTTTTCCTACCCCTGGAGGACCATAAAAAATCAATGACGTAAAACGGTCAGTTTCGATGGCTCTCCGCAATAGTTTGCCTTCAGCCAGAAGATGTTTCTGTCCTGCGACCTCCTCTAATGTCCTTGGGCGCATTCGTGCTGCCAGAGGCATGGGCATACCTCCACTATCTGGCTGATCCATGCGAGTCGGTTCTTCATTCAAACTGAACAGATCCATCGTTGTTTTACCCTAGCACAGTACCTCTGATGAAGCAAGACACGGCCATTTGTTGACCGAGCTTCTAAGGGATGAGAGCTTGCATGCTTGTGCGTCATAAGGCAGTATCCTTCTGTCATGCGCAAACGTCGAGTCGTCATACTTGGATCAACAGGATCCATTGGGACAAGTGCCCTAAAAGTAGCACGAGATATTCCAGAGCGGATGGAAGTTGTAGGGCTAGCTGCGGGTAGCAATGTTGAGTTGCTAGCTCGCCAAATCCAAGAAACAGGCGTTAAGCATGCCGCCATTTTTGACCCAACCAAGCGTGATGCTCTTGCGCAATTGGTCAGTTCAGATGTCCATATCTATACAGGTAAAGAAGGCCTTTGTGAACTCGCCCAACTTGAGGAGGCTGATATGGTGCTCATCTCCATCATTGGCACCGAGGGCCTTCAACCCGCTCTCAAAGCCATCGAAGCACACAAAGATCTAGCCATCGCTAGCAAAGAGATCCTTGTTATGGCTGGTGAAATCGTCATGACTGCGGCTGAAAAAGCAGGCATCTCGGTTCTCCCCGTGGACAGCGAGCACAATGCCATCTACCAATGTTTGCAGGTTGACCACAAGGGGCCAGAACAAGTATCTCGCCTTATTCTCACAGCATCAGGCGGTCCCTTCCGCAAAGCCTCTCCTGAAGATTTGGTCAATGTGACAGTTGAGCAAGCCCTCAAACACCCAACTTGGAGCATGGGAAAGAAGATCACCATAGATTCTGCAACTATGTTCAACAAGGGGCTCGAAATGATTGAGGCTCGTTGGCTCTTCGGTCTCCCCATGGACAAGGTTGATGTCATCATCCACCCTCAGAGCATCATCCACTCAATGGTCGAGTACATTGACGGTTCTGTGATTGCACAACTCAGTCAGTCTGACATGTGTTTCCCCATTCAGTATGCCGTCACTTGGCCCGACCGTGTTCCCAATAGCCTCCATGCTCTCAACTTCAGTCAACTGGCTCACCTCGACTTTGAAGCTCCTCGCCCGGATGTCTTCCCAGCACTCCGCTTAGCTCGTTGGGCGGGTGAAGAATCAGGAACCCTTCCTGCAGTCCTCAATGCGGCCAATGAAATCGCTGTTGCAGCCTTCATGCGTAGAGAAATTGGCTTCACTGACATCTGGAAAATCGTAGAAAAGGTCATGACCGCCCACCAAGTCGTCAAACATGCAGGGGATCTGACTCCTATTCTTGAAGCAGATGCTTGGGCTCGACTCCAAGCGTCTCAAGCATGCCAAGCTCTCCATTAATTGGCATGAATCCAATCAGTCAGCCCCGAATCAATTACCTCGATTTCCTTCGGGCTCTCGCTCTGCTAGGCATTGTCTTAGTTCATTCTCACGACCATTTTAACCTCTACGTCTATCCTGAAGACCTGGCAGGATTCTGGGGTAAACTGAATAGCATTGCCCATTGGATCTACTCGGAATTCTTCGTTAGCAAATCCTTCCTCATCTTCTCGTTTCTCTTTGGTGTCAGTTTCTTTCTTCAACTAGACAGAGCCAACCAACGAGGAGAGGACATGCGTCTGCGCTTTCTGTGGCGTCTCGCCCTACTTTTTGTCATAGGGTTTGCTCACTCTCTTTTTTACGACGGTGATATCCTCACAATCTTTGCTGTACTTGGCGTCATTCTTGTTCCCTTGTATCGCCTCAAGCCCTCCCTACTATTCATACTCGCTCTTCTTATTTTGGGGCGACTGCCTCTTGTCGCCGACTGCATTGTCTCTCTCATAAACCCTTCATGGGTCTCTGAACCTCAGCATTTCTACTGGAGTTTCGTTAAGCTACCACCTCGTGAAGTCGTCTACGCTTCACCTTCCATAGCCGACGTTTTTGAGTGGAACCTCTTGCGAGGTCACACTGATAAATGGTCGTTCTTCATTGAAAGCGGTCGCATTTGGCAAACGTTGGGTCTCTTTGTCCTAGGTCTATGGGCCGGCAAAAAACGTCTTTTTGAAAAGATGGACCAACATCGCAAAGCACAAATACTCATTACGTTGCTTGCTAGTTGTGTCTGGATCGTTCTCACTTGGGGAAGGCCTTACCTTGTAGATCTTTTCCCTTCATCCGCCACGGACTCCATCCGCGGTCTCTGTATTGCATGGAGCAATCTTGCTTTTGCTACAGCTTTTGTTGCCCTGACCGCCTACATATCGACATGGTCTTGGTCTGCAGCTTTTATCAATTTCTTCGCAGCAATTGGCAGAGCCACCCTAACTTGCTACGTCAGTCAGACCCTCATCATGACATATCTCTTCTTCGGATGGGGCTGTGGCCTAGCCTCCCAATGGAACTATGCCCAATCCATGGCTGCAGGCGCCCTGCTCTTCCTCGTCCAAGCAATCGGCTTTAATATCTGGTTCCGTTTCTTCCGCTATGGCCCTCTGGAGTGGCTTTGGCGCTCTGGTACACGTTGCCGTTGGGAACCCTTCTTGTGTACTCCTCCTAAAACAAAAGCCTAAGCCAGTATTAAAACCGACTCAGGCTTAAATATACATCTGTGACGTTTCCTCACGGATCAATATCGTCGAGCAAATCCTTGTATGCCTTACGTAGCATGATGGTGACGGCTCCCGGGAACAAACGACGTTCACCAATCATTGCAACAGGTTGCACCTCTCGAAGAGTTGACGTGATGAACACCTCACTCAGCGATTTCAAGGACGACATAGGTAAGGACTTCTCGCTGACTGGAATCTTCAACTGACTACACAGCTCGATCACCAAATCTCGGGTCACTCCAGGGAGAGCACCATCTTCCAAGCTAGGTGTGCAGACCGTTCCATCTTCCACCCAAAAGACATTTGATTCGGCGCCAGAACAGAGTTTCCCTTGGGTGTTAGCCAAAAGGCATTCCCCTGCTCCTTTCGTGCGAGCTTCTTCCAACATCATCTGACGTTCTCGGCTCGATGATGTCACCACGCCGGCCAAAGGACTTTTCTCATTAACCACGTAAGGAAGTTCCACCAAAGACACTGTTTCTTCACCTTCAAAGGCAGGTTCGATCCACATCAGAACCGTACAAGGCGTATCCGACCTACTCTTCCCCAACTGAGCAACTCCAGATGAAACCACAATGCGAATAAGCATGGGATCACTGTACGTGCTCGTGGCAATCAAACTCCGAACCGCCTGAAACATCTTCTCTTTGCTAGGCAACGATTTCAGGTCAAAATTGAGTTTTGATACGCTTTGGCGTAAGCGCTCATAGTGGCGAGAAAATGCAAAGGGCAACCCTTCATAGGTCACTATCGATTCAGAGCACCCATCACCTGCAGTAAAACCACGATCAAAGGGGCTCAAATGAGCCTCAGATTCGGCCATCAGTTCTCCATTGAACCAAATCGTTCGTTGTGAGCTCGTTGAGTTCATAAATTTTCAGAAAACTAAAGATAAAGATCTCTTTGATAAAAACAAATCAAACGCTAGATTTCAAGCTAGATTCACTGTCCTGGCTTCCATTCTGGGCAACTCAAGCTCGTGGTATCAACTAAAAGTATCCACAAACTAATATGGCATGCATGTTCTTCATCCTTGCCAGTACAGGGTGTGTAGGTGTAAAGAGTGTTACCCCCAAGTTCTGTCCGGGGGTGCTCCGTATCTCAGACACACATACCCTCTTTCCCTCCATGCTTGAATACTTGAGAAAACACACGCTCGTTGTTATGGGCGCTATGGTTCTGGTCTTCTTCGGCCTCGTCTTTATTGAATCTAACTCAAGTGTAAACTTGGGCGAACGTGGACCAGCGGTCGTTAAAGTCGGCAACATCTCATACACGAGAAAGGATTACGACAAGGTTGATCTTCAATTCCGACTCATCTCCTATACGCAATCTCTGCGTCCCATGTTCCAGATGCTCTCGGCAAGCGCAGGATCTGCTAACCCCGCCGCCGCTTTCCTCGCCAATTGTGGCATTCTCCGCCAAGAAGCCGAACGCTACGGCATTTATCCAAGCACGGAAGAAATTGATGCAACCATCAAGAAGTTCCCTGATTTCTGCAAGGAAGACGGCAGTTTCAACCGCGACGCTTACCGCGAACTTGTTTCCATCCGTGGCAAGCAAGGCATCTCCGAAGTAGAAGAAAGCCTCCGCGAACTTGTCGGTGATTACATCCGCCTCATCCGCCTTGAATCGATCGTCACGGATGGCGTCATCCAAAATGAAGCCTTCAGTAAGGCCTACTACCAATCAATCGCTCAAAACATCTGCACCGACGTTGCCTTCTTGGACAAAATGAGCTTCCGTCCCAAGACTGACCCAGGTGAAGAAGAACTGCGCCAATTCTGGACTCAACGTACCCTCAACTACTTGAGCGACGAAGAACGTCAACTGACTGTTTATTACTTCGCTCCCAAGGCTCAAATCGTTGAATCCGCTGACACGAAGATCCCTGCTGCCACATTGGAAGTCCTCAATGTTGTCGAACCTCTTTGGGAAAAGATTACTGATGCCAACGGCAAAGGCCTTCAAGAAGCCATTGATCAGTTCTCTCAGGATTTTGCTGAACTCGTAACAGTCACTAAGACGCAATACAACGACGTTACCTCCAAGGCCGCTCCTGCCGATTTGCAAGAAAAGCTCAACCCTGCCGCTGGTGCTCAACAGAACACGATCGCTGAAGCAGCTTTTGCCTTGGCTGACAATGCCAACCAACACGCTCCCGTTTCCCAAACGGAAGACGGTCAGCCTGCAACGACTCCAACCCCTGAAGCACCTGCTCCTGCCCCAACTGGCTTGACGGCTGACCTCATTTCTAATGCCTTGGTTCTGGATGACGGTCGCATCGCCATCGTTTGCGTCGACAAGATCGTTCCTGTCTCCCCTCTCAGCTATGAAAAAGCTCGTGCCGCCGCTCGTGCTGATTACATCGACAACGAAGCTGAAGTTGCTCTCGAGAAAGCAGCTAATAACCTCAAGGAACAGGTAAGCGCTGAAAACGCTGACTTCAAGGCACTCGCCCAAGCCGCAGGCGCTCAGGTCTCTTCATGGGGTCCCTACAACACCAACAAGCTTCCTGAAAAGATGATCGAACCAGCCGCCATTCACGAAGCTCTCCGCAAAGTGAATGTGGGTGATGTTTCTGATCCGATTGTCCTTAGTGACGGAATCGTCCTCGCCAAGTTGACGAAGAAAACGATCGAAGACACCCCTGAACTTCGCTCCACGGAAACCAACATCGTCAACTTCATGGACATGAATGCAAAGCGCCTCCAATTTGCTGAATGGTTGCAAAATTGCTTCACCAAATACAATGTCACTTTTGCGGCAGGGTATAACATGTCACCTCACGAATAATTTCCTCCTGATAACGTCTAGCTTCCCTTCCACATGAGTTTCCTTCCTAAACAGGCTCGCTACATCGTTGGGACAGAAGCCTGTGAACGTTTCAGTTTCTACGGAATGAAAAGTATCTTGGCGCTCTACATGGTGAGCGCCTTGTCTTTTTCTGAGGAACGTTCGATCAGTACCATCCACCTCTTTGTTGCCTTCGTTTACCTCACCCCACTAGCTGGCGCCTGGCTCGCCGACCGCTACTTGGGGCGCTACAAAACGATCCTCTACATCTCCCTCCTTTACTGTGTCGGGCATGGCATTCTTGCTTCCATTGACCTCTTTGACTCTCTGGAAACGCGCACGGCAGTCTTCTATTCCGGGCTTGCTGTGATTGCCTTGGGCGCTGGGGGAATCAAACCATGCGTGGCCGCCTTCATGGGCGATCAGATCACAGATAGCTCGCCTCGCATGATGACTCGTGCGTACAGCATCTTCTACTGGTCAATCAACCTCGGTTCCCTCTTCTCCTTCCTGATCATTCCCTGGGTTCGCGACAGCTACGGCTGCGCTTGGGCCTTCGCCATCCCTGGAATATTTATGGCGATTGCCACGTTCTGCTTCTGGTCTGGTCGCAAAACGTACATCGTCCACAAGGCCTCAGCTGAACAACAAGAGCAAAAGCCTAACCTCTTCAGAATACTGGCCACAGCAATCGCTCACAGAAGCTTCAGCGCCGCCGAACAACGCTACGGCAAGGAACCCGTGCAAGCCATTCGCCAGACGCTCCGCATCCTGTCCGTCTTCGCTTTTGTCGTTCCCTTCTGGTCCCTTTTTGACCAAACCGCTTCCTCATGGGTCATTCAAGGCGAAGCCATGACGCCTCTCCATATTCCTCTTCTGAACGGACATACTTGGGTCGTTGGCCCTGAACAAATTCAGTCGACGAACCCTCTGCTCGTCATGATCCTTGTTCCCATCCTCACCACCTTGGTCTATCCATACATCGGCAAGTTGGGACACCCACTCGTTCGCATGACGGCAGGCATTTTCCTCGCAGCAGTCTCTTTCGTCGTCGTTGCTTGGCTTCAGTATCGCATCGAAGCCCACGAATCACTCAGCATCGCCTGGCAATTCCTCCCCTACCTCATCCTCACGGTTGGGGAAATCTTGCTGAGCACCACTGGCCTTGAGTTTGCCTACACTCAGGCTCCGGCTAGCGCAAAGAGTCTCATTTCTAGCTTCTGGAACTTGACCATTTTTGCAGGCAACCTCCTCGTTTCCATCCTCACGTGGGTCATGTCACTGGCTCATGGAACCACAGCCATCTCGGTTGAAGGCTTCCTCACTTACGCAGGTCTGACGGCCATCGTTAGCGTCTTCTTCGGCATCTCGGCTTACTTCTACGCTCGTGGTTCTCGTCGTGCTCCTGTGCATCTGTAATGGCTCATGCTGAGAGAGTAAAATTTGCCTCTCATCTAGCTTCAATTTCACCAATCTGCGCCAAATAACAAAACAACTCTCCAATTACCCCCAACTATTGACAGAAAACCTAGACAATATAGCTGTTTAGGCGGGCCCTGTGTCTTGACGCAGCCAAGATGATTTGTTAGCTTTGGTCATATTTATAAACTCATATGAATCCCGTCACATTTAACTGCACCGTATTGAGAGATGGGCACCAATCTCTTGCCGCCACGCGCATGCCAACAGACGTGATGTTGCCTATCGCTTCCATCTTGGACACCATGGGTTTCAGCGCTCTGGAAACATGGGGCGGTGCCACCATTGACGCAGGACTGCGCTTCTTAGGCGAATTTCCCTTTGACCGTTTGGATGCCCTGAAGAAGGCTGCTCCTAAGACCCCTCACATGATGCTGTTGCGTGGCCAAAACATCGTTGGTTACACCAACTATGCTGACGACGTCGTAGAAGCTTTCGTCAAGATGAGCGCCAAGCACGGGATGAACATCTTCCGTATTTTCGACTGCGTGAACGACCCCCGCAACATGGAAACTTCCATCCGTGCTGCTAAGGCCGCTGGCGCTCAGGCTCACGGCACCATCTGCTACACCACCTCTCCTGTCCACACGACCGAAAGCTTCGTGAAGATGGGCTGCGAACTCGCAGAAATGGGTGCTGACGCCATCGTCCTTAAGGATATGGCTGGCTTGGTTCCTCCTTACGTCACCGCTGAAATCGTTTCTTCCCTCAAGAAGAACATCAAGATCCCAGTCTGGTTCCACACCCACGACACCGCTGGTTTGGGCGCTTCTTCCATCCTCAGTGCTATCGATGCTGGTTTGGACGCCGCTGACGTTTCCATTTCTCCTTTCGCTAACGGTACTGGCCAGCCTGACTGCCTCCGTATGCTTGCTCTCCTCCAAGGTAATCCTCGCAAGCCTGAATACGATCTCGACAAGCTCAGCCAAATCCAAGAACTCCTCAAGCCAATCTACGAAAAGCTTGGCCGTTACACCGCTCACAAGAACGAAGTCGTCGACTCCGACACCCTTCGTTACCAAGTTCCTGGCGGCATGCTTTCCAACTTCCGCAACCAGCTGAAGGAACAAGGCATGAGCGACAAGTTCGAAGAAGTCTTCGCTGAAATCCCTGTCGTCCGTAAGGCCCTCGGTTGGATTCCATTGGTCACTCCTACCTCTCAGATCGTTGGTGTTCAGGCCATGATGAACGTTAAGTTCGGCCGTTGGAAGAACATCACTCCTCAGGCTGCTGACATCTGCCTCGGCTACTATGGTAAGACCGCTGCTCCTGTCGATCCTGAAGTCCAGAAGCTCTGCGCTGAAAAGATGGGCAAAGATCCTATCACCTGCCGTCCAGCTGACCTCATCAAGCCTGGCATGGAAGACCTCCGCAAGAAGCTCGCTGAAAAGGGCATGCCTACCACGGATGAATACTGCGTGATCTACGCTATGTTCCCTCAACAGCTCGAAGAATATCACAAGAACCCAGGTCCTAAGCCCGAACCTGCTCCCGCTCCTGCTTCCAAGGGTACTTCCTTGAATCTCGACTTCGGTGGCAAGGTCTACTCGGTCAAGATCGAACAATACTAAACCTTACATCTCGTGGGGGCTTGCCCACCTGAAGCAAGCCCCCCATTTTCTCCTCGGAGAAAAGACGCCTTCGTAATGTTCCGCCACATTCGCATCGCTGTCTTACTTCTAGCCACCCTGCTCTTAACCCTGAGCAACGTGGCCTCGCTAGGACTGTGCTCTTGCGCCTCTGGTTGGGAACGCTTCTTTATTGGCACCTGTGCCTGCCTCAATAACGATGGGGCTAGCTCAGGTGCTTTCTCGTCTCAGCCTTTCTACGGCTCTGACGACCTCTGCGACTCCGCAGAATCCGCCCGTGTCCTCGTCGCCTCTGACGTCGCTCACATCGGCAACTCGGGTCATTGCCATCACGTCATGATGGACAATTCTGACCCATACCAGATGACCGCACGCCAACAAAGCGTCCGTCCTCCTCTGCTCATTCTTGTTCCTCTGTTCGCCGTGCCTGGTTCTTCGCACGACGTCCTCGCAAGCCTCTTTGACGACGAGCTTGCCCAACAACTTCCTGCGCCTCCTCTCTTGTCGGGAGGCCTCTCCCCATATACTGGCTGGCAATGTCCCATGCGGGCATAGGCTTCTTGGCAATAGAGCAATAGTGTGAATCGCCGTTCGATCGTAACCTGTGATCGGCCGACGCCTCACCGTTCTGCCCTTTCTTTCTGGCGCTCTCTTGCGTCCCTCTGCCTCTGCACCCGCAGATTTTCCCGAGTCATTAGCTCGTTCTCCATCTCGAGCAAACCACTCGTTTCCTCAACTCATTTGCTGCTAACAACAGATGAACAATCGCATACTCTTCCCTCTCATCGGGATCTCTCTTCTCATGGGCGCCTGCTCCCATTACAAAAAAGATCCCATCAATCTCTCCTCGGAAACCCAGCGCTGGAATGACCAAACACTCCAGGCCACCGCTGCGCAGACCAAGCTGACCACCTCCCAGATCTACCAACTGGGTCTCATCATGAACCCCGACCTCAATCGGGCTCGCATCAAAGCCGCTAACAGTCGCGCCGTCACCAAGCAAACCGGCTGGTGGGATGATCCCTCGCTCTCATGGGACATCAAACGCGTCCTCAGTGGCTCCCGCAACATCAACTTCGACGCCGGGCTCGAGCTCAGCATCCCTCTCACGGGCATCCCGGCTCTCGAACGCAAAACCGCCGCCCTCTACGCTGAATCCGATTTCTGGTCCGTCCGCCAAACCGAACTCGATTTCCTCGTGAAGGCCGACCAAGCCCGCATCGAGCTCGCTCGCAGCACGGCACGCAGTCAACTCATCCGCAATCGCCAAGCTAAACTTCAGGAAGAAGTCACTCAGATTCAGAAGTTGGCACAATTAGGCGAAGAAAGTCCGCTCACGCGCCAACAGGCCGAACGCCGTCTCAACGAAACCGTCAAAGAGCTCATGACCGCCGACATGGATGCCTTCAAGGCTCGTGCCGAACTCATCAAGCTCCTCGGGCTCTCCCCAGCTAAATCACTGGGCCTCGGTTTCGATCTCCCTAGCCTGCAGAGCATTCCCGCCACCGTCAGCGTTCCCTCGCCTGACGCACTCACTCACGCGCCCAAAATCCTCAGTCAGCTCGCCACCTACAACGCTAGCGAACAGGAACTGAAGACCGAAATCCGACGCCAGTACCCCAACCTGCGCCTCGGTCCTGGATTCACTCGCGATGACGGCGACAGCCAAATCGGCGGAAGCATCGGCTTTGATCTTCCCCTCTGGAATCGCAACCGCAAGGCCATCGCTGAAAGCAAGGGCAAGCGCGCCGAGCAACGCCAAGAAACCATCCTCCTCTGGCGTGAGCTCCTCACCACCAGCCAACAGCTCGGCCAAGAACAACAACTCGCCCTCAAACAGTGCCAGACCAGTAGCGCTCAGAACCAGCGCCTCAGCGACCACGTCGCCCAAACCGAACAGCTCTTCAAGCTCGGCGAATGCACCATGTCTGACCTCAGCGAGTCCCGGCAGGCCGCCTATGAAGCCCAACTGCTCCACATAGACACCATCGCCCAACTCATGCAAACGCAGGCCCAACTGCGCTTCCTCACTAACGCTCCAATCACTTCAACCAAATAAATCCTTCCATGAACTTTACCTCTATTCTGGCTCTCATCGGTGCCGGTAGCCTCAGCTTCTTGGCCGCCAACGCTCACGATGACGCTCCCTCTTCCACCACCGCTGAAGTCCATGACCACAGCGCTCACGCGGATCATGACGACCACGACGAACATGAAAACCATGCTGACCATGATCACGGCGCCGATGAGGACCATGCAGATCATGACCACAGCCACGCCGACCACGATCACGACCACGAAGGCCACGCCCAATCCACCTCCGTGCTCATCACCCCTGAGGCGCGCGAATCCCTCAACATGCAGGTCGAACGCCTCGTCGATCGCTCCGTCGAAAACTGCCGCTCCTACTACGGCCAGTTCGAGTACCCACCTCATGCCGTCACCACATACGCACTCTCCACTTCCGGCCGCGTCAATGTCCATGTGAAATCCGCAGACTCCGTCAAGGCCGGCGATCTCCTCTACACTCTGGAATCCCCAGCTCTCGCTGAACTCAAGGGCAACGCCGAAACCGCTGACGCCAAACTCCGCCAAGCTGAGGCCGAACTCAACACCCTCCGTGATCGCCAACAGCGCCTCACGACCGTCGGCACTCGCAACGTCGAGCTCGACTCCTCCATCAAGTTCAAAGAAGCCGAACTCCCCGTCCTCCAAGCGGAAGCCACCAACGCCAAGAACCAGCTCCTCGCTGCCACCAATGGCGCCCCCACGGACGGCGCTGTCCTCCGCGTCACCGCTGACCGCGACGGCCAAGTCCAATCTGTCTCGCTCAACCGCAACGCCTGGGGGGAACAGGGCAACACGGTCCTCACCCTCACCGACCGCTCGGGCCTCGAGTTCCGCGCTCGCGCCAACGCCACGGATGCCCTTTCGGGTAGCCACGCTCTCCTGAAAGTCAGCACCCCTGACTCCCGTGAAGCGCTCACCCTCTCGGGCTCCGTCCGCCTCGCTGAACAGATCGACCCTGCTACCAGAACGCGCGACATCTTCTTCGTTCCTGACGAACTCCCGGCCTGGGCCTTCGCTGGCCAAAATGGCCTCCTCCAGCTCAATGAGCAAACGGAAAGCGCACAGGACTACCTCCCTCTCCCCAACAGCGCCATCGTCAAAGTCGGGGTCAATGATGTCGTCTTCCTTCAAGACGAAGCCAACCCCAACCTCTTCCACATGAAGCAGGTCCAGACCCTCCACGCTCGCCGCGGTTTCACCCCTGTCAAAGGACTCCAACCCGGCCAACTCGTCGTCACGCGCGGTGGCTATGAACTCAAATACAAGCTGCCCGACGACAGTGGCGCCCAAAAGAAACCCGGCCACTTCCACGCCGACGGTAAATTCCACGAAGGAGAAGACTGATGAACACCCTCGTTTCTTTCTGCCTGAAAAACAGGCTCACCGTCCTCGCGCTGACGCTCATCCTGGCCATCGTCTCGATCTTCGTCGTCAAAAACGTCCCTGTTGACGTCTTTCCCGAACTGAAGGTCCCTCGCGTCACCATCCAGGTTGAAGCCGCCGGCCTCACCGCCCAGGAAGTGGAGCAATTCATCTCCATCCCCATTGAATCGGCGATGAACGGCACCGCTGGCGTCACCGCCGTCCGCTCGTCCTCGGGTAGCGGTCTCTCTTTCGTCTGGGTCGACTTCGATTGGGATACGGACATCTATCTCGCTCGCCAAATCGTTTCCGAACGCCTCAGCGCCGTGCGAGAACTCCTTCCCTCCAACTGCTCGCCTGAGCTCGCCCCCATCGTCTCTGTCACGGGTGAAATCATGCTCATCGCCGTCACAGGCAAGGAAGGCACGGATCCCATGGAGATGCGTCGCATTGCTGAATACCAACTCTGCAACCGACTCCTCGCCATCCCTGGCATTGGCCAAATCACCGTCCTCGGTGGCCGCCTGCCTGAATACCAAGTCGTCTACAACCCCGACCGACTCCGCCAAGCGGGTCTCACCGTTGACACCCTCAAAAGCGCTGTCGAAGGCGCCCAGTCCTCGGAACCGGCTGGCTTCCTAGAAGACGTCGGCGGCCAAGAAATCCCCCTCCGCCAACGCTCGCGCGTCGAGTCCCCTGACGAAATCGGAGCCGCCCTCATCCCCGGCCACCCCTCTGGCACCCTCCGCGTCAGCGACGTCGCAGACGTCCGCATTGATGGCGCCCCTCGCCGTGGCGAAGCTGGCTTCATGGGCATGGATGCCGTCGTCCTCTCCGTCCAGAAAGTCCCTGGCGCCAACACCCTCGCTCTCACGGAAGCCGTCGACAAAGCCGTCTCGGAATTCGCCAAGAGCCAGCTCCCCAAGGACATGGAGCTCCACGTTGACGCCTACCGCCAATCGGACTTCATCACCCTCTCGCTCGACAACGGTAAAGAGACCATCCTGTACACCGCCATCGTGGTGATGCTCGTCGTCTTCCTCACCTTGCTCAACGTCCGCACCGCATTGATCACCCTCATATCAATGCCTCTGTCCGTGCTCTTCGCCATGCTCTTCTTCCCCGTCTTTGACTTGGCCATCAACATCATGACCCTCGGCGGCCTCGCTGTCGCCATCGGTGACGTCGTTGACAACGCCATCATCTTCGTGGAAATCGCCTGGCGCTACCTCGAGCGCAACGCCCAGCTCCCCGAGGCAGAAAGGGATACTCGCTTCAACGTGCTCATGAAGGCTAAGGCTGAAATCGTCAGCTCCATCAGCTTCTCCTCAGTCATCATTCTGCTCGTCTTTGCGCCCATCCTCTTCCTCTCCGGACTAGAAGGCCAGTTCTTCCGTCCTCTCGGTATCACGTACATCCTGGCCCTCGTCTCCTCACTCGTGGTCGCCATCACGGTCATCCCCACGCTCTGCTACGTCTTCTTCAAACCTCAAAAGAAAAATCCCGAAGAAAGCAAACAGAAGTCCGGGGCCGAATCCTTCAGCGTTCGCCTCATCAAGCGTACTTACTCCCCCATCCTCAAGTTCTGCCTCAGACGCGCTAAGTGGGTCGGCATCATCATGGCCGTCATCACCATCGCCGCCCTCTGGCTCGGTAGCACCTTCGGCGCAAGCTTCCTCCCTTCCTTCAATGAGGACTGCTACACCGTCTTCGTCAGCACTGTCCCTGGCACCTCGCTTGACGAAACCTCGCGCATCTCGCGCCAAGTCGCTAAGAAACTGGAGAAAATCCCTGGCATCAACAGCGTCACCCAACGCACCGGCCGCGCTGAAAATGACCAGCACGCCGAACCCGTCAGCTCCTCGGAAATGCTCGTCCGCGTTGACCTCTCCAAAAACCAACGCGAACTCCGCGCCAAAATCAAGGAATGCATCGACGGCATCCCTGGCACCAGCTCAATGATTGGCTACCCACTCGCCCACCGCATCAGCTCCGCGCTCTCTGGCTCTAACTCGGAAATCGCCATTAACATCTACGGCACCGACCTCGACCAACTCCGCGAAGCCGCCAAAAAGGCCAAAGCCATTCTGGACACCCTCCCCGAAGTAGCCGACGCCCGTGCGAACCGCGAAGTCATGGTGGATACCCTCCGCATCGACTACGACCGCGAAGCCCTCGCCGCCTACGGACTCACCCTCGGCGAAGCCGCCGAACAAGTCTCCGCTGCCCTCAACGGACTCAAGCTCGGGCAAGTCATCAAAAACCAAGACCACTGGAACGTCGTCATGCGCCTCGATCCTGACATTCGCTCCACCCTTGATGACGTCCGCAACCTCATCCTCCTTGGCTCAGACGGCCGCAGCGCTCGCCTCAGCCAAGTCGCCCAAGTCTTCCGTGAAGAGGCCACCAACCTCATTCTCAGAGACAACACCATGCGCAAGGCCATGATCTCATGTAACCCCTCCATCTATTCCAACCTCGGCGACCTCGCCGCCGCGTGCCGGAAAAACTTGGACCCCGTCATGAACGCCATGGGCTGCACCGTTGACTACAACGGCACCATCAAAGCCCGCGAATCCGCCTCCCAGCGACTCTACCTCCTCGGCGGCCTCATGCTCCTTGCCATCGTGCTCCTCCTCTCCACCGCCCTCGGCAGTGTCAGACGCGCCATGCTCACCTTGGTCAACGTCCCCCTCTGCCTCGTCGGTGGCATTATCGCCGTCTTCCTCGTCTCCTCAGACACGATGCATTCGGTCTTCTCCTCAGAAGCCTACGTCCCACCGATCCTCTCGGTGTCCTCACTCGTCGGCTTCATCACCGTCATCGGCTTCGCCATCCGCAGTGGCCTCATCCTGCTCAACCGCTACCGCGACCTTGAGCACCAAGGCTACACCCTTGACCAAGCCATCTACACCGGCTCCCTAGAACGCGTCATCCCCATTATCATGACCTCCCTCACCACCATCCTCGGCCTCCTGCCCCTCATCTGGGCCATCGACCAACCTGGTGGCGAACTCCTAGGGCCTCTCGCCGTTGTCCAATTCGGTGGTCTCCTCTCCGCCACTCTCCTCAACCTCATCGTCATTCCGGCCACCTCCAAAATCTTCGGCAAATGGATTACCTCCCGCCGAATCAAACTGGAAACCCCGGAACAAGACTAACCACACACACCACAGCTCGGCTCTCAGCCGAGCCAC
>CAYNVM010000006.1:0-50120 GCA_964400645.1 uncultured Akkermansia sp. | reverse complement strand
GTGGGCTTTGGAAGAGGATCTAATTAGATGAATTGTGATAGGAATATAATCAAGGTACATGTGGCCGTGGTGAGGAGTGTACTCATCCACATGAGAGAGATAGAGCGTCGAATATCTTGAGTGGAGGCATCAAGCCGTCCTATCCCAAACCAAGGATAGGGAGCGTCGAGACCTTTATAGCTAACAGGGCCTCCCAGTGTGAGGTCAAGAGCTCCTGCAAAGGCGGCTTCGCTCCATGCAGAATTGGGACTAGCGTGTGCGTGTCTGAATTTCCAACCGACACGAAGAGCTTTTAGAGAAGAGGCACGGGGTAAGAGGAGAGTGGCGAGGCTGATGATAGGCAGGCTCAACCGTGCAGGAAGGTAATTCAGGACGTCATCACAACGAGCTGCAAAAGTGCCAAAATGTCGATAGAGCTCATTTCGTTTGCCCCAGAGAGCATCAAGAGTGTTGCACGTGCGATGCAAAACGGCAAAAGATGCCGCACCTTGCGCACCTGCAAGAATGGCTCCAAGACTGCACCAGAATAGTGTAGAGAGGACTCCATCCGTGAGATTTTCAGCAACGCTTTCAATACACGCACGAGCAATACCATGGGCATCTAATTTTGATGTGTCTCGCCCGACGATTTGTGAGACCGCTTGACGTGCAGAGTCAAGTGAACCGGAGGCCGACTCTAAAGCTCGGGCAACTCGCCGTGCGTGGAGCGCTAGTCCACGTGGAGCCATGCAAAGTCCAATGAGAAGAATGGCAGGGATCCAATCATAGCAAAGATGGGGGGAGAGGGCCCATGGGAGGAATACTATGGTGATGGCAAGTTGAGCTATGGCGATAGTCCCGAGAGTGGCAACCATTCCTGCAATGAAAGTTCCTCCCCAAAGTTGGCGAGTCTTATCTTCCAGAAGTCGAGCCCAACGAGAAAGGAAGCAGATGGGGTGGAATCGATTGGGGGGATCTCCAAAGATCAGATCGACTAATAAAGAGGAAAAGGGAATGAGAACTAGAGAGATGATCATGTTAATGGATCAAAGCTGAGAGTAGAGAAGGAATGTCTATCCGAGAGCGTACAGCGTCAGCAAGGCGATCTAATGAGGCATCCAGAGAATAAGTTTGGGCTAAGGGCGTATGGGGAGATAAGCCTGAATCTATGCGGACTCGGTTGATCCAAGCTCGTCGGAAGGTGTCGTCATCAAAGCAACCGTGCAGGTAACTCGCCCAAATGTGCGTGTGGCTTTCTGTAGTTTCGTAGCCACAAACAGAACCATCAGGTCGGATGAGGGCTGGCTGACAGTTGCCCCACGCATGAGATAGCCCATGGTGGATTTCGTAACCAGAAGTGGTCAGGCCATCGGGACTAGTAGCTTTGTCGATTTGTTGCTGGATTTTTGTGGGTTGCATCACCGTTGCAAGATCCAACAATCCTAGCCCAGAGCAATTGCTCTCAGGAGATTCGACAGCACGGGGATCTGAAATGGAATGACCAAGCATTTGTAACCCTCCGCATATTCCCCAAATCCATTTCCCGGCCTGAGCATGGGCTTTGATGAGTCGATCTAGCCCTTTGGATCGAAGTTCAGCAAGATCCGATACGACACTCTTATTCCCTGGGAGGATGATAAGATCGGGAGCGCCCCAATCATCGGCTGAGTGGATGCATCTGAATCGGATATCGGGTTCAGCGGCGAGCATCTCAAAGTCGGTGAAGTTGGAGACATGTGACGACTTGATAACAGCAACATCAAGACTGTCAGGAAGCTTGTCTTGAGGACTCCATGAAAACCCTGCTTTATCTTCTTCTGGAATTTGGATTCTTGGGAGCATCGGAATAACTCCGACGACAGGCTTGCCTGTGCGAGCTTGGATATATTTATGGGCAGGTTCAAGAAGGGTAGCATCGCCTCGGAACTTGTTAACGACGAAACCAAGGAGCAATTCCCGTTCCCAAGCTTCAAAGCTAGCCCAACATCCCAAGAAGGAAGCGTAAACACCACCACGATCAATATCTCCGACAAGAAGGACTCGGGCTTGTGCATAGTGAGCCATCGACATGTTGACAATGTCAGAGGTCTTGAGATTGATTTCGGCAGGACACCCTGCTCCTTCAAGGCAGATGAAATCGTATTCTTTTGCTAGGGAATCATATGCCTGCTGAACTGTGGGAAGGAATCGTCTTTTTGCAGATAGAAAGTCCTTTGCATCCAAATGGCCAATAGGGTGCCCCATAAGAATGATCTGAGAACCTGTGTCAGAATGAGGTTTCAGCAAGATCGGATTCATACGAGCATCGGCGTCAATTTTACAGGCCCGTGCCTGAACAATTTGAGCGCGTCCTATTTCTTCTCCCGAGGCAGTGACTCCTGAGTTGAGAGCCATGTTTTGAGCTTTGAATGGTGCGACTCTTATCCCCTCTTGTTTTAGGATTCGGCAGAAGGCTGCCGTTAGTATGCTCTTACCAGCATCGGAACAGGTGCCTTGAATCATTAACGCAGGTGGACGTTTCCTGGAGTGCGAGATATGAGGGGCGCCGTTCGTTGTTGGCTTTATATTGAGGACAACTCGGAGAGCATTGATGAGTTTGTCATGGTCTTGTGGTGACCTGACTCCTACTCGAAACCATTTCCCATTTTCTAACCCAAGATAATTAGAGCAATCTCGAATGGCGATACCATGTTGGACCAGAAGTTTGTGTGCTAACTCGGAGTTGTCTCCATCTACTTTGAAGAGGATGAAGTTAGCATGAGAAGGGGTCGGATGGATGCAGGGGATTCCAGATAATTTAGAAAAAAGATCGTTGTATGCCTCTCTTATACGTTTTTGTTCTTCCTTAGCCCATTCTGGAGGACTGGTGAGGATGGAACGTATGGCTGCTTCAGCAAAGGAATTCACATTCCATGAGGGAAGTTGATGCTGGATCTGAGTGGTGAGAGATGGGGAGCTGATGGCTAAACCACAGCGTACACCTGCGATCCCATAGAATTTGGTGAAGGATCGGAGAATGATGAGATTATTAGTTTCGGAGGCATGGGAGGCTACCGATGTTACGTCCCCGACATAGTCGATGAAGGACTCGTCAATTACCCAGACGAGGTCTGGCCTATCTTTTGTGGCTTGGATGATTCCCTTAGGATCGAGGAGAGCTCCAGATGGATTGCATGGATTGGCAAGGAAGATGAGAGCTCCATGGGGTGCTTGTGAGACAATGTCATTGAGATGAGGGGCAAATCCATTGTTTTCAGGACAAATCCACGACTGGAAATGTAGGCCTGCTTGTTGGCAAGCAAGTCGATATTCGGAAAAGGCTGGTTCTGGAATGATAGCACATGGTGCATGGATACTCCTAGCTATGGCATGGATGAGTTCATTGGCACCGTTACCAAATACACAACAATCAGAAGGGATTCCCCAGCAAGACTCTATGAGATCTGCCAAAGGACGCATTGTCGGGCTCGGATAGGTCGCTACATGGTTCATTGCAGACCAGAGAGCCTCAGTCACGAAGTCTGGTGCTCCCTCGGAGCGGACATTGACACTGAAGTCGAGAATGTCTTTGGCCGATCTTCCTGTATTTTGGGCGAGTTGGTAGAGGTCTCCTCCATGGGAATAGTCAGACATGTGAACGTTGGGTGGCTAGTTGTGAAAGGAGTTGTTGGGCTAGCTCATCAGGCAGAGCCTGAGAACTGTCCAATTCGAGAGCATAGTGTTCAATAAAACGGTGGATGGAACGAGCTTGTCTGAGCGCATGGGCAATGTCGCCTTTCCTATCACTTCTCTGTATTTCTCGTTTGCACAGGGTATCTTCACGGCAAGTTACCTTGACCCACAGTAAAGGAATATGGCCACATTGGAATTTCAGATCATCTACCCAACTTTTGCATTCTCCAACGACATGATCGACAATCAGTAACTGATACTGTTGAGACTCTTCCTTAATGTATCGGTGGAATGCATGGATAAAACCTATTCCTTCAGACCTAACGACCCCAATGAGTTGGTGGCCAGCATAACCGTGTACGGCCAAGAACTCATCCACAGAAATACATCGAATATTAGGGTCAAGTTGAAGTATGGCTTGGCAGATCTCAGATTTCCCTGAACTCGATGCACCGTTCAAGACGACAATAAGTCGCGATGAGGACGGATAGAGAAGAGGGGAAATCATGCAACAATCATGTTCAGCAGAGGTATGAAGTGACAAGTAAAAACCTGGCGAGCTTGTTAGCAGAGTTGGCTGTTCTTAATCAACGGTACAATATTGGGAGCAAGCTCTGGCTTGACCTTGAGGCATAGACACAGCAATCTGACAGCACTATGAGCGACAAGCAATATCGTATCGCTGTGTTAGCTGGCGATGGAATTGGTCCAGAAGTGATGGCTGAAGCACTGAAGGTGCTGAAGGCAGTCAGCCAGAAGTATGAATTTAGTGTAACCTACAAGGAATGTTATGTAGGTGGAGCGGGGATTGATAATTGTGGTAAGGCTCTTCCCGAAGAAACTGTTCGCGAATGTGAAGCATCCGATGCTATCTTGTTTGGTTCCGTTGGTGGTCCTAAATGGGAAAAGTTACCTCCCGCTGAACAACCAGAACGTGGAGCTCTTCTTCCTTTGCGTAAGCATTTCGGCCTTTTTGCTAATTTGCGCCCCGGAGTTTGCTTGCCTGAATTAACTCAAGCATCTCCTATCAAGAATGATCTGATTCCTAATGGATTCGATATCTTGTGCGTACGTGAATTGACGGGTGGTCTTTACTTTGGAACTCCTCGTTACCGTCGCGAAGAAGAAGGTGATGAGGTGGCTGTTGACACTCTCCGTTATCGCAAGGCTGAAATCTTGCGCATTGCGCGCGTTGCTTTTGAAGCTGCACAAGGTCGCTCTAAGAAGTTGACGAGCGTTGATAAGGCTAATGTCTTAACGAGTTCCCTTTTGTGGAGAGATACGATTTTGGAAGTAGCCAAGGATTATCCTGATGTGACAGTCAACCATATGTACGTTGACAATGCAGCGATGCAGTTGGTGAGGAATCCTGCTCAGTTTGACGTCTTGGTGACGGAAAATATGTTTGGCGATATTCTTTCTGACGAAATGGCCATTATCTGTGGTTCTTTGGGTATGCTTCCAAGTGCTAGTTTGGGGCTGAATACCAAGGATAACGGATTGTTCTTTGGCCTTTATGAACCATCAGGTGGTTCTGCTCCAGACATTGCTGGCCAAGGAATTGCTAACCCAATCGCACAGATCCTCTCTTTAGGGATGTTGCTTCGTTTCTCCCTTGGTGAAACTGCAGCAGCAGATGCAATCGATAAGGCTGTTCGTGAAGTTATCCATAAGGGATATCGCACTGGTGATTTGGCAACGGGTGCAACTGGAGAAATCCGCGTTAACACAGCAGGTATGGGAGATGCTATCGTAGCAGCCCTTGCCTAATGTAGATTAAGTCCTATTTGATACCATCATGAACGTTCTTGTCATTGGTCAAGGTATAGCTGGTACTTGTCTTGCTATAGAACTTCAACGACGTGGCGTGAACGTCATGGTGGTAGACAAACCTTTGGGTGAGACTGCTTCTCGTGTTGCTGCGGGTTTAGTCAACCCTTTAACTGGGCGAGCATTCCGTCCTGGCTGGCGACAGACAGAATGTCTTGAATTCTTAGCTAAGTTTTATCCCGAAACAGAGCAAAGGCTAGGCGGTGATTGGTGGCAACCATGCCCCATCTTCCGAGAGCTAGAGACAGACGACCAGTTGGAGATTTGGCATGAACGTCAACTTGATGAGATCTCTTCTCCCTATGCTGGGCCTTTATTCCCATGGCCTGACGGATGGAATGGGCACGGCAAGGCGGCTTATACGCGAGGTTCTGCCGTTCTTCATGTTGAGGAATTTGTTAATGCCTACAGGACCTATTGGACGAGTCTGGGCATTTTTGAAGAGGCTAGTGTCGAGCCTAGTGAACTTGAAATGCAGGATGATTGCGTGGTGTGGAGAGGGAAGTCTTTCACCCATGTTGTCTGGTGTACTGGGTGGGAGGTAGGATCTCACCCTGCGATGGCGCCGTTAAAAGGTCGCCCATCCAAAGGGACTATTTTGGATCTCAAACTACCAGAGCTAGAGTGGAAGGCAGGTATTTTACACTTTGGCCATTGGTTGGTTTATCGTCATGAATATTGGCGGTTTGGCGCTACTTATGGTTGGAGTTGGGACGATCCTGAAATACCTGAAGCTCCTGCCATCCAAGAGCTCATGGTCGATATTGTCCGCCGTTACCAAGGTAGTGATTTGGGATTTATTCGAGCCAGAGCTGCTATTCGTCCCATTATTCGGCGCAGTCAGCCAGTAGCTGGGGCTATTCCTGGCTTGCCGATGCAGTATGTTTTCTCTGGGCTAGGGAGTAAGGGAGTTACGACCGCACCTTGGACAGCTAGCGTTCTCGCCTCCCATCTTGTCGAGGGAGCTCCTATCCCCGACGATTTATCTCCCCAATCCTTTTGGAAATAAGTCCTCAGAAGCTGGGGATCGCTATGCCTGAACTTGGCCGTCAACGATATTGATGACCCTATCGCCTTTCTTAGCAATATTGAGGTCATGCGTTACGATGACGAGTGTTTTGTGATCCTCATCAGCTAGACGGAACAAGAGCTGAAGGACGTCGTCACCATTACGTGAATCGAGGTTGCCTGTGGGTTCGTCTGCGAAGATAATGGAAGGGTTATTTGCCAAAGCTCGAGCGATGGCCACACGTTGTTGTTCTCCCCCACTCATTTCTCCAGGGAGGTGATCTACTCGTTTACCAAGCCCCACTCGGTCTAAGAGTTGACGTGCAAGTTCTAGATCTGCTTTTTTACCGATAGCTGCTGACAGGCAGACATTTTCCAATGCAGTCAACTCAGGCATGAGCAAATAGTTTTGGAAAATGAAGCCCATGTATTTATTGCGGAACTCAGACCGAGCTGTTGTTCCCATGGCATAAATATCTTGTCCGTCGATTAGGACTTGACCAGATTGAGGCGTTTCTAGCCCGGCCAAAGTATACATGAGGGTTGTTTTGCCGGCTCCACTCGGGCCGCATAAAAACACCTTTTCGCCAGCGTGGATGTGGAGATTGAGTCCATGGAGAACTTCGATCGTCTTTTTCCCAATCGAATAACTACGGTGTAGATTGCTAGCGATAATCACAGACGGAGAGTAGCGGATGGATGAGTAAAATCAATGTAAGAGTGTGGCTCTTACTGAGCCATTGTGAACTCTTTTAGAAGAGTCAGAGTCGTGGCACTATCTACGAGTTGTAGTACCACGACTCAACAATTTAGAGTTCTATATTGTCGATGAGGCGGACATCTCCGAAGAAGACCGCCACTGCCATGAGAGCAGGTGTGCTGTGGTCGTTATCGTCCAAATTTTGCATGGTTTCAGCATTGACGATTTCAACGTAGTCTACGCGAGTTTCTTCAACTGCTGAGATGGAAGCCAAGGCCTCAGCTTTAATAGCGTTTAGAGATTGTCCCTTCTTATATTCTTCTTGGGCATGTAAGAGACTATGGCGCAAGATGACGGCATTAGCCTTTTGCGTAGGAGTCAAACGAGCATTGCGAGAGGAGAGAGCAAGTCCACTTTCTTCACGGACAATTTCAACCCCGTGAATTGTGATGGGGAAGTCCAAATCTCTAACCATGCGACGGATGATTGCGAGTTGTTGGAAATCCTTTTTGCCAAAAATAGCATCTGTGGGTTGTACTAGGTTGAACAGCTTAGATACGACTGTACATACTCCATCAAAGTGGCCAGGACGAGAGGCTCCACAGAGTTTCGTGGAAAGAGAGGCTTCTGTAACCTTGATGCTTCGATCTGAGGCGTACATAATTTCAGGCGTAGGAGTGAAGACGACGTCAACACCTACGGATGAGCACAGAGCTAAGTCATTATCAAGTTGCCGAGGATACGTGGCAAGGTCGCTAGCATTGTCAAATTGAATAGGATTAACAAAAACGCTAGCAACAACAACGCCATCTGAACCAGCAAGTTCGCGGGCTTTGACGAGAAGCGACTTGTGCCCGTTGTGAAGAGCTCCCATAGTTGGGACTAAAACGACTTTGTTCCCATGTCGTAATGACGAAAGATGGTTGCGAAGATCTTCTTTAGAAGAGAATGTCTGCATGGCCTTAGGGTGCTTCTGCTATGACAAAAGTTCAATCACAAATCGCACGTGTGTATTGACCCCATATCTCTATGTATGTAGAATTAGTAAAGCAAAAGCTAATTATTCGAGTATGAAATTTTTCAACAAATCATTGATGGCTGCTTTGGCTCTTGGTTCAGTCGCAGTTGCACAAGCAGATTTGAAGGTAGCAACCGTTGATATGCAAAGTGTGTTCAACGACTACTATAAGACCCACGAAGCCAATGCTGAAATCGCAAAGGTTAAAGAAGAAATCCAAAAGGATGTAAACACCCGTGCGGAAAACTTAAAGAGCTTACAAGGTGAACTACAAGCCATCAAGAAGCGTGCTGAAGATCCTTCAATGAGTGAAGCTGGTCGTAAGTCCGCTGCTCAGGATTTCGAATTGAAGCGTGGTGAAGCTGTTGCCGTCGAACAAGATATTCGTAGCTTTGTCGAACGTCGTCAACGTGCACTCCAAGAACTGCAAGCCGAAAAGGTTAAGGCAATCATTGCAGATATTAGCAAGGTGATTAACGACAAGGCCGCTTCTGATGGCTATGACTTCGTTCTTGATACGAGTGCTCCAGCTATCACTCAGACTAAGGTTTTGCTTTTCTCTAAGCCAAACTTTGACATTACTCCTGTTATTTTGAAGGCAGTTAATGCAACGGCTCCTGAAGGCTTTGATCCTAAGGCTGCTCCTGCTTCAGAACCTCTGTCCACAGAAGCTAAGTAAGAGAAACATCTTCTTGTTGAGTTATGAAACTCACTTTAGATGCACTTGTTCAGCTGACAGGAGGCTCTGTCCTTGTTAGTACTCCTGATTTGTCCGTGTGTGGAGTCGCTTCATTGGATGAGGCGACTCCATCCGAGGCTTCTTTCCTTGGTAATGAGAAGTACGTCCATGACTTTTTGGCGACCAAGGCGGGTTTAGTTTTGGTGCCTGTTGGTTTGGAGAAGCATGTCGATAAGCGTCCTGAAGGTGTGGCTCTTGTTGAAGTTGAGAACCCATCTTTGGCTTTTAATGCGTTGGTTCGTTATTTCAAGGCTAGTTCGTACCAGTTTAAGCCAGGAGTTCATCCTTCAGCAGTTGTAGATCCTACGGCTCAGTTTGATCCTCAGACTGTTTGTATTGGCCCGAATGCAGTCATTGGGGCTCATGTTGAACTTGGTGCAGGGACTGATATCGGAGCTTCTTGTGTTATTGGCGATGGTGCCATTCTTGGCGAGAACTGTCGTCTGCATGCAGGCGTCGTTATTCGTGAACGTTGCCGATTAGGAAACAGAGTTGTCATTCAACCTGGTGCCGTCATTGGTTCGGATGGATTTGGTTTCCTGATGGGCGAAGATGGTCGCTATGTGGGCATCGATCAAGTGGGCATTGTTGAACTTGGAGACGATGTCGATGTAGGAGCCAATACAACGATTGACCGTGCTCGTTTCGGAAGAACACTTATAGGCGAGGGAACTAAGATCGATAACTTAGTTCAGATCGGTCACAATGTACGCATAGGCAAGCATTGTGTTATTGTTTCTCAATCAGGTATTGCTGGAAGTACGCATATTGGTGACTATTGTACGGTAGCTGCTCAAGTTGGTGTCGCCGGACACCTTAAGCTCGGTGACAAGGTGACCTTAGCTGCGCGTACAGGAGTGATGACTGACCTAGAAGGAAATGCTGCGTATTGGGGATCTCCTGCAGCTCCTTTCAAGGATGCAAGCCGTCAATTTGCTGCATTGCGCAAGCTCCCAGAAGTTCTCAAGGAACTGAATGCCATTAAGAAACAGTTCCTGGGAGACGACTGATTCAAATTGTGCACGATTATGGACGGGACTGAGCTGAGGAAGCTCTTATCATCTTACCAACCAGAAGATGCTACTGAAGCCATAAGCAAAGACCGCATGCTTCACTTGCTAGAGTCCGGCGAGGAGGCGTGGAATCGTGCGCACTACAACCCAGGGCATTTTACAGCCAGTACTTACGTTGTTGACCCTATATCTGGAACACTAGCAATGGTGTTTCATGGGAAGCTTAAACGTTGGTTGCAACCAGGTGGACACGTTGAGGCGTCTGATCCTTCTATCCTCTCCTCGGCTCGGCGTGAGCTAGCCGAGGAGACTGGATTGAACCCTCAGGGACAGTGGCGTTTGATTGATTTGGACATACATACAATTCCTGCACGCAAGAATCAGCCTCAGCACGAGCATTTTGACTGCCGTTTTGTGTGTGTTCTCAAACCAGGAGAATCGAGGGTGCTGAGTGCTGCGGATGATGCTGAACAGGCTGATTGGAAACCTCTTGGTTACCTAGCTCAGAGCGAAGAGGTGGGGATGGTAAGAGTCTTCCACAAGATCGAGTCTCTTGCAATTGGGCTCGATATCCGTTAACACCCTTTACAGGGAGTATGCCAAATAATAAGAGAACTTGGAAAAAAGATCAGCGCCTAGAGATGACAGCTGGTCCAGTGCAGGAACCCGAACGCATGGTTCGATTGATCCCACAGGCTTTAGGTCAAGAGAAGAGCGTCTTGGCTTTGATGGCCATGGATCCTGCTACCTATGTGGGCAAAAGTATCACGATGGGTGTGACGGAGGACTTTTTCTATCTTCCTGCCCACCAACTCTTATGGAATCTTTTCCAAGATCGCTATAGCCGTAATGAGCCTATTGATTTGGTTTCCATATCTCAGGTTTTAGAGGATAGAAAGCAACTCGACTCCGTCGGAGGTATGGCGGGACTTGCGGAAATATATTCTTACACGACGACAGGAGCTTACTTCGACTACCATTTGGAAGTACTACGAGATAAGTACGTCCTGCGTAACATCATCCGTATTTCGACAGAGTCTGCTGACAAAGCATACGAGGCAGAGGATAATGTTAACGAACTGCTCGATTCTGTAGAAACAGATATCTTCAGTATTCGCGAGAAGATGAACAAGGGCGATGAACAGTCCTTGTTGAACATGATTGAGGAAGCAATCTCGAACTTCGAAAATGCGATTAGTCGTAAAGGCGCCATTCAAGGTCTTCCTACAGGGTTCCCTTTATTAGACAGCCGAACAAATGGTTTAAAAGCTGGTGACATGTTTGTCATTGCCGCTCGCCCGTCCATGGGGAAGACATCTTTCTTGCTCAACATTATTGAGCACTTGGCCATGGTCGAAGGGAAGAAAACTCTGATGTTTTCTTGTGAAATGCCAGCTGTGCAAATTGTCGAACGTTTGCTTTTTGCACACTCTGGTGTGATTCGTAGTGAAGTCTTCCAGAATGGCGGTCTTGGACAACTACAGGTGAATAATTTTACTAGTGCTGTAGGTACCTTAAAGAACTCTAAATTAGTCATAGATGACACTGCGGCCATCTCAATCAATGAACTTCGAGCTAAAGCCCGTCGCGTGATGCGTGATTTGGGTGGACTTGATGTCATTGGGGTCGACTATCTTCAGTTAATGCGTTCCCACACTAAGCAGGCTCAAAACAGTCGTGAACGTGAAATCGCTGAAATCTCTGCAGGTCTCAAGGCTTTGGCTAAGGAATTAAAAGTTCCCGTTATTGTTTTGGCTCAGTTGAACCGTGGTCCTGAAAACAGAACGGGATCTAGCAAAGGTGTCCCTCAGATGTCTGACCTCCGTGAATCCGGGGCTATTGAACAGGATGCTGATATGATCGGCCTCCTCTATCGTTCAGCTTACTATGCTGAGGACGAAGAAGAACGCCAGAAACAGGCTGGGCGAGCTAACCTATACTTGGCTAAAAACAGAAATGGCCCCACAGGGGATGTTCCTCTCAGTTTCAATGCTCCGCTCATGAGATTCACACCTCGTGAACCCGATGAACAGGATGAATCTTGAGTTTCATTCTCGATAAAGTAGAGTTATAGGATTGCTCTTGTTTCACTTATTTGACAAGAGCATACTTCCCCTGTGAACCAAGATACAAAACGTTGGATTGAGCAGGATAAACGCTATTGTTGGCATCCGTTTACAGCCCAGACTCAATGGTGTGACCCTGATTTTGAACCTTTAATGCTCGTTTCGGGTAAGGGTGTTTGGTTGGAAGATAGTGAAGGTCGTAAGTATATCGATGGAAATAGTTCTATTTGGTGTAATACGCACGGACACTGTCATCCGACGATCATCAATGCGATGAAAAAGCAGTTGGATCGTGTTTGCCAAACATCGTTTTTAGGCTTTGCTCATCCTTTGGCTTCAGAACTGGCAGAACGACTTTGCTCTTTTTTCCCTGAAGGGACGTTAACGCGAGTATTCTATTCAGATGATGGTTCTACTTCGTTGGAAACGGCTATTAAAATGGAGCGACAGTACCGTATCCAATCAGGGACTCCTGAACGTACAGGATTTATCGCTTTCGACAACTGTTACCATGGCGATACGATGGGGGCTGCCGCTTTGGGTGGTGTGAGCCTATATTTTGATCGATTCCGTGCAGCAGGCTTCCCTGTGACGCACGTTCGTTGCATGGATGACCTGAGGGCTCTTCCAGAAGAACAAATCAAGACGACAGCTGCCGTAGTCATTGAACCTATCGTACAAGGTGTCAACCGGATTAACGTGTGGCCAGAAGGTATGCTTCGAGAATTGAGAGCTTGGAGTGAAGAAAACGGTATTCACCTCATCCTCGACGAAGTGATGACAGGTTACGGTAGGACTGGCTACATGTTTGCCTGTCTCAAAGAGCAGGTTGTTCCAGACTTCTTGTGTACAGCTAAGGGATTGACTTCTGGTTACACTCCCATGGCTGCAACTCTCATTCGCGAAGAGATTTATAATGCTTTCTTGGGTGAAGAACGTCGTGCATTTTTCTATGGCCACACGTTCACTGCTCACCAAGTTGGTTGTGCGGCTGCTATGGCAAGCCTGGATGTGTTCCGTGATGAACATGTTTTGGAGAGTCTTCCTCCTAAAATCAAACTCATGAATCAACTTGCAACAGAGTTGTGTGAGAGAAGTCCATGGCTTTCTTCCTTCCGTCAGTCTGGAATGGTGATGGGGATCGATATCACACGACCTGATGGGACTCCTTATCCTAAGGATTGGGGTATTGGTGGACGAGCTTGCGTTGCAATGCGACCATACCAATTGTTAACTCGTCCTATTGTTGATACTGTTGTTGTGATGCCTCCTCTTTGCATTAATGAGGATGAGATCAAAATGATGTTTGAGGCTATAGAACGAGGAGTTGCAGATACTTGCGCTCCATTGGACTGATTCTGACTAAATCGTCATATACTCAAAATAAAAGAAATCCCCCTCAAGTCCGTAAGACGAGGGGGATTTCTTTTAGATAAGTGGGGAGAAGCTCGACTTATTGTTGAGCTGCTTGGCATGAATTTTTAGGGCAAACTGCTCCAGGATATGGAGTGCCAGTCAAAGGTTTGCCATTAAATTCGCCAGTAAGGGAGTGTAAGAAGGCCGTGATCTTGGAGACGTCTGAGTCTGAAACCTCTTTGCTTCCAATTTGGTATTGGAACATTTTTACGACAGCTTCAGGCAATGTAGTCGCAGAGGCATCGTGCATATATGGCCAAGTTAAAGCGACATTGCGAAGTGTTGGCACTTTGAATTTGTGCTGATCTTTGGGGCTCTTTGTGAAGTTCATGCGCCCGTTGTCATCAGCAGTTAACGTACGGTTACCAAAGAAGTTGCCCTTGAGGTCAGCAAATTCAAATGATTGTCCGCCAATGCCAACTCCGTTGTGACAGGTTTGACAGCCATATTTTTTGAAGAGGGCATACCCTTCCTTGGCCTTGGGGCAGATTGCCTTATCATCACCTTTCAAGTATCGGTCAAATGGGCTGTTTGGAGTGATCAGAGTACGTTCGTATTCTGCAATTGCGTTAGTAATGCTTTCCCCAGTGAATCCTTCTGGATAAACAGCTAAGAATTTGGCTGAGAAGGCAGGGTCTTGGCTTAACTTAGCCGCAATTTTTTGCCAGTCGTTAGGATGAGAATATCCCATTTCGACAGGATTGAGGGGAGGCCCACCAGCTTGTTCTTGGAGGTTGGCGGCTCTGCCATCCCAGAACTGAATAAAGTGCAGTGCTGCGTTGAAAACAGTTGGTGCATTGATGCCACCTTTTTGCCCCTTAACGCCGACTGAGACAGGGAGGTTATCGGTGCCAGCCTTATCAAGGGAGTGACAGGTCGCACAGGATACAGTGTTATCGACAGACAGACGTTTATCGTTGAACAGCATCTGACCTACTGCAGCCTTGGCTGAATTGATAGGTAATGCATCGGGAAGAGGAAGAATGGGTTCTCCCTGGAATTGTTCAGCGATTTTTACTCCGAGTCGCTGAGCAGAAGCTGTGCGATTGCTATGAATCCAGGTGAGGAGAGTAGACTTTTCTTGAGGTGTCAGCAAAGATCCCCAGTGCACAGCAGTAAAGGAAGCAGGAGGCATGCTACCAGAGGAGATGGCGTGTTCCAACTTAGCCCAAGAGACCTGGGTGAGAGGTTCTTTCAAGTTGAAGGCGCGAAGCCCATCATTCATGTGCTTACGAACCAAACCGCCAGAGAGCGTGTTAAGCAAATCTGGAACTTGGTAGCCAGGGATGTGACATTCGGCACATTTTGCTTGGAGGATGGAACGGACTGCTTGATCATTAACGGCAACCTGCTCTTCAGAAGTAGTCTTTGGTGAGCCAGGGAGAATCAAAGCTGATACGGCCGCTGTGACAACGGTCACGCCTGCTACGATGCCGACCGATTGGATGAGGCTGCAAAACTTGTTCATGAACGGTGATTTGTTTGGATGTACGGTAATTGCGTGAACAGTAAAATCAAGGCGCATTTCCTTAGATCTCTGAATTTACTGCCGTTTGATTAATTTTGTCTATCGTGACTTGGTCTGGACGGAAGTCGGCCGCATGATACGAGCTTCTGACTAATGGCCCAGAGGCGACGTGGCGGAATCCTTTTTCTTTTGCTATTCTCTCGTAATTGGCAAATTCATCAGGATGGACGAACCTAACGACGGGAAGATGGTTTTTGGATGGACGTAGATATTGTCCAAGAGTGAGGACTGAAACTTGATGAGCTAACAGGTCGTCCATAGCCTTGAGGATCTCATCATGAGTTTCTCCTAAGCCAAGCATGATGCCACTTTTTGTTGTAATGAGACCATTACTTAGCTCATAGGCTTTCTGAAGGACTCGGAGGGATCTTTGGTATTGCGCACGGAAGCGTACAATGGGCGTGAGTCGTTCAACTGTTTCTAAGTTGTGCCCGAATATATGTGGATATGCGTCTAGGAGTATCTTTAATGAGGTCTCCTTTTCATTGAGATCAGAAGCCAGTACTTCAATGATGGTCTTAGGACTTGCTTTGCGAATAGCTCTAATAACATTGGCAAAATGTGTAGCGGCACCGTCAGGGAGGTCGTCTCGTGTGACCATGGTGATGACTGCATGATCGAGATCCATTGTGGCAATCGCTTCTGCCACATGTTGGGGCTCATCGGGATCCAGAGGAAATGGTTTGGCAGTTTTTACAGCACAGAATCCGCAAGCTCGCGTACAGCGGTCACCTGCGATCATGAAAGTAGCCGTTTTTTTACTCCAACACTCATAGCGGTTGGGGCAATGTGCTTCTTCGCAGACAGTATAAAGTCTTTTGCCATCAACAAGGTGTTTGGTGTCCCAGAAATCTTGGCGACTAGGTAGGGTGACTTTCAGCCACGGAGGCTTTCTATCAGTGCTAGTGGGGTGCTCCTGACTTGTATCGCTTTCGATCATATTGCTAGATTGCCACTTCTCTTATTGATTGCAAATGGAATTGTGGCCGATCAATTTTGATTGTCCACAATAGAGCTTTCTTGCTCAGCACGTTTCCTTTCTTTGGCTAGTCTACGAGCTTCTCTGAAGAAGGACTGGATATCGAAAAGACATTCATCTTTTAAAACACCCGATACGACTTCACATTTGTGGTTAAGAGGTGGGTTGGAGTCCAAAAGGTTAATCCAACCTCCTGCAGCACCTGCTTTGGAATCGGGACATCCGAAAACAACTCGATCTGGGCGGCAATGGACAATAGCGCCTGCACACATCGGGCAAGGTTCTTTGGTGACGTAAAGCGTGCATCCCTCAAGTCTCCAGTCACCCAGTGCTTCCTGTGCGGCAGTGAGAGCAATCATCTCTGCGTGAGCAGTGGCATCTTTCAGGGCTTCTACTTGATTCCAGCCCCGAGCAATGATTTTACCATCTTTAACAACAACTGCTCCAATAGGCACTTCGCCTCGAGCAAGGGCCTTGCGAGATTCCCTCATTGCTTGGCGCATAAACCAAGCATCTGATCCTGGTTCCTCGATCTCAGAACTCATAGGTCTCTATCTTGGGAATTGTTCAACATTTATCAAGTTCCTTCCCGTATTCTAGCAGTACTCTTGTGATCAATACAGAAGATGGCCAATTTTGCTCGATTGATGTAGGAGATGTGAGTAGACTCTGGGGCACATGACGATGCGCCCCAATCTGCATGAAATCAATTTGCACGAACGACCTCTCCTCGTCTTTTGGGAGGTGACTCGGGCATGCGCTTTAGCATGCAAACACTGTCGAGCAACGGCGCAACCACATGCTCATCCTGACGAACTTAATCATGATGAAGCCATGGAGGTCATTGATCAATTAGCAGAGTTGAGACCCGCCATGCTTGTGCTGACAGGTGGAGATCCTGTCATGCGCATGGATATTTTTGATATCATTCGCCAGGCTTCAGATAAGGGGCTACATGTTGCTTTGAGTCCTGCTGCCACGGCGCGGTTGCTCCATACAGATTTTGGACAACTGAAGGAAGCTGGGGTCAAAAGTATGTCTCTTAGTCTAGATGGAGCGACTGCTGAAACTCATGATGCGTTCCGAGGTGTGCCCCATACATTTGAGCGTACCATAGAGGCTGCCCGCCGTGCTACAGAAGTGGGCATTCATCTTCAAATTAACACGACAATCACTCGTCGGACTATTGCTGAGTTTGATCAATTTGTGGATCTGATGAAGGATCTACATCCAGCAATGTGGAGTATTTTCTTATTAGTCCCAACGGGAAGAGCTATTGCTGATGAGATGCCTACTGCTGAACAGGTGGAGGAAGTCTGGCATCGTTTGGCAGAGGTTAGCCAGACTGTTCCTTTTGGAGTGAAGACGACAGAAGGTCACCACTATCGACGAGTGGCTTTGCAAGACGCCAAGGGGCAGGGGAGCAAACCTGCTCGCAAGGCAGTGCCGACCCGAGATGGAAAGGGCGTGATGTTTATTTCTCATACAGGAGATATCCAACCCTCAGGCTTTTTGCCTATGACGGCAGGTAATGTCCGTACTTCCAATCTCAAGACTATTTACCAAGAACATCCCTTGTTTAAGTTGCTACGGGATGATAACGCACTTACGGGCAAATGTGGCAGGTGCGAATATCGCACCATTTGTGGAGGCTCTCGATCACGTGCCTATGCCGTATCGGGTGATCCAATGGCCGAAGATACCCTGTGTTGCTACCAACCAAAACGAGCAGAAAATCATGATTAACATCACCCGACTTTGGACAGGCGCAGAACAACCTGCTGACCATTTAAGATATGGATCAGGGCATGGCCATGGTAGAGCCGCAGGAGGGGCTGCAGAAGGATGTGCTCCAACTTCATCACGCAAACGTAAACCTATTGTTGTTTGGAATATTACGCGTACTTGCAACTTGAAGTGTGTCCATTGCTATGCCGATGCTTCAGCTAGTAAATTTGCGGGAGAACTCGATTGGGATCAGTGTTGCGATGTTATTGATGACTTGGCTGCTTACCAAGTGAATGCCTTGCTATTTTCAGGTGGCGAGCCAATGGTGCATCCTCGTTTCCTCGATTTAGTCGAACGTGCTACAGGCAAGGGGTTGAAGGTGACTATTTCCACGAACGGAACTCGCATCACGCCTGAGATCGCATCACGTTTGAAGGAATTAAACACTGCCTACGTAGGTATTTCCTTGGATGGTATCGGTGCCGTGCATGACAAGTTCCGTGGCGTCACTGGTAGTTTTGATCAGGCAGTCCGAGGTTTTAGACTTTGTAGTGAAGCAGGACAGAAAACAGGGCTACGTCTGACTTTAACCCGTAATAATGTGCAGTGTATTGAGCAAATCCTCGATTTTATCGACGAACAGGATATTCAGCGGGTTTGTTTTTATCACCTTGTTCCAACAGGGAGAGGTGTAGATGTCCAAACTTTGCATCCAGATGAAGCTCGCCATGCTATTGATTCTTTAATCCGCCGTGTTGAAATCTGGAAAGCTGAAGGGAAAACAAGGGAGGTCCTGACAGTAACGCAACCAGCAGATGGTATTTATCTGCTTTTGCGTCAGCTTAGAGAAGGATCTCCTCTGGCAACTGAAACTTTGCGTTTGTTGCAATGGAATGGAGGAGGGAGCAATAGTTCAGGGCGTGGTATTGCAAATATCGACACACAAGGCCTAGTACATCCAGATCAGTTCTGGCAGTCTGTCACATTAGGTTGTGTGAAGAATGAACGTTTCTCCGATATTTGGGAGGCCAAGGCTGGAGCGGCCGTCGATTTGTTACCAGAACTGAGAGCATCAGATGATCCATTGGAACGCCAACGACATATCCAGGGCCGTTGTCATACCTGCAAGCATTTTGGCCTCTGTGGAGGTGGCTTTAGAACCCGTGCTGCCTTTGCTAATGGGCACTGGTATGGTTCAGATCCGGGGTGCTATTTGTCTGATGAAGAAACTCAGACTGAATTGCCTTTGTGATTGTGTCATTTAGGGTGTAGGCATGCTAAACCCAAAGGGATACTGTCTGATTATAGGCTAGCATTCCCTTATGGGATACGTTATAGATAAAGTCACTATGAACGTTGATTTGCTTCGTCGTGTCTGCGGCGCTCCAGGGGCTCCTGGCTTTGAATATGCCATTCGTGATCTGATCATTGATGAGGTCGAACCCTTGGTTGACTCTTTGCGTGTCGACAATATGGGAAGTGTCATTGCCTTTGTTGAAGGTAAGGATTCTTCTAAGACGGTCATGGTGGCCGCTCACATGGATGAAATCGGCTTTATGGTTCGTCACATAGATGCCAACGGTTTCATCAAGTTCCTTCCCTTGGGTGGTTTTGATCCCAAGACTCTTACTGCGCAACGCGTGATTGTTCATGGGAAGAAAGACCTAGTTGGCGTTATGGGGGTTAAGCCTATCCACGTAATGACTGCAGCAGAACGTGCTAAGATGCCTGAAATCGGTGATTTCTACATCGATCTGGGGATGAGCAGTAAGGAAGAGGTCGAAAAGTACGTTAGCGTTGGTGATTGCGTGACACGCGAGCGTGAATTGATTGAAATGGGCGATTGCGTGAATTCGAAATCGATGGATAACCGTGCTGGTTGTTTCGTGCTCATTGAAGCCCTTCGTCAGATCAGCAAGGGTCGTAAGAAGCCTCCATTCAACATCGCCGCAGTTTTCACCGTTCAAGAAGAAGTCGGCTTGCGTGGTGCTCAGGCTAGCACATTGCAAATTCAACCTGACTTCGCTATCGCTCTTGACGTGACAATTGCTTTCGATACTCCTGGCGCATCAGAAGTTGAATATGTCTCCAAATTAGGTGATGGAGCTGCCATTAAGCTTTATGACGGATCTGTGATCACTGATCGCCGCATGGTTGAATTCCTCAAGCATGTAGCGACAACGAAGAAGATTCGTCACCAGTTTGAAATGCTTCCAGCTGGTGGTACGGATGCTGGTGCTATGCAGAAGTTTGTTCCTGGAGGTGCTATTACTGGAGCACTCTCTATTCCTCTCCGCAATATGCACCAAGTAATCGAAATGGCTAACAAGAACGACGTTGATGCTTGTTCTGATTTGCTTGCAGCATCCTTGATGGCTATGGATTCTTGGGACTGGGCATGGGGTGCTGTTAATGCGCCTGCCAAGGAAGAAGCTCCAATCAAACCAACCAAAAAGAAGAAGTCCAAATAAGGACTAATTTATTCTAAGACTCTCAGAGCACCGTCAGAGATGGCGGTGCTTTTTCACTTTCCTGACTATGCCGGCCGACATCTTAACATACTCATGCTATCTTCCAGATCTCGGTACTTTGGTTATTCGCGAGAGGCAACAAAAGTTACTCAGCGTTGTTTGGTCCGACGATATAAGCGTGGAGAATGTGGTGGCTCCTCCCACATCACAGTTGGGACGTAAACTAACAGAGCTCTTATATGCTTACGTGCGAGGGGAAAGGGTTCATTTCATCAATCTACCTCTTGAAATGACAGGATCCATATGGATGCAGTCTGTTTTGCACGTGGTAAGCAAGATTCCTTATGGTTGTACGATGAGCTATGGAGAAGTCGCCAGAACCCTTAATTGCCCTCTATCTTCTCGAGCAGTTGGACAAGCTCTTAACAGAAATCCTTTTTGTGTGCTTATTCCTTGTCACAGAGTGATAGCCAGTTCTGGAGCCTTGACTGGCTATGTAGGAGGTCTTAAACGTAAAGCCTACCTCCTCCAATTAGAAAAGAGTCAGTTGTGCTGAGATGAATGTTGGTAGTGACATGATCGGGGGATTTTTAGGCTTAGAATTGCCAGAGGAATCCTATCCATTGCCTAGAGGCCATGATTGCCTCTATGTGAATTCAGGGCGGGCAGCTTTGGAACTAATCTTGCGTTCGATGCAACTTCGGGGACGTATTTTTGTCCCCTATTATACGTGTGATAGCGTGCTCTCTATTTGTAAGAAGATGGGAGTGGAGGTTGTCTATTATCGAATAGGATCTGACTTGAGGATCAACGATCCTAGCTTTGATCTGAAAGCAGACGATCTTCTTGTCTATACCAACTACTTCGGCATTATGGAGGACTATGTCGATGAGCTTTCTCAACGGTGGGGAGACCGACTCATTGTCGACAACTGCCTTGCGTTATATGCACGGCGTCGTCCTGGGATTCCTTCATTTTATAGCCTGAGAAAATTTTCGGGACTAGCCGATGGAGGCATTGTTGAAGAAGCTCCTGCTGTGAAACTACCAAATGATCGAGACGTCTCTTCATCGACAGCTACGTTTCTTTTCCAGCAGATAGAACTGAAAGCACAAGAGTATGTGGTTGCAAGTGAGCTGAATGAAGAGCGTATTGCACGTTCCGAACCTCGACGCATTTCGAGGCTTACCGAGCGAATGATGGGTGCCGTCGATTACAGGAAGATAGCAGATAGACGACTGGCAAACTTCCACATTTTGCACGAGGCCTTGGCTAGTTTGAATAAACTCACCATTGATTTATCATCTGTTTCTGTCCCCTTTTGTTATCCCTTCTGGACCAATCTTGTTGAGATGCGGAATGAGTTGATTGATAGTGGGATATGTTTGCCTATTTTTTGGGAGAATGTTTTGAATGAGGCTCCGTACGATGGCGAAGAGCGTAAGTTGGCTCGTTATCTCTTGCCCCTGCCGATCGATCACCGCTTAGACCGATCGGCGATGGAGTATATTATAAAATGCATCCACTGTTGTTATTGCTAATAACAACAGTGGATGCATAAAAGGTTCGTGAGGCTATGTTTTAGGCTGCAGGTTCTTGGATCTCTTCCTGCAGGTCTTCCTTTTGAGTCGAAGCTGAGGTTGTATTATTGATGAGCTTCGAAATTCTCTGAGAGATCTCAGAGTTTTCGTAGATCCCTGAGAATAGGTGGCTTCCTGCCCCATAAGCATAAACAGGGACAGTGATGCCGTCGTGGCTACCTTGAGCATAGGTGGCTACAACTTTCCCCTCAGCAATGTTCCCGTCGATGATTGCAAAGGCTCCAGTGTTATGATCAGCCGTAACAACAACAAGTGTGCCTGGATTTTTTGAAGCCCATTGGAGAACTGTGCCTATTGTTTGGTCGAAATCTAGCAACTCCTCCATCATGACTGGCAGGTTGTTTTTATGAGCAGCCTTGTCAATGTTAGAACCTTCAACCATAAGGAAGAAACCATTGCTGTTTTTGGATAGTTGGTTCAGAGCTTTGTCTGTAGCTTCTCTGAGAATGGGGCCACGGACGGAGGGTGCAGGTAGGTCGTCTTCTCCTGCAACGACAAGAAGCTTATCTGCAGTGCTTTCCTTAGCTTGTTGCCAGTCCGTGAAAACTTGGTAGCCTTTCTTCCGCATTTCATCATAGATGTTTCGGCCATCTTGACGTTTATCGAAATACTTCCCTCCACCACCTACAATGAAGTCTGCTTGTGACATAGGATAGTCGCTTACAATGGCTTCATAGTTTCTTCTGTATTCATTGTTAGCGCAAAAGGAAGCAGGTGTGGCATCATTTAGACCTGATGAGACAATGACGCCTGTCGATTTCCCCAGGGCTTTTGCCTGGTCAATGAGAGAATCTAGTTTTTTCCCGTTTGGGTCGATAGCAACATGATAGTAAAGGACTTTCTGACCTGTTGCTAGAGCTGTACCTGCTGCCGCTGAGTCTGTTACAAGTCTATCGAGGCACCACGTCCTTGCAATGCCTGTAACGGGGAAGTTATCTGTGAACAGGTGGCCATGATTACCTACCCATGCTGCAGACAGGTGATGGATTCCCATACCATCTCCGATCATTAAAATGACATTGCGGACAGGGAGATGGGTGTCAGTCGCTGCAATAGATGGAACTTCGTAGGGGTGTTCTATCTGAACCTGTTGCACTTTTGGTACTACAGGTGCGGCGTAAAGAGGAATGTTCAACAAAGCGCCAGCCAAGACGAGAGAACCTAGGAATCTCATGGTTCGTTATTTTCAGCGGACAGCCCAATGGGTCAATCGAATTTTGCCATTGTTAAGAGTTAGGCTTTATGACAGATGCAGAAGGAATTAATTCATTCTGCATCTGTAGGTAGGAATTCTCTTGTGCTAGCTGCACTGACATAAAGAGTCGATGCATTGTGTAGCAGAGCTGATAGGGCAGGCGTAATAAGTCCAAAGGCACCCAGAAGTATTAAGGACGAATTAAATCCAACAATGAAACGATAGTTTTTCTCAATGCGGTTGATTGTTGCTGTACTCAGACGACGTAATTCAGCCAAACTTGTCAAAGAATCTGAGAGCAGGGCTATATCTGCAACTTCGCGAGCAATGTCAGAAGAATCCTTCATAGCTACAGAAACATCAGAACATGAAAGAGCTGGAGAATCATTGATCCCGTCGCCGACCATACAGACTATGTGGCCTTGTTCCTTGATATTCTTAACATAACTTGCTTTATCTTCGGGTAACACTTGCGAGTGATATTCGTCGATTCCTAATTTCTGAGAGACGGCGTGAGCTGATGCTTCTCCATCTCCCGTAAGCATAACCAGATGCTTAATCCCCAATTCTTTGAGCTCAGCTAGAGCTTGTTCTGCTTCTGGACGTGGCGGGTCATCAATCCCAATCATGCCAATAGCTTCTCCACCAATGGCCAGGAAGATATTAGACTTCCCAGCAGCATTTTCTCGAATAAGGGTACTTAGCTTATCTGTCATGGGGATGCCTTCGTCTTCAAACAGGAAGTGGTAACTACCGACTAAGACTTTTTGCCCGTGTAACATGGAGGCAATCCCGTGAGCAACGATGTAGTCCACTTTTGCGTGTTCTTCCTCGTGGTTAAGCTCTTCTTCTTGGGCTTTACGGACAACGGCCCGAGCCATGCTGTGAGGGAAGTGTTCTTCGAGGCAAGCTGCCGTTCTTAAGATGAAGTCTGGTTCAACGCCTTCTTTGAGGGGAATCACTTGTGAGACCTTGGGACAGGCTGATGTTAGTGTCCCTGTCTTGTCGAAAATCATCGTGTCTGCTTTCGCAAACAATTCGAGGAATTTGCCACCTTTCACCATGATGCGTCGTTCAGAGGCTTCCTTCATAGCAGAGATGACTGTGATAGGCGTAGCTAGCTTTAGCGCGCACGAATAATCCACCATGAGTACGGAGAGTGTCTTGGTCACATTTCGTGTTAGTAGGTAGATCATTCCTGCAGCTAGCAGGGAGAACGGAACCATTGAATCTGCAAGGGATTCCGCCTTACTCTGTATCTGAGCTTTGAGAGCTTCAGACTTATCGATCATGGCAAGGATTCCAGCAATACGAGAATCATTCCCAACAGCTTCGACTCGTACGTCAATGGAGCCTGTTTCTACCGTTGTGCCTGCATAGACAGTGAGACCTTCTCGTTTGGGCACAGCTTCGGATTCGCCTGTCATCCCCGCCTGATTGACTTCGGCTTCTCCTCTTAGAACAGTTCCATCTACAGGTACTAAGTTTCCTGCTTCAATACGGACGACATCTCCTTGCTTGATTTCGTCAATGGCCACTTGGACGAGACGTTTGCCATCGACTTTCCAAACCCTATCAATATTAAGATCGAGGCTAGAGGCGAGAGCGACTTTGGTCTTACGTTTCGTGTACTCCTCAAGTAGCTCGGTAACTGATAGCAGATACATGATAGAACCTGCTGTTTGGTATGAGCGGGTTCCAATGGAAAGTCCAATTGAGACAGCATCAAGAACGGGAACATTCAATTTGGCTTGAACTAAAGAGGAACAGCCACTTGTAAAATATGGGATGTAGTTCCATACCGTCCGGACAATGCGTAGGGGTAGGGGAAGACACCACTTGGCCAACAAATGCCAACAGGTTTTTCGCACCACCTTGCCGACAAAGTATTTCGTAAGCTTACGGATTTCCTTACGCTCGTTCGGTTCCTTGTCCTCAATGCTTGCTATGTCAATGCCTCGTACGAAATTGATGATTTGTTGAGCATCTCCTGTGTGGAGAATTAAAAGACCTCCGTTTCGGATATTAGCAGTAGCCTTGATAACGTTGGGTAGCTCGTTCAGTCGTTTCTCTAGACCGTATGCTTGGTCGTAATTAAAGGCTCCTAAGCCACTTCTCAGACGAATTCGCCCTGAGCTCTGGTGGACAATGCGAAATTCCATGATGTTCCTCCCAAAAAAAGATTGGGAGAAAGGTCGGTTCCTGGGCCGACCTTTCTCCATGATGATTACAGGCAGAGACCTTCGAGCAGGATCTCTATTTAGTCTCTGCCCAATTTTTCACTTTTCTTCTCCACCGAGCTTTTCTTGCTCAATGGTTGTGTTACATAGGTCTTCTGCGTCTTCACGCAAATTAGCTACTTGTTCCATAGCTTTTTGTCTAATCAACATGGCTTTTGCTAAGCCTTTGACTGCCAAATCGCGTGTTACTTGGCTCTTGACGATCTTGGTTCCTACTGCAGCAACCAAGACGCCTCCAATGAAGCCGATCAGACCCTTGTTTTTTGTGTAGTCCATGGCAATTCCTTTCTAGCTAGAGGACTCTGTCTTTCCAATGATATGAATAGACCTCGTCCCATTACCGTCAAACATAGTCAAATCTTCTCATGAGTCAAGCGGATATCTAGCTAGCAAGTTAGTAGAAACTAATTTTTTTTGATGTTGCATGATCGATTTCTTGTTTTTCAGAATATATTGAAATCCAGTGAATAGCGACACGTAATTTTTGGTTTTCATCAGGCGATTCCTGCCTGTGCCAGAATAAAAAATGTTTGACGATTCTGTTAGATGTGACTAACTTTCGCTCGTCACAAGGTTGACTGAGAGTGATGTCAATAGACAAAAGAGAGATGAGGCATTTGAGAATGTTTCAAAAATCACAAAGTCAACTAGCCAAGATTAACCCCATACGAACCCAGATGAAAACACGCAACATGATACCGGCCTTGGTCGCATGCACCGGGCTGTGTGTGGCTCAGTCGATGGCTGAGACGGTTACCCCAGTAGAAGAACCTGAAAGCAAGGGAGCGATACTGGATGATATTGACTTGTTTGGAGACGAATACGGCGATGAAACTGCCCCGATTCCAAACGATAGACTAACACGTTTGTTGACTAGAGCTCACAAGAGCGCTTCAGACAAAGCTGGCTTCCAGTTTGTGGTGGAACAAGCGTTTTTGTACACTCGTGGACATAACGCTGCAGCAAACGATGAAACAGCAGGATCTAGCCAAAGCTGGTACAAGTTGCATGCTCAAGCTGGCCTGCGTTTGTTTGAATCTGATAGACATCAGGGAACATGGTTGAAAGCCGAATTGTCTGGCTCAAGTGCTTTGAATAGCCATACACATCGCACAACTTTGGATGACAGTTGGGGTGCTAGTGGACCTGCAAACTGCGACGTCTTTGAAGATGGTTACTACTACATCCCAGAACTTTTGCTTTCCCAAGGTTTCTTGGATGGGAAGCTAGTGATCATGGGCGGTGTGGTTAACCAAACGAACTACTTTGACGCCAACTCCTATGCTAACACGACTTATGGTCAGTTTGGCGGTGCTCCTTTCGTAAACAACCAAGTCTTACCTCTTGGTGATTCGAACTTTGGTTTTGTTGCTCAATACCAACTCAATGATAACTGGTTCTTCCAATTGGGTGGCAATATGCTCGACAACGAACCTCGTCATAACCCATTCCAACACACCACAGGTAAGTCCTTTAACGTTGTTGGTGAAATTGGTTGGACGAGCGAGAAGGCTCTTGGAATTGGGACGGGTACCTATCGTTTGGAACCATTTATGTTCCATGCTGAAGGGAAGAATCACGGAGGTGTTGCTTTAAACATCGAACAGGATCTTGGTCAAAGTCCCTTCGCTATTTTTGCTCGTGCTGGTTGGAGCAGTGCTGAATATGGCAACATCGGTGGCGCTGAAGCTCAAGCTTCTGCAGGTCTTGTCATCAAGAAGCCCATTGAAATCATTACTGGTCTCGGTGAAGCAGATGGTAACTTCCTTGGAGTTGGCTTCTCTGTCACCAAGCCAGATATGGATGCTGTTGCAGAAGAACGCAACTATAAGGATAGAGAAATGATCTTGGAATGTACGTACAGCTACTCGATCACTCCTTACTGCCTCATTCAACCTTCCTACCAATTTGTGAAGAATCCGTCGGGTCGCGACGATGTGAACTCTGCGAACATCTTCTCAGTTCAATGTGTGGTTACCTTCTAAGCATTCTCACCACACCGGAGTTCCTCGGGGCGCGGGGAACTCCCTTACATCTTCGGAGTCTTGGCTGACAGGAGGCGGAAAATTCTGACAGCTAACTCTGAGGGACGGGTCTTCTGGGACCTTGCCTAACGCCACATTCTCGATCAGGTTAAGAGGATGTGGCGTTCTTCTTTTTACTCAATGGAGCGGGAGAGATTTCCGCTTGAAGCGACGATGCTTCTGAATGGGTTTGTTCTTCTTGTGACCAGCCTGAGTTTGTCCCTTTGCTTGAAGAGCTATTTCTTGGCTTTTGGTTGCATCGGGAGTACTAGCTTGATCTTTGGCGGATGCGTCGCATGCCAAGAGGCACACCGCACCCAGGGCAACTACTGTCATTTTGATGAGCATAGCTATGTCCTTTCTCATGGTTGTTCTTAGTTTTGCGTGGCTACCTTCTATGCATTTTCACCACACTAGAGTTACTCAGAGAGAAACTCTCTAATCCTTCCGGCTTCATGGCTGACAGGAGGCGGAAAATTCTGACAGCCTAGAACCTCGGGATAGATGATCTGGGATCCTACCTATTATAGTATTCTCAATCAGGTCTAGAGAATTTTATCAGCACTTCGCTTCAATCAACGAAGGGGAAGAGATGCGCGCTTAAAGCGACGGTGCTTTTGTACAGGATTAGCTTTAGGGGCTTTTTTCTGTACACTTACTTGGCTAGCAGTTGTCGTGGGAGCAGGGGCTTGTTCCTTGGCTGATGCATTGGTGCAGGCTAGGATACATCCGAAGCTCAGAGCAACGGCGGTCATTTTAGTGAGCATGGCTTTGTCTCCTTTCTTAGGGTTATTCTCAGTTGAATATGAGGTGACACAATAAATCACCCCATAGGAGATTCTCGGGGCGCGAGGATCTCCCTTATTTCTTCGGAGTCTTGGTTGACAGGAGGCGGGAAATTGACAACTAAAACCCTAAGGGATGGACTTCTGGAACTTAGCCTAACGCCACATTCTCGATCAGGAAGAGAACAGCTATGGCGTTTGTCTTACTCAGTGAAGAGGAAGCGATCCTCGTTTGAAGCGATGGTGCTTCTGGACAGAGTTAGTTTGTTGCAAGTTAGTCGGAATCTGCTTGTCCCCTTGTGGAGAGACCAGTTGGTTGCCAGGTGCAATAGGTCTAGGCGCATGTTCCTTGGGCCTGTGCGAACAGGCTAAGAGACATCCTGCACTCATGACTATGACTGTCATTCTAATGAACATGGCTATGTCTTTCTTCATGGCTAACTTAAGCAGCTAAACTGTTTATCGTTAAACGTATCAGGAATTGAAGTTGTCTGTAAACCATTTAGTTTTGACTAACAATAAGTTATGTAGATCTAAGTTATATCTTACTATCTGTCATATAGTTATGAGAACATTGACTGAACAAAAAAATATAGACGTCTCTAGAATAGGAGAGGCTAACTCGCCACGGGATGAGATAGAATAGGCCAAATACAGCTCAGAAATATGGCTAGAACGTCTTTTCTGATGATTGATGATATCTATGCCCATGAAACTGCCATTTCGTGTTTCTTGGTATATCAGAGGCACAATTCCTGTGTAGGTGAGTAGAATAACGCTGAGGTCATGTTTTGAGGGATAAAAAAAGCCACTCCCCGCGAGAAGAGAAGCGGAGAGTGGCTTGAATGGCGTTAGTATGAGTTAGAGAGCGATTCAGTGATCGTGGTGACAGCAACAGGAGCCTTCCTGGTTGTCGTCTTGTTTGTCGTGGCAATGGCAACAACCATCACAACCACCGCAGCAATCGCCTTTACCAAATAGAGTGCGGTAGGCTGCGTAGCAGAAGGCTAGGAGCAGAATGCCACCAATGATATATGTTGTCATGATAGATGGTAAGTCCTTAGATTATTTAGATTTAGGTGATGCTGGTTTACGGAAGAGCATATAAAGCCCAGCCAAAAGACCAATCAAGGCGATTATCTGCCCAGCTCCAAACACTCCATTGCGGAACCATGAGCCTAACTGATAGACAAGGAAGGCCAAGTAATAGGCCCAGCAACAGAGCCATGCGATAGCAATGGCTGTCCACTTACCGCTGTTCATTTCTCGTCTGATAGCACCCATAGCAGCGAAGCATGGAGCACATAGGAGGTTGAAGAGTAGGAAGGAGAAGGCAACAAGAGGATCTCCTCCAAGAGCCTTGGCGTCGCGAAGGAGGCCAGCTGTGGCCCTAGTTTCTTCGTCTTCGTCCTCTTCTTCTCCATTGCCGTCATCCTTGGCAGGTTCCTGAACAGCAACAGGTTCCCAGATGTTAAGGACTGCTGTTGTGAGAGCAGACAAGGCATTGCCTTCAGTGAAGAGGTCGAATTCAGGTTCTTCTGTAGCACCATCTTCTTCATCTTCATCTCCAGAGGCATAGAGCATGCTCAATGTAGCAACAACGTCTTCCTTGGCAACAAGACCTGTGATAGCAGCTACTGTGGGTTTCCAATCTCGAGCAGATTCAGTCTTTTCTGCCCATCCAAGTGGAGCAAAGACAGGGGAAACAACGCCGCCAATGTCAGCAAGCATACTGCGGTCAATAGCAGGCTCTTCATCCTTGGTTTCAGCTACTGCTTCGGGTTTAGCTTCTGGAGTTGGTGCTCCCTCTGCGTTTGCTTCAGCAACAGCCTCTTCATGATCATCCAAGTATGTCATAGTCCAATCGTGGCTCTTGAGGAACCACACAATGGCGCAGGCAAAGAAGATAACAGTACCTGCTTTTTGAACGAAGGATTTACAGCGTTCGATAGCACGCATGCTGACGTTAGACACGGCAGGCATGTGATAGGCAGGCAGTTCCATCACGAAAGGAGCAGGATCGCCTGCAAAGAGGGAACTCTTCTTAAGGATGATGCCTGCAAGGATGATGGAGGCGAGGCCGATGAAGTAGACGCTTGTTGTGATCAACCCTGTATCTTCAGGGAAGAAAGCGAAGGCAAGTACTGCAATGATCGGCACCTTGGCCCCGCAAGGCATGTTGGTCGTCAACATGATTGTCATGCGACGATCTTTTTCGTTCTCAATTGTGCGAGTAGCCATGATCCCAGGAACGCCGCAACCCATAGAAACGAGCATGGGAATGAACGACTTACCAGAGAGACCAAACTTGCGGAAGATTCGGTCCATGACGAATGCTACACGAGCCATGTAGCCACAGTCTTCAAGGAGAGCCATGCAAAGGAAGAGCACGGCCATCTGAGGTAAGAAGCCGAGGACTGCACCAACACCATTGACAATGGCGTTTTGAACGAAGTCGACCAAAATGTGGTTGCAGTTCAGAGCAAGTGTTCCTAACAGAGCAATGCCGATAGCAACAGCAGAAAGGATGATGTAGTGGGTGATAAACGTAAGACGACCAGAACGTCCCTTCAGTGAGAGAAGGCTCTTGATATTTTTGCTAGAAACAGGGGATGTTTCAGCTTCGGGGCCAAAGTCATTTGTTCCCTTCTGACCTGGTTTGAACAAGCAGAGAATGAGAAGAACGGCATTGGCTACACCAAGAATCCACATCACAGGGGTGTAGATCGTACGTAAGATCGCACCAAAGAATCCTGTCACTGAATCAATCACGGAACTATATGTGTCGATCACAGCAGTGAGTTCTCCAGAGACGGAGTCTTCAGCTTCGGCAGGTTCGTCTGCTTTTTCTTCAGCCTTCGTATCGGTAGCCTCATCAGCTTTAACAGTTGCTTCGGTTGTAACAACGGTGATTTCAGTCTTTTGGTTATCTGCAGTTTCTGCGACGGCGACAACTTCTTCTGTCTTTGCGGGTTCTTCCTCTTCTTCCTCAACATTAGGCATGATGATGAAAGCAAAGATGAATGGAATAATCGCCAGGTACATCCAAGCTCCCTTCATTCCGATGTCGTGCAAACGGCGCAACATAGCAGGGAAGACCAAGATCATGGACAGAACGACTGCGACAAAGGCAATCAGGCCGAGACCTGCAGGAGTTTCGCCGATGAAACCATCAACCCATGGACCTACAATTTCCCCGAATAGAGTGTCGTTAGCCCAACCTGTCCCCCAGTCACCTATGGTGTTGATGGACAAGTAGTAGACGGCCCACATCACTACGAAGAAGATGGGAAGTGCGAAAATTCGGTTGGTGACGATGCGGTCGATTTTATCGCTAATCGTCATTCCGTGTTTCTGCTTTGTCATGCAGGTGGAGACAATATCTCCAATCGCTTCGTAACGACCTCCAGTGATAATGCTTTCACTATCATCATCCAAAGCACTTTCTGCTTCTGCAACAATGGATTCAATCTTTTCGCTGACCTCAGCACTCAAAGCTAACTGGCTTTGAATCTTTTCGTCGCGTTCAAAGAGTTTGATGGAGTACCAACGCTTCAGGTTGGCGTCGCAAGTGACAAGATCGGCAATCTTGCCTAAGGCGGTTTCTACTTCATCGCTGAAGCGAATGGTCTCGGGGGCTTTTGCACTGCTGTCTTTGGCCGTGGCAACTGCTTGTTGAACGAGTTCCTTTACCCCCGTTCCTTTTAGAGCACTAATCTCAACGACTGGGCAGTGGAGTGCTTTAGAAAGTTTCTTAACGTCGATGGTGATGCCTCGAGTCTTCAGCAAATCGACCATGTTGAGCGCAATGATGACTGGACGTCCCAATTCTTGGAGTTGAGTCGTCAAATACAGGTTGCGTTCAAGGTTCGTGGCATCGACCAAGTCGACGATAAGAGAAGGTTCGTCCTTAACCAAGTAATCTCGGCTAACCACTTCTTCCAATGTATAGGGAGAAAGGGAATAGATACCCGGTAAGTCCTGAATTTCAATATCGGGGAATTGGTTGAGTTGTCCCCCCTTGCGTTCAACTGTTACACCTGGCCAGTTGCCAACGTATTGACTGGCGCCTGTCAGATCATTGAACAATGTCGTCTTGCCGCAGTTGGGGTTACCTGCTAGCGCGATGGTAATGGGCTTCATTTCTTCGTTCTTGTTACAAATCTAGCGAGATTACTGTCAGGTCAGTGAGCTCGCTTGGTCATGTCAATTAATACAGATGTTTTCGGCTTCAGACTTGCGGATAGAGAGCTCGTAGCCTCGAACTGTTACTTCGATGGGATCGCCCAATGGGGCTACCTTCCTAATATAAATGGGTGTTCCTTTGGTGACTCCCATGTCCATGATGCGGCGCTTCAATGGACCTTCCCCCGTTAGCTTGGTAACGGTGACGGTTTCTCCGATGGCAGCATCTCTTAGCGTGCGTTGTGTCGTCATGTGTCCAGTTTGTTTATAAGGTGTTAAGCAACAAAAATTTTACTTGCCAATACTTTGCTGATAGCGATGCGACTCTCTCTAACTTTCACAATGAGATTCCCATCACTCTCTGAAATCACGGATACCATTGTCCCCGATACGAAACCTAAGTTTTCTAAAAAACGGCGAGTTTCGTCTTTGCCATGGATCTTGTTGACCTGGCGTACATCTCCGATTGATAACATGGATAGCGGCATATCCTTTACAGGTTTGATTCACACGAAAGTTAGATCTAACAAACATTATGTCAATCACAATGTTTGATCAAACTAACATTTGGGGCGAAAAAACTTGGGTTATAACACAAATGTGATGGATTTGATGACGAGAAGAGGTGGAAAGCTGTGCCGTATTGCCAAGGACTCGCAGTGAGAGTATAGATCTCGGTATGAATTTACAGGATGGGCTCGACTGGTTGTACTCAACACAACTATTTGGGATCAAATTGGGCTTGGAAGGGACGAAGCGTTTGCTTGAGGCCCTGCATTGTTTGCCCCAACCTGGAGTCAAGGTTGTTCACGTGGCGGGAACGAATGGTAAGGGCTCCACATGTGCTATGACGGAAGCCTTAGCTCGTCATGCAGGATTTACAACGGGACTTTTTACCTCTCCTCATCTTGTAGATTTCCGTGAACGTATTCGAGTGAACGGTGAGATGATCTCGGAAGAGGCATTGGCCCGTCTTATGACCAAGACGAAGCAAGTGGTGGAACATTGGGATCCGCATCCGACCTTCTTTGAACTGACCTTGGCCATTGCCCTCCAGTATTATCAAGAACGAGGGGTGAACTTCCTTGTTCTTGAGACTGGGTTAGGAGGCCGTTTGGATGCTACTAATGCAGTACCCAAAGATGTAGCCGTTCTTGCGCCCATTGGACTCGATCACCAACAGTATTTGGGCGAGACCCTAGAGGAGATCGCGGGAGAAAAGGCTGGTATCATTCAAGCTAACAAACCAGTGGTTTCTGCAATTCAGGAAGAAGCCGCTACGTCTGTCATTGCTGAAGTCGCTCATCGTTTAGGAGCTCCTTTAACGGTTGTTTCCCCAGTGGCCGACCCTTTCCCAGGCTTGGCTTTGGCTGGCCATCACCAACAGGAGAACGCCCAACTCGCTCTGACGACTGTGCGCCAGTTGGGGATTTTGATTTCTGAGGCAGAGGCTGCCGACGTTTTCTCTCACATCTCATGGGAAGGTCGTTTCCAGCAACTCAGTGGAGGTCGTATGATTCTCGATGGCGCTCACAATCCTCATGCTGCTCGAGTCCTCATCGATACGTGGAAGCGTTGCTTTGGGGATGAAAAGGCAACGGCTGTTTTTGCCGCCTCATCGGATAAGAATATCGAAGGAGTTCTCGATCTCATCAGCCCTATGATTGCCGAGTGGCATTTAGTCCCTTGTACGTCTCCTCGTATCTTGGAAGCCCATGCCATGGAGAAGCTTGTGTCTGCAGTATCTTCAGCTCCCATAAGCATCCACAATACTCTTGCAGATGGCCTAAAAGTGGCAACTGAGTCGGGGCGTCGCGTGTTGGTGACTGGATCTTTGTTCCTGTTGGGCGATGTCTTGTCTCTACTCCAGGGAGCTGACCATCGGAAAACAGTGCAATAACTGGCTTCGAGTTAGCTCGATTGCCCTTGACGAGACGCATCATGTTGGCGACTGTACTCGTATGAGTTCAGAGGTGAGGTCGACTGAAAATCCCGTGGACATGACACCGGAATTGTTAGCGCCGGCGGGGAATTGGGATTGTGCTCGTGCGGCTGTCGCCAATGGAGCAGATGCTATCTATTTTGGCCTAGATCAGTTCAATGCTCGTTTGCGTGCGGACAACTTCACGTTGACTGATTTACCTGAGCTGATGACATACCTTCACAGCCATGGCGTGAAAGGTTTCGTCACCATGAACACCTTGGTCTTTACCTCGGAAATGGCCGAGGCAATGGAGTACTTGGGGAAGCTAAACCAAGCCGGGGTTGATGGTGTGATCATTCAAGATATGGGACTTGCCAACCAACTATCTGAATGGAAAAAGCAGGATCCCATGATGAAGTTGGAACTCCATGCTTCCACGCAAATGACGCTGAGTTCTCCCGAGGGAATCCAATTTGTCGAACGCTTCTTAGTCATGGAACGAGCCGTATTAGCTCGCGAACTCAGTCTAGATGACATTGATGCGTGTGCGACGGAAACGGGCGTTCCACTTGAGGTTTTTGTCCATGGGGCTTTATGTGTTTCTTATTCGGGACAGTGCCTGACGTCTGAAAGTCTTGGATGTCGCAGTGCTAACCGCGGTGAGTGTGCCCAAGCATGTCGCATGCCATATACGATCGTGAAGGATGGCAAGGAGGTTGATCTTGGAGAACGCCGCTATTTGCTGAGCCCTCAGGATTTATGTGCCGTTGATGATATCGCTGAACTCGTCCGGATGGGTGTAAAGAGCTATAAGATTGAAGGTCGCCTTAAGAGTCCTGAGTACGTGGCTGCCGTGACGGCCGTGTACCGCAAGGCGATCGATACTGCTCGCGGTCTCTCCAAAGAACGCATCAATGACGGCGATCGCTACGATCTGCGCATGGTCTTTTCTCGTGGATTCTCTCACGGATGGTTGCATGGGACAGATCACCCTCGCCTCACTCATGGCCGCCATGGGAAGAAACGTGGCGTCTTCGTTGGCACGATTACAGCCGTCGGTAATGGCTGGGTTGAGCTTGATAGTTTGCACGGTGTGCCGATCGCTCCTGGTGATGGATTTGTTTTTGATGCTGGCGAGGATCGTAACGATGAACAAGGTGGGCGTATTTGGAAGTTCCAAGGGCATCGCCTCCTCTTCCATGGGAAGGCTGGCCACATCGATTGGCATCGTGTGCGCCGTGGCCAGAAACTTTGGAAAACGGACGATCCCATTCTCAATGCTCGCCTTCGCAAGACGTGGACAGAGGAAAAGGTGGTGATTGCTCAACCTATTCACCTCCGTTGCCATGGCCAGGAAGGTGCTCCTCTTGTGGTCGAATGTCCTGAATGGGGGGTATCGGTCTCTTCATCGGTGAATTTGGAAAAGGCGGAGAAGCGTCCCTTGACGCCAGAGGTCTTGCGAGAACAACTGGGGCGTCTCGGGGGTACAGGATTCCAACTTGGTCACTGCGACTCAGATCTCCCCGATGGATTGATGATGCCTCTGAGTATTCTCAACAAGCTGAGACGTGAGCTTGTCGAGGCTTTGGAAAACAGTGAGGCTCCCCAAGCTCCTCAACTGCAGGTGCGCCCTCTTCCTGTACTGAAAAACAACACTTCTCCCTCAAACCCGGCCACGCTAACGGTGCTATGCCGTAGAGTCAGTCAGATAGCACCGACTATTGAGGCGGGAATCAAGACCCTATATCTTGATTTTGAAGACTTGCGCCAGTACGCCGAGGCTGTCCAGAGTATCCGTCAACTCGATCCAACTGTCTCTGTATTCCTTGCGACGCCTCGCATCCAGAAACCCAAGGAAAAGGGCTTTTTCAAGATCATTGAACGAGCCCAACCTGACGGCGTTCTGATCCGCAACTTAGGTGCTGCGGAGTACTTTGCCGATTCTCCTTTGCGTAAAGTGGGTGACTTCTCACTTAATGTCTCCAATCCGTGGTCGGCTGACATTTTGCGCCAACAAGGCCATTTTGAACGTCTGACGATTTCCTACGACCTTAACGCCAGTCAAGTACTCGACCTACTCGCACGCACGCCAGGGGATTGGCTTGAGTTGACGATTCATCAGCACATGCCCATGTTCCACATGGAGCATTGTGTTTTCTGCACCTTCCTTTCCCAGGGTCACTCATTCAAGGACTGTGGACAACCTTGCGAACACCATCGCGTTTGGTTGAAGGATCGAGTCGGTCAGCTCCATCCCCTGTTCTCAGATGTCGGTTGCCGAAACACCCTCTTCAATGGAAGAGCTCAGACGGGCGCTAGCTTCTTCCAGGCGTTTTACAAAGCTGGTCTAGATCGCTACCGCATTGAGTTGTTGGACGATGATCCTCGCAAGGTTCGTGAACTGATCACGAGCTACCAAGAACTGATAGAAGGCCGTCTTTCTGCTGATCGCCTAGCGGAACAACTCGATGCCCTTGAGCAGTTGGGAACAACAATTGGTACCCTGGGCCATTCAGAACTATGACCGCTTCCATGGAACAGCGCCCACCATTGATCTTCATTGCTGGCCCCACGGCTTCGGGGAAATCTGGCGTAGCCCTTGAATTGGCGCGGATGCTTGATGCGGAGATCGTCAGTGCGGACGCTTACCAGGTGTATCGAGGAATGCCCATTTTGACGGCGGCTCCCAGTGAGGATGACTGCCGAGAGATCCCCCACCACATGGTCGGCTTTTTAGATCCTTCAGAAAATTGGGATGCCGCACGCCACTGTCGTCGGGCGATGCAATGCATTGATGATATTCATGCAAGGGGAAAATCAGCTATCGTTGTAGGCGGTTCAGGCCTTTACTTAAAGTTCCTCACACACGGAATTTCAGAAGCTCCTCCCTCTGATCCTGCCTTGAGAGAGAGTATGGCTTCCCGAGAATTGGCTGATCTCGTGGAGGAACTTAAACGGATTGATCCAGAGGGCGCTGCTATGACAAGTCTTGAAAATAGACGATATGTAGAGCGCAACTTGGAAATCGTGCTTTTAGGAGGAAAGCCCCTGAGCTATTGGCGCGAAAATTGGAAAACAGAACCTTTGGGAGTGGGTTTTGTAATTACTCGTGAACCTGCAGATCAAGAAAATCGCATCGCACGTAGGTCACACTTAATGTTTGACCTTGGTGTGGTTGAAGAAGTGAAGCAACTGGGCCTTTGTTCTGCCACGGCGGAGCGAACATTAGGCCTTTCAGTGATAAGAGAATACATCGCTGGTGAACTAGATAAAGAAAGCTGCATTAAGAAACTTACCTTGGTGACACGGCAGTATGCTAAACGTCAAAGAACTTGGTTGAGACGCGAACAATGGATGCAATCTGTGTCAGCAGATGAAAATTCATCATCCTTTAAGCTTGCCACCATGATCAAAACTAATTTGAATCTAGGAAACCAAAATTATTATGGAGAATAAAAGAAGACCCGTCAGTCATGGGTATCAAGGTGAGAGCCGTACATCAATGGCACCATTTATCGTGATCATTGTTTTATTAGGCCTTGCCCTCATTGGTGCTATTTACATGTTAGCTTGTGGTTATACGATCAAGCCTGTTGATGACAACGCTGCTCCTGCTCCCGAAGTCGTCAAGACCGTCTATACTGCTAATGAGGCTCAAGCTCCCCAAGCTACTCCTCAGGCCACTGCTTCTGCTGAAGCTCCTAAGACCGATGCTACTAAGCAGAACTCTCAGCAGATTGACCCAGAATCCAACTTGGGCAAGATCTTGTTGGCTGTCAATGGCTACTACACCGCTCAGACTCCAGAAGAAAAACTGAATTTCATCCTTGATGCAGACCGCTTGAAGGATACGGTGACGACCTACTACAACAATCACCCCATCAAGAGCCGTGCTCTTCGTGCAATTATCGAACCTCCGAGCTCACTTCCTATCCATGGCGTTTCCTACTGGAAGATGCGCGTCGGTCTCGATGACGGAAGCCAAGGCTTTGTCGCTGTACGCTTCGTCGGTAAGGATCCTAAGGTCGACTGGGAAAGTGAAGTCCGCTATTCCTCCTTTGACTGGAATGAATGGGTGGCTGATCCAAAGGCCCAAGATGGTGACTTCCGTGTCTATGTCGTTGCCAACAACGTACATGAAGCTCCTTACAACGATGCTGCCAAGTTCTTCAGTGTGAAGCTTTCCACCATGGGTTCTGATCGTGCGATCAATGCCTACTTGGATCTCTCCAATGACGATCAACGTGACCTTGCCAAGCGTTTGGTCATGGCTCAGGGTACTCCAATGGAATGTGTCTTGACTCTCAAGCGCGTAGGTGATAGCACGCCGGCTGCTTTGGTGCTTAAGTTGGTCAACGATTCATGGGTTGTCCCAACGTCGGCTAAATAATGATGAGAAAATAGTAAGGAAAGACTGTGGCTCGAATATTGGTTGGACTTTCAGGAGGTGTCGACAGCTCTGTAGCTGCCGCTCTCCTCTTGGAACAGGGGCATGAGGTCGTCGGGGCCTACATGAAGAATTGGATTAACTCTGAGGAAATCCCTGGCGAATGCCCATGGGAGTCTGATATCGACGACGCTCTCGGGGTTGCCAAAACACTAGGAATTGAATTCCGCGTGGTCGACTTGGTTGACGAGTATCGCAATCGCATCGTCAACTACCTGATCGAAGGATATCGGGCGGGGTATACGCCCAATCCCGATGTCCTTTGCAATCGCGAAATGAAGTTCGGAGTCTTTCTTGACTATGCCTTGGAGCAAGGCTTCGAGGCCGTGGGAACTGGCCACTATGCGCGCCGCGTCGTTCGATCTGACGGGCGCGTTGATCTCCTCCGTGGCAGTGATCCCAACAAAGATCAGTCCTATTTCCTTTCCCTTATGCGCCCGGATCAGATCGAACGGGCGCGTTTCCCCTTGGGCGATCTGCTCAAACCTCAGGTGCGCGAACTTGCTGAGCGCTACCATTTGCCCACTGCCAAAAAGAAGGACAGTCAGGGCATTTGCTTCATCGGTCAGGTGAAGATGAGCGACTTCCTTCGCCATTATCTGCCCGATTCTCCTGGCGATATTGTCGACACTGACGGCAAAAAAGTGGGACGCCACAACGGCTTGCATTTATTTACAATTGGCCAACGTAAGGGCCATGGTGTGGCCTCTCCGCGCGAAGGTGTGGCTTATGTTGTCGTGGGGAAGGACATCAAGCGCAACCGTCTTATCGTTGGCTATGAAGACCACGCCACAAAGGGCCTCTACGCCTCTCAGGTGATTGTCGGTGGCATCACCAATACGCGCCAACCTTTGCCAGGACGCGTGCTTGCCCAGCCTCGCTATCGGGCCAAGGCTGAGCCCTGCTCGTGCTCGTACATAGCCGAGGACAAGGTCCGCCTGACATTTGATACCCCAGTGAGAGCTCTCGCCATCGGCCAAGTCTGTGCTTTTTACGAAGGGGGGCGCCTCCTCGGAGGTGGCTTCTTTGAAACCATTGAATCATAACGAGGACGGGAGATGATGGAGACGACGACTATCGCATCGGTCGCCACGCCAGTGGGACAGGGTGCTCTTTCTGTGATTCGCATGAGCGGCCCTGATTGCCTGGCTGTGCTCGAACGCTGTGCTCATTTGCCCAAAGACTGGCAACCCCGTCGCGTGACCCTGACAGACATTGTTGCCAGTGACGGTCAGGTGATCGACCAAGTGCTTGCCACGTGGTTCCGTGGGCCTGCCAGTTATACGGGAGAAGACTCGGTTGAAGTCTCCTGCCACGGAGGCATGTTAGTGACGCGCCGCGTGTTGGAACGCCTCTTCGCTTGTGGTGCTTCCCCTGCGGAACCTGGCGAGTTTACCAAGCGTGCGTTCCTCAATGGCAGAATGGATCTGACCCAAGCGGAGGCGGTCATGGACATCATTTCCGCAGGAAGCGATCTCGCTCTCAAAGCTGCCCAGGAACAGCTCAATGGCGCCATCGGCCATGTCGTCTCTCAGTTGGCGGAAGACTTGATTCATCTTGTCGCCCACGTCGAGGCCTATATTGACTTCCCTGAAGAAGACATTACGCCCGATACGGTGGGGCAGATGACTCGTTCGCTCGATGCCATTCGCTCGCGCATCAATCGTCTGTTGCAAACGGCTGACCAAGGCCGCCTTTTCCGCGAAGGTGTGCGCACCGCCATTGTTGGCGAACCTAACGTTGGCAAGTCGAGCCTCCTCAACAAGCTCCTGGGCTATGAACGTGCCATCGTGAGCAATATCCCAGGCACCACGCGCGACACGGTCGAGGAGTCTGTCCTCGTCGGTGGACTTGCCCTGCGCCTCGTCGATACGGCGGGCGTGCGCGATGCCAAAGACCTCATCGAACAAGCCGGCATTGAACGCACGTCTAAGGCCATAGCCTCGTCTGACCTCATTCTGGAGGTGGTTGATGCCTCTCAGCCTCAGGAAGCCAACCAACGCGTCTCCCTGCCCGAAGGAATCCCCTCCTTGCTCATTCTGAACAAATGCGACCTCTCGGAGCACCCCAGTTGGGCGAGCACGGAAGGCGTTCGCTTCTCATGTCAGCAGGATGCCGGCAAGCAAGAGCTAGAACAAGCCATCTGGAAGATCTTCGCGAACCGTTTCCCTCAGTCAGATGGCCAGTCTCTGGCTTCCATCAATGCGCGCCACCAAGAAGCCTTGCGCCGATGCGTGGCTAGCCTTGATCAGGCCGAAGCTTCATTGCTCCGTCAAGACAGCCCAGAGCTGACGGCTCTCGATCTCAGAGAGGCGATGGAAGCCTTGGGTGAGCTGACGGGCAAGATTGATACAGAGGATATTCTCGGTGCCATTTTCTCGACGTTCTGCATCGGCAAGTAACTTTTTGTGACACGTATTCAACAGATTGGCCTAATTTGAGTCATTATTAGAAAGAAAAAAGAGGCAGTCGACCTCGCTTCTTCTTTTTCAGAAAGACTCATAGAGGACCAACACATGAATATTGATTACTATACAGCCGAGGACGGACGCTGGGTGGACATTGGATGGATGCAATCTCGCCAGCTGATTGACGTGGCGGGGCATGGCGCTCTTCCTGTGACGGCCCGCTGTGGCTCTCTGACATGCTTTAGCGAGGCTGTGATCGCTCCTCGTTCAAAAGGCAGACTCCAGTTCATTGAAAACGAGGAGTTAGTCGTCATCCCCCTTTGTGGTTATCTCAAATACCGCGACAGCCAAGGATACTCCACGGTGCTGACCAGCGGTGAGGTCCTCGTCGTTCGTTCTGGTTGTGGCATCGGCTTCCAACTCAGCAATGAGTGCAGTCTCCAAGAACTTCGCTTCCTCCTCATTCGCGCCAAAGCCAGCGGTGAGAATGACAAGCCTCAGGTCCACTGCTATGACGTGCGCTCTCAGCTCCAAGAAACGAGCCTCCTGAGCGTTTTGGCTCCGCAGGCTCTCATCTCCCTGAGCCAACCATTGCACCTTTCTCTAGGCACAATTCGCGAGAACTGGCACGATGATGCTCAGGAGCTCGATATCAAGGTTGCTCCTCAAGCAGGATTGGCCCTTAGCGTGATCTCAGGAGAACTGGTTGCTGGCTCGAGTTTGCCTCTGCAGGCCGGCGATAGTGTTGTCATCACCGAAGCGGAATCCGTGAAGCTTCGCGCCCTCAGTGATTGCCAATTCCTTCTCCTCGAACTCCCTCGGCTGAGCGCCGCCGTCGCGTCGACAACTCGCGCGTACCGTGGAGTCATTTGATCTTCCCCAAGTCAGTTCAAATAATAAAGGCGTCTCATCGAGGCGCCTTTGTTGTTATCGGGAAATGTCTTCTTGGCAGAGCGACTTAAAGCCTGCCATAAGCAAGATATCGCGCGCTTTGGGCAAATCGTCGCAGTGGAGCGCGACCATGGAGTACCCCTTAGGCAAGGGGAAGAGCGGATACAGATAGTCGATGTTGAGGTTATACTGAGCTAGAGCCTCAAGGCAGTAGCAGAGTTTGGACGCCCCATAGGGCAGGGCAACGACGATCATTTCCGTTACAGAAAAACCAATGCCCCGTTCAAGTAACAGAGCATTGGTCAATTCGGGATTACTAACGATAAAACGAGCGATCGAAACTTCTTGGGTATCGACCATGCTGACGCCAACACAGACAATGCTGTATGATCCCAGCATGGAGAGAAGAGAGGTGAGCGCACCTGCCTTGTTCGACAGCATGACGGAAAACTGCCTCACGGGAGTTCCCAATGCTTGGTTCGTCGGAACAGGTGATTCCAGGATCATGGGGTGCTACCAGTTAAGCTCTTCTCTCCCTTAATGCCTTAGGCGCAGAAGCCCTTCAGGGTCTTCTTGATGATCGTCAAAGCTTGTTCCACTTCTTCTTCCTTCACGTTGAGAGGAGGAAGAAGACGAACCGTGTTAGGACCAGCGGCAACAGAGAGGAGGCCTTCTTGGCGCAAGGCTTCAACCACAACGAGAGCCGGCGTCTTGCCTTCTGGCGTAGGAACCAGATCCGTGTTCAGGCCAATGCCGATGAGCAAGCCCAAACCACGGCAAGCGGAGACCACGGGCAGACCCCATGACTCAATCGTTTGGCGGATCTGTTGACCCAACTTGTTGGCGCGTTCAGGAAGATTTTGACCAAGGATTTCGGTGAGCACCGTCAGGGCCGTTGTTGCGCAAAGTGGGTTACCTCCGTAGGTGGAACCGTGTGAACCTGGATCCATGATGGAGGAAAGTTGCGTCCCCTTATCGTCGATAGCACGGTCGCTGATCCAGAAGGCTCCCATGGGAACGCCACCACCCAAAGCCTTTGCCCAAGACACACCGTCAGGCTTCACGTTGGGGTTCACGGCGCGCCAACCCATGATGTCGCCACAGCGCCCAAAGCCGCACTGCACTTCATCAATGAGGAGCAAGAGATCGTGTTCCTTGCACAATTCGTAGAGACCTGCCAAGAACTCAGGCGTGCAGGGATTCACGCCACCTTCACCTTGGACGGGTTCCAACATGAAGGCCACTGTTTCCTTGCGGATTGCATTCTTAGCGGCTTCCAGATCGTTGAAAGGAAGATAGCGGAAGCCTGGAAGCATCGGGTCAAATTCCTTCTGGATCTTGGCCTGGCCAGTTGCTGCCATACTGCCAAGAGTACGACCGTGGAAAGATTGCTTGAAGGTCAACACTTCGTAACGGGGAGATCCGTCGGCGGCTGGCTTGCGGTGACCGTAGCGTCGTGCCGTCTTAATCATCCCATCATTGGCTTCTGCACCACTATTGCCAAAGAAAACTTTACCTGGGGTTTGCGTGCACTTGGTGACGATCAACTCAGCCAAATCGGCCTGCTGAGGAATGTAGTACAGGTTAGAGCAGTGCACCAACGTCTCAGCCTGCTTCTGCAAGGCTTTCGTCACGCTTGGATAACAATGTCCCAAAGCGCAGACAGCAATACCGGCACAGAAATCAAGATAGCATTTGCCATTACTGTCCCACAGACGGGTCCCTTCACCGCGAACAACGGACATAGGAAAGCGTCCATACGTATGCATGACAAATTGGTCAAATTTCTCTTCTGTGGTCATAATGCAATTAATAGTGGTGAATAGTAGTTCTTAGTTTGCGCATCAGTTGTTGCGTGTCAACATCAAGGCTAGTACTGGATGTGAAAATCCTCGAGATTGTCACTGAGCGCCACTTCTTCTTTGCTGAGGTGATCAATCAAGTTGGCCAAGCGACTCTCTTTCGTCATGAGGATCAAGAGCTCCTCAATGTCCTTCTTAGGTCCTTGGACGTGCATCTCAACGGTTCCATCAGGCATATTGCGCACCCATCCCTTGAGCTTGGGGTAGTTCTGAGCCAATGCAGCCGTTGTCGCGCGAAAGCCGACGCGCTGCACAGTTCCTGTGAAAACGAAAGTATATGCAACAGTTGTATCGATCATATCAGGAATAAAAAAGCGAGCGGATCGTCTACCTTTTCTCTCATGTCGTCAAGCCATGAGCCTGTCTCTTTCTCCCTTAGATGCCAATATTGTCATCTAAGCTGTGACAGCGATGCGTGCAAGATTGAGTCAGCGGTTGACATCACCGCATGGCGGGATGATAAGCAATCTGTGCCATGTACTGGCCTATCCTCTCCTGACCTATGAGTTCTCTGATCAAGCGCACAACGTTGTTACTCTCCGCGCTCCTTTTCTTGACGACGGTGATTGCCGCCCTCAACACGCTGGTGCCTCTGTGGCTTGCTGCTGACGCTATCTCTACATCGCTCATTGGCGTGGTGGGTACTTGCTTCTTCACAGGCAACCTCGTCGGAACTCTCGGTGCTGGCTCGCTGATCGCCCGCAGTGGCTACAAATGGAGCTTTCTCGTGGCCACGTTCCTCTGCGTGGCTTCCACTCTTCTCCTCATTCCCTCGGGCTCTGTGGCCTTCTGGATCGCCGTCCGCTTCGTCGGGGGCATTGCTTGCGCCCTCGTCTGGGTCGTCGTCGAGAGTGCTCTCCTGCGCCTGGGCGATAACCACACGCGCGCTTCCTTGCTCGCCGCCTACATGGTGGTCTATTACGCTGCCACGGTCTTGGGACAACTCGTGCCTGCCTGCTTGCCCTCCGACCGCACAGGCTGTCTCCTTGCCTTGTCTGGCATTGGGCTACTCTCCCTCATCCCCATCCTGATGACGCATCCTGCTCCACCCGAACCGCCTCGCTCCTTGGCCGTCATCGGCGCGATGCTCGTCAGAAAACGTCCCCGACTCAGCGTGCTCGGGTGCGTGATCTCGGGCATTTTGCTCGGCTCTATTTACGGTGTGATGCCTCTGTTCCTCGAGCACCGAGGGATGTCGACCATTGAGGTGGGGCAGTGGATGGCTCTGCTCGTCGGTGCTGGCATCGCAGGACAATGGCCGCTCGGACGCCTGGCTGAGGTCAAAGGACGTCCCTTCGTGCTGAAGCTCCAATCATGGCTTCTCATCGCCTCCTGCCTCGCTCTCCTGCTCCCGTGGGGCATGGCGCTGTCGCTCATCGTCCTCGGAGCCGCCGCCTTCTCGCTTTATCCTGTCACGCTAGCCTTGGGATGCGACCACGTCCCTCACGACTACCTTGTGCCGATGAACCAGACCTTGCTCTTCAGCTACACCATCGGTTGCATCACCGGCCCTACCGTGAGCGCCATGGCGATGGATCATGGCTCTGATGGCGGCATGCCTCTCTTCTTGGCAGTCATGGCCGCCTTTTATTTGGGAATCCTCATCCTGCACGGCAGACGCCGCACGGCCAGTTGGGCCACGTCCCACCAGTAAACGCAAAAAACCACTGAGCGCGTGAGCACTCAGTGGCAATGAAAGAGGTCGAGCAAGGCGCGAAATGGAAATGCGCCCCCGATCAATTAGCCGAGAACCTTGTAGTACTGAAGGTGGATGACTGGGTTGATACGGAGGTGTTCGCGGATAACGCGAATGGCGGATGGTTCAGCGTCAAATGCATAGGTGACATACTGACCTGCAGCCAAGTGGTTGGATTCGTATGCGAATTCGCGGCGACCAACGTTGTTGATTTCGGTGATGTTAGCGCCTTGAGCGGTGATTTCGCCAGCTACGTTCTTGATGAGTTCTTCAACTGGGGTTTCACAACCCTTCATATTGAAAACGATAAGAGCTTCGTACTTTCTCATAGTGGTGTTTTCTAAAATGATGCGTGTAGCATACGCGTCTTGCGGACGCGCAGGATGCAATGAATCAGCTGATAAGGCAAGCCTGTTTTTCAAAAATTTAGATAAAAACCTGGTGGATGGCAAAGTTTTTAGCTTGAGGACTGAGTGCTTTAGAGCTGTCGGAAGGCATTCTCAGCGGCTCGACAGGTCGCTTCAATGTCGTCTTCACTGTGTGCCAGTGAGATGAATCCCGTCTCAAATGGCGAGGGCGCTACGTAGATCCCCTGTTCCAACATGCTCCAGAAATACTTCTTATATTTCCCGGCATCTGCCTTCAGGGAGTCGGCGAGGTTGGCCACGGGTTGATCGGTGAAGAACAGGCAGAACATGGAGCCCGAGCGGTTGATCGTGAACTGATGTCCCGTTGCCTTCATGGCATGCTTCAGCCCTTCTTCCAGTTGAGCACCCAGAGCTTCCAACTTGGCGTAGCCATCGCTGTGCTCCAAGGTTCTCAGCTGAGCCATCCCTGCCGCCAAGGCTACGGGGTTACCTGACAGCGTGCCTGCTTGGTAGACGGGACCCAGAGGTGAGACGCAATCCATGATGTCGCGGCGACCGCCAAAAGCCCCAACAGGAAGTCCGCCACCGATGACCTTACCCATGCAGGTGAGGTCAGGGACGATGCCAGTGAGCTCTTGAACGCCCCCTGCGGCCACGCGGAAGCCTGTCATCACTTCGTCAAAAATCAGCAAACTGCCATACTGCGCCGTGATCTCGCGCAAGAATTCCAAGAACCCTGGCTTGGGCAGATAGAAGCCCGCATTGCCTGGGAAGGGTTCCACGATGATAGCGGCAATGTCCTTGCCCCAGGACTTGAAGATGGCCGTCACCGCTTCCTTGTCATTGTAAGGGGCGGTCAGGGTGAGCTGAGCAAACTCGCGTGGCACCCCTGCGCTGTCGGGCTCGCCAAAGGTCAGAGCGCCAGATCCAGCAGAGACCAACAAGCTATCGACGTGTCCGTGATAGCAACCTTCAAACTTCAAGATGTACTTGCGCCCCGTGAACCCACGTGCCAATCGGATGGCTGACATAGTGGCTTCTGTCCCACTGTTGGTCATGCGCACCTTGTGCACGGAGGGGAAGAAACGAGTAACCGTCTCGGCCATGTCCACTTCCACAGGCGTCGGAATGCCGTAGCCCAAGCCACAGTCAACGGCCGCGTGAACGGCGTCCAACACCACCTGAGGAGCATGTCCCAGAATGGCAGGCCCCCAAGTCCCCACGTAGTCGACCAAGTCCCGGCCATCCACATCGAGCAAGTGGGATCCCTTTGCCGACTGAACAAAGAACGGGTTGCCGTCAACATTGCGGAACGCGCGAACAGGGGAATTGACGCCCCCAGGAATCACAGCTTGGGCGCGGGTAAACAGTTGGGCAGATTGTGTCATGGCTTCTGAAATAAGATGAAGGGCTGTCTCTTAAAAGACAACAAGGACACCGCATCGTGACGGTATCCTTGTCAGTAAAATGATATTCAGAGGGATAATTCCCGAACTGGATTCAACTTAGTCTTGTGGGGCGGTGGTCGTAGTTTCTGCAGATTCAGCAGGTGCTTCTTCGCGGTTGCTGAAACGCCACTTTACCTTATTGCGCTTAGCTGCGGAACGAGCCTTGCGACGCTTTTCTTCCGTTGGAGTTTCAAAAGAACGGCGACGACGCATTTCGTCGAAGATCCCTTCAATGTCGAGTTTTGTCTTGAGGCGCTTGAGGGCGCGGTCGATCGGTTCACCTTTTCTTACGATTACTTCACGCATGATTGAGTACTTCCTTTTACTAATTGTTCGGGAATGGACGAACCGCATAATACTTTATGCGACTTGGGTCAAGAACTTTGTCTTCTCCCTATGTAAATTTTTATACGAAAATTGGCTCGTTCAGAACCCATTTTAGCCCAAATTGAGCACGCCCAATTGCCACTTCAGCAGGCTCTTCTTACCTTCTTCTTCGTTTTCGGCAATGGATTCCAGCACAGAGCGGCTCGCAATGTAGGACGGTTCAATGTCCAACTTCTCGGCCACCTCGTTGCGGTGCTCAATGAGCTGAGCCAATTTTTCGTCAAACTGCTCAGACTTCGCACGCTTGGGGGTAAAGATGCGGTGGGGATAATCCTCCTCATCCATACTGTAAAACTTTTGCACCGCATCCAAGAAGCGTTCCCGGCGGTGTTTGTGGAAACGGGGCAGGGGATTCACCGTGCCTTGCTCCTGCAACACTTGGCTCCAATGCAACAAATCGGTGTTGCCACACACCATGAAGGAGGGCTTGTCCCAATTCTTCGCCTCAGTGTCTCGCCACATCCACAAGGTCCGCAACGCAGCCAACCCACGTCGGTTGAAGCGTCCGCACCCCTGGATGCGCCATGGCTCAGCATTGCCCGCTTGATGGCGTGCCAACGCGCGCTGCATGTCGTGCTCGCACGTCTCAATGAACCACTCATAGCGACCCTTCTCGTGGAGGGTGGCCGTCAGCTTATCCGCCATATCCAAGATGTAATGCACATCATTGAGCGCATAATCCAACATCGTCTGCGGGAGAGGGCGCTTGCCCCAGTCCGCCTTCTGTGACGACTTGCTGAGCTTCACCCCATAGAAATGTTCGACGAGAGCTGCCAAGCCAAATTGGCGGAACCCCAACAAGCGAGCCGCCGTCTGGGTATCCAACAGCATCTTGGGCAACACGCCCCACGTCTGCAAAAACAAACTCATGTCGTAGTCGGCGCCGTGCATCCACACTGTCGTCTCTTTCAACCAGTTGGCAAACGGCATCATGTCCTCAATCGACAAGGGATCAATCATGCAGGCATACGACTCATCTGCATATTGAATGAGGCAAAGCTTCTCGTGGTAGCGGTGAAGGCTGTCAGCTTCCAGATCAAGGACAACTCTCCCAGCCGGCTGTTGAGAGGCTCGTTCTTTCCATACCAGTAGCTCTTCCTTGTCAACGATCATGGTTCAATACGGGCGCAGATTGAACCACGTCTCCCCTTGGCTTGCAACAGGAATTTACCCATCGCCTGACCCCACCTCTGCCTCGTTTCTGCTCTTAACGCCATTTATCACCATGACGTTATCGCACTGATCATGAATGACTCCTCAAGATGCTCTGGGTCAGCGACTCAATCTCCTCAGCGCTGTGCTCCACAGGCTCAGGATAGCGGAAATGATCCCCGCGATAATTGCGCAACGTGTACGCCTCGCCATCAGAGGAGAGGATGTAATCGGGGTTAATCGGGATCTTGCCCCCACCGCCAGGACCATCAATGACAAACTGCGGGATCGCATAACCGCTCGTGTACCCACGCATCTGCTGGATGATATCCACCCCGGTCTTCACGGAGGTGCGGAAGTGCGATGACCCACGAATCAGGTCGCACTGGTAGAGGTAATACGGTCTCACTCGGCACATCAGCAACTTGTGCACCAACTCCATCTGGATGTCCACGGAGTCATTGATGCCTCGCAAGAGCACACTCTGGTTGCCCAACGGAATCCCGGCATCAGCCAACATGCCCAAGGCGCGTCTCGATTGTGCCGTTAGCTCCTTCGGGTGGTTCGTGTGAACGGAAATAAACAAGGGCGCATGCTTCTTCAACATCGCACACAACTCAGGCGTGATGCGCTGAGGCAAGAAAATCGGACTCCTCGACCCAATGCGCACAAACTCGACGTGCGGAATCGCCTGAATCTCGGTCAGGATGCGATCCAACTTGGCCTCTGGCAACAACAGGGGATCGCCCCCAGACAGCAACACGTCGCGCACCTGAGGCGTCCGGCGGATGTAGTCCAACGCCGCCTCAAAATCCAAACTCAAATGGTCAGGACCCACCCCCGACACTCCTCGCGATCTCGTGCAGTGCCGGCAATACGACGCGCAACGGTCGGTCAGCAACATCAACACGCGGTCGGGATAGCGATGCACCAAGCCTGGCACTGGCATGTCCTTGTCTTCGCCACAGGGATCATCCAACTCCAACGGATCATCAAGCGCCTCGTGAATGGTCGGAATCACCTGCCGCCGAATCGGACACGTCGGATCTTCCTTGTCGATCAGCGAAAAGAAATACGGCGTGATGGACAGCGCCAGTCGCGACTGCGTCGCCAACAGAACGCCTGCTCGCTCGGCATCCGTCAACTCAAGACGACGTTCCAACTCGGCCAAGGTCTTAATGCTGTGCCTCAGCTGCCATTCGTAGCTGTTCCACTGCTCGGGAGAGACCTCTCCCCAGTCCCCTTGCCCTATCTCTGGAAAGCGTTCACTCTGCGTCTTGCTACCAACCGTGTCCATGTGCGTCGTCCTCCGTATGCCTACCACGCCCTCCCCCAACCGTCAAACGCCCTCTGTGTCTTC
>CAYNVM010000005.1:0-50493 GCA_964400645.1 uncultured Akkermansia sp. | reverse complement strand
TCTTCACGGAGTGGAACACCCCATTCAGAGTTGGCGTAGACGCTATCAGGATACTTCTGGAGGAGTTCATCATAATAGGTCTTGGCCTCATCCGCATTCCCTGCGCTACGGGCCATATCGCCCAAGGAAATAAGAGCCAATGGGCTATACAACTGGTCGGCGCTGTCCACAGTGAACTTAAAGCAACGCTTGGCGTCATCGTTCTTACCAGCTCTCATGTAATGGCATCCCAAGATGGCAGAAGCCTGAGATTTCAGTGCGGCATCACTGGTATTCTGAATGAAGGCTTCCATTTGCTTATTGCCTTCATCCTCATTGCCCTGCCCCCACAAAGCGAGTCCTTGCAAATAGGCAGATGTTTCAGCGGCATTGGTGCCACGGAAGTCAGTCTGGACCTTTTGAAGTTGGGAGAGGTTCAGAGTGCCATCAGGTTGGAAAGCTGAGATGAGGGATGCGCCCGCTTGATTGACCTTATCCGTCTTCAAGCCGTCATAGATGACGTAGCCACCAAAAATAAGGCCACACGCCAGGACACCCAAAATGACCTTCTTGTAATTCCTATCCAAGAATTGTTCATGCTTGGTAGGACCCACCTCAATTTCTGCCACGGGACGTACTCCCTCAGGAGCGAACATCTCTTCAATATTCTTCTGCGGCTCTCTTTTCATTACTGTTAACTAAGTGTGATATCGAACTGTTAGTCCTTGATTCTCCAATGGTTCTTAATTTCCAGAGGTATTGCTACCGCCAGACAGTTGGCGAGAATCTTTCAGACCGAGGTTGCTGTAAATTTTGCGAGTGGCTCCCGATTGGTTGAGAGTATAGAAGTGAATACCATCAACATTCTGATCTAGCAACTCTGCACATTGGGAAGAGGCATACTGAATGCCCACCTCTCTCATGGCATGGACATCATCCCCTGCCCGCTTGATGGCCTTGAGGAGTCGAGCCGGGAAACAGGTGCCACCCGACAATTCAGCCATCCGCTTCATGCCGGCTAAACTGGTGATGGGCATAATCCCTGCCAAAATCGGGATATCGATGCCAGCGAGTCGGCAACGATCGCGGTAGTCAAAGAAGGCGTGATTGTCAAAGAAGAGCTGGGTGCAAATGTAGTCGGCTCCAGCGTCAACCTTGGCTTTCAGATAATCCATTTCAAGCAAGCGATTGGGCATTTCAGGATGCCCTTCAGGGAAGCCCGCCACGCCAATGGCAAAGCCACGGGGATCAGGATGACGCCCCGATTCGTTGAACTCGCGGATGAACGACACCAACTCAGCGGCATGTTTGAAAGCATCTTGACTTCTGTCATAGTCAGGGTTGTTGCGAGGAGGATCTCCACGCAAGGCAAGCACCGCCTTGACGCCAGCCTGAGCATATTGGTCTAAGATTTGGAAGATCTGATCCTTGGTATGTCCCACGCAGGTAAGGTGAGGCACTGTAGGGATGCGCGATTCCTCCTGAATCTTCATTACCACTTCGCGAGTCAATTCGCGAGTGGATCCACCAGCCCCATAGGTGACACTGACAAAATTGGGATGGTAACTCTCTAAATCCTTGACCGTTTCATAAAGCTGGCGAGCAGCTTCTTGATTCTTGGGCGGGAAGAATTCAAAGGAGAAACAAGGCCCAGGATGGGAAATCAAATCTTTTAAATGCACAGGCTAAAAAATTAGTATGATGGGTAATCTGGAGTCATAGGAATGGGCTCCAAGTCCGTATTGGTCGGTTGGACGGGATCCAGTTCAGGCAATTCTCCTTGGATGGAGGCAGGGGGAACGATCACTTCGTCCCCGGCCACAATGCCACCGTCAGCTCTGGCGTTGTTGGCCAGTTCATTGCTCTTCACGGAAGCGATGTAGCATCCTGAATCGGGATCCAACTCTTCGACATCCAACAGGACAAGAATTCCCCCACGACGACGAATAGCAAGCTCTTCTCCGTTCTTCAGGCTTGGTTGCCCGATGGGCATGAAGACCAGAATGTTCTTATCGTAGTCGAAGGAGGTGACCTTGCCGACTAATCGGGCTTCCTCAACCTGATTGAGAGATTCCAACGTAGCATCACGCTTTTCCGCATCTTTCCGCGTCAACAGGTCATTCTCCTGCTCTGCCAACTCCTTCTGAGTTCTCAGACGAGCAAGCTCATCCTCCAGTTGTTTGATCTTAGCTTGCTGAGCATTGGATTCCTTCGCCGGACGAGAAGCAGGCGCCTCTTCTTCCTGGGCAGCTGGACGTTGTGGGAGGTCCGCGAGCTCCGTTCCATCAGAGGGATTGAGCAAGGTAGCCCTGCGCATTTCCTGGAGTTCGCGTTGTTGCTGAGCGATTTTATTCTCCATTTCCTGTTGCCTCAGGCTTTCCTGCAACTGAGAGGCACGATGGACCTGGCAACTGTACAATCCACCCAACCCAACAAGGCATAGGAAAAGAGCACAGAGAATGATGATACGAGATCTATTCATAAATGACTTTGGAGAGATGCTTAGCCTCTACCAAGATTGATGCACGAGGGATTAGTACGAGTAGTTCAGATAGAATTGGAACTGACCACCATCGTCGATGGCGTTGCCACTCTTAACCGGGATAGCGTAGTCAACGGCAAGAGGACCAACAGGCAGATTCAAACGAATACCAATACCGTAGTCGGAGGCGATATTGTTACCTCTGAACTTGAAGGCTTCAGCCTCAACAAAACCAACGTCGTAGAAGAAGGCCAAGCGCATTTCTTCGATCACAGGAACGGTCAATTCGAATTGGCAGAAGAACGAGGACTTACCACCCATCGTTTCGTCACCAGAAAGATCGGGGTTGTAAGGAGCAACGTCACGATAGCGGAAACCACGCATGTTGTATGGGCCACCCAAGTATTCGCGTTCGAAGATCGGGACAAACTTATCGTCATCCGTTCCTTCAACGGTGGCGTACCCAGCGTTGATGTTGAAGATAGTGTCCCACTTCAGATTCCAATAGTACGATGCATTGACGCCGAAGTTGTACGTCTTGACGTCGCCCCCCAGGCCAGAGTAACCACCCAACACTTCGAACTTACCGCCCTTGCGAGGGAAGATCTGAGCATCTCGGCTATCGTAGAGATAGGAGAGTTCGATGTGGCTTCTCGTAGAAATGCCCTTCTGTTCTTGGAAGAAGATAGGGGCATCCCATTCTGGATCGATATTGAAGCGTTCCAGACGATATTCGAGCTTGATGGAATCCAAATCACCCAAGGACTTTCTCAAGGAAACAGCAAAACCGTAGTTCTGTTGATCGTAGAAATCTGAGAAGTAGGTGGAATTGCTATAGAAGACTTCGGTTCCCAATGCCAACTTGCGATCCAAGAACCATGGGTCTAACCAAGAAACACTCACGTCCTGAGTTTCGGTACCAACGCGACCATTGATGGCGAAACGCTGACCGCCACCCACGAAGCTACCCCAGTCGTACAAGTCGAAGTTTGACTGAGTGACACCTGCAAAGAGATAGACACTTTCAATGGAGGAGAACGCAACACCCACATTCAGTGAACCCGTGCGTTTTTCTGCCACTTCAATGTTTACATCTCGGTAGCCAGGACGATTTGAGGAGACCTGCGAGACGTCTACCATTTCGTAGTAGCCCAAGTTGGTCAGTCGCTTCTGAGCTGTTTCCAAGTCAACGGCATTCAGAGGATCATTGGACTGAAGTGGAAGTTCGCGGCGAATCACATAGTCCTTAGACTTGGTGTTACCCGTGATGGAAATATTGCCGACGCGATAAGGTGTTCCTTCATTGATCTTGTAGACAATGTCGATCAAACCGTATCCATTGGAATCGGTCCCCACTTCCTGAATGTCAGGAATTACAGCGGCATCAGCATAACCGCGAGAACCATAGTAACGGCGGATCATCGTCACGTCATCCGAGACCTTTTGGCCAGAATAGGAATCCCCATCATACATGCTCAAGGCGGGGACAAGTTCACTGGCTGAGAAGACGGAAGTTGGACCAAACTTGATCTTATTAACTTTATAGCGCTTCCCTTCGTAGATATGAATCTTGTAGGTAAGATTCGTCTTACGATCATTGCCACGGCCAAGTTGTTCAACCTTCACCACTTGGGCTCTCAAATAGCCGTGATCTCGGTAGAACTTAACGATGGCAGCCAAGTCGTCTTCCATCTGTTCTCTGTCCAGACGGCCAGATTTCGTGATCCAAGTCAGCCAACCGCGTTCCTTGGTCTTCATTTCTTGGCGTAATTGGGCCGAGTCGTAATGGGTATTGCCAACAAAGTCGATATCGACCACATTGATCTTCTTCCCTTCATTGATCGTAATGATCAGATCCACGAAGCCAGGACGTTCGGTCTTGGCGTAGTAGTAGCCTACAGAAACGTCAGGATAACGTTCGTCCTGATAGTATTTTCTGATCTTAGAAATGGCATCTGATACGGCCTTATCACTCAAGACTTGGCCACCAACTAACTTGGTTTCTTCAGAAAGTTCCTGATTGGTGAACGATTGATTTCCACGGAATCCCACCCCTGCCAAAAGATTTTGAGCAGCTACCTCAAATGTCACCTGTACGCTATCACCTCCCGTTGGATCAACCGTCACTGTCGTATTACCTGAGACGAGTCCCTTGCTCACCAAACGTTCCAAGTCACGATTTACCTGATCGGAGGAATACTTGCCACCTCGCTTTGTGGCCAACATATCCAGAAGTCGACCTCTATCGACGGTTTGGTTCTTACCTGCGTAACGAATAAATACGCCAGAAATAGTCTTACCGTCGTAATTCTGATCCCCTGACAGCAAACCTGTGTCAGGCCCCAACTCCTTCATAATTTGTTCTGGAGTGACAACGCCTCCAGCGGCTAACACTGAATCTTGAGCGACAGACAGTGATCCCAACACAACTGGTATAATACTCAGAACGGGAAATGTATATTTATGGTAATTATTTGGGAACATCGTAGTAGGGACAATCTCTCGCTATTGAGGACTTTTCCTCTGGTTCAGTCAAGGCGCTAATGGAGAGATATTCTATTTAATAGCTTTATTCACGTCATTACACATCAAGAATCTTGCCAAATGCCAATCAACTCTCTATCTTCTCGCCAGCCGGGATTTTGATTTCCTTAAAATCTATTCTTATCCCGCCGGATTCTCTTATTCAACGCCCTAGATTCATGGACATTACTCTCGAAACTCAACCGGACTGCTCAGCCAATCTCAAGGCTGTGATCTCTGCAGCCGATGTTGCTTCATCTCGTTCTGCCATCATTTCCTCCTATGCTAGCCATTCCAAACTCCCAGGCTTCCGTCCTGGTAAGGCTCCAGCATCTCTCATCAGCAAGCGCTATGCTTCTGAAATCACTGAAGATCTCAACCAACAGCTCTTCGAATCCGCTTGCCAAAAGGCTCTTGAAGAAAACACCTCTCTCAAGGTTCTCTACTTTGGTACTCCTGAGTTCCAAGCTAACGAAGACGGTTCTTTGGTCATCACTTCTGTCATGACCATCGTTCCTGCTTTCGATCTTCCTGAATACAAGGGGATCGAAGTTTCTGTTCCTTCCTCTGATGTAACTGACGCTGACGTCGATGCTCGCATCAACGACCTCGCTAAGCAACTTACCGATTACAACACCACCGATAAGGCTGCAGAAAAAGAAGACATCGTTGTCATCGACTTCACCTCTACGCTCGACGGCAAGCCCATCGCTGAAGCTCTTGAAAAGCCAGTTGGCTTCCTCGAAGGTCGCGAAGGCCAATGGATGAAGGTTGAAGAAGACGGATTCATCCCTGGATTTGCAGCAGGTCTTGAAGGCACGAAGGCTGGCGATTCCAAGGACATTCCTGTCACCCTTCCTGACAACTTCCCATTCGCTGAATTGCGCAACAAGGAAATCGTCTTCCACGTGACCGTGAAGGAAGTGAAGGCTCCTGTTGTTCCTGAAATCAACGATGAATTTGCCGCTCGCATCATCCCTGATTCCAATGTTGAAAAGCTGAAGGAAGCTATCCGCGCTGATATCTCCCGCCGCAAGCAGTCTGAAATCGACAACATGAAGGCTGACCAAATCACGGATAAGCTTGCTGAACTCGTTGATTTCGACCTTCCAGAACGCCTCATCAAGCGCGAAACGGAACAGCTTCTCCTCTACAAGAAGCAAGAACTTCTCTACGGTGGTACTAGCCCTGAAGACATCGACGCTGCTGAATCCACGCTCCGCGAAGAAGCTGCTAAGGATGCTAAGCGTCACCTTAAGGTATACTTCATCTTGCAAGACATCGCCCGTGCTGAATCCATCGTGGTTACCGACCGCGAACTCACCACGGAAATCTTGCAACAGGCTGAACGTAATAAGCAACCATTCAAGGCTTATGTCCGCCAAATCCGCCGTGACGGTACCCTCGATGCCATCCGCATTCGCTTGCTGACATCCAAGGTTCTGGACTCTTTGGTTAAGAATGCTACAGTGCATGTAACCGAAGCTGAAGCCAACGCATAATAAATTGGCTTTACACGCCTGCAACTTTAGGGGAGAGATGCTTCGGCACTCTCCCCTTTTTCATTAGAACTTTCTCCAAGTCATAATCATGTTTTCTCCCTATCTAAATAACATGTCTGCTGACAAAGCTCCTAAAGCCTACTCCCCCCTACCCTATGTTATTGAACAAGATGGACGCGGGGAACGTTCCTACGACATCTATTCCAGACTGCTCAAAGACCGCGTTATCTTCATTGGCTCTGCCATTGATGACGCCGTGGCTAATGCCATTATCGCTCAGCTCCTCTTCCTTCAGATGACTGATCCTAAGAAGGACATTCACATTTACATCAACTCTCCTGGTGGATCTGTGACGGCTGGCTTGGCTATTTACGACACCATGCAGTTTGTCTCTTGCGATATCAACACCTACTGCTTAGGCATGGCCGCCTCCATGGCTTCTGTGCTTTTGGCTGCTGGCACCAAGGGAAAACGCTTCTGCCTCCCGAACTCTCACGTCATGATTCACCAAGTCCGTGGTGGGGCTGAGGGTCCTGCCTCTGATGTGGAACGTACGGTTGGGTTCATGTTCAGCTTGAAGAAGCGCCTCAACGCCATCTTGGCCTCTCATTCTGGCAAAACCTTGGAGCAACTTGAACACGACGCTGACCGCGACAATTACATGACAGCAGAAGAAGCTGTGGCCTATGGCCTTGTGGATAAGATCCTCGTACACGATAAAAGCAAGCCAAGCGCCGAATAAATCTAGCGCTGTAGATTTTTAACTACCAATCCTATGCCCACACACAGTTCCAGAGGTGGATCTCAGTATTCTGGCGGAGAAAAACTGTACTGCTCTTTTTGCGGAAATCCTGAAAAAGCGGGTTCCAGTACGTCTAAAGTAATTCGTCTTTCAGATACCATCTCTATCTGCAACACATGTTCTGAAGCTTGCACAGCCATTTTCCTCAAGGAAATGGGAGAAGCTCAAGGTGATCGCATCCTGAGCCTCATCAACCGTTTCCGCCCTGAATGCATTGCTAAATTACTGCAACGTAAATTCCCCGTGATGCCTGAGGGGGTAAGTCACGCTGATGAGGATGACGAAGTGGAGGACATCATCGACTTCAACCATCTTCCGACGCCTGAAGAGCTCTGCAAGAAACTCGACAGCTATGTCATTGGTCAGAACAGAGCCAAGAAGGTTCTCTCTGTTGCCGTTTTCAATCACTATCAAAGACTCCGCCAGGGGCATTTCAATAGTGACGATAACAAGTTAGACGATGTCGAAATTGAAAAGTCGAACATCCTGATGGCAGGCCCTACGGGCTCTGGGAAAACACTCTTGGCTAGAACCCTGGCTAAGATCTTGGATGTTCCCTTCTGCATTGTTGATGCAACCACTCTGACTGAAGCTGGTTATGTGGGTGAAGACGTTGAAAACGTTGTACAACGCCTACTTCAAGCGGCCAATTTTGATGTAGCAAAAGCTGAACAAGGCATCATCTACATCGACGAAATTGATAAGATTGGGCGCAAAACTCAGAATGTATCGGTTACTCGAGACGTTTCGGGAGAAGGCGTTCAGCAGGCTCTCCTCAAAATCGTTGAAGGAACAATCTGTAATGTTCCACCGGCTGGCGGTCGCAAGCACCCTCAACAGGAATACATTCGGGTTAATACGGAAAAAATCCTTATCATTTGCGGTGGCGCCTTCGTGGGACTTGAAGAAATTATCCGCAAGCGTTTAGGTGCTAGCCAAATGGGCTTTGCCGCAGCAGAAGAAGAAAAACAGCGCAAGGAGATCTCCGAGGAGCAAATCCTGAGCAAGGCTGTGCCTGAAGACTTCTTCTCGTTTGGTATGATCCCTGAGTTTGTCGGCCGTTTCCCAGTCTTTAGCCCTCTGACGAAGCTTGATGAAGAACAGCTGATCAACCTCATGACTCAGCCCAAGAATGCTCTGGTCCGCCAATACACCAAATTGTTGGCGATGTCTGGCGTGACGCTCATCGTTGAGCATGATGCTCTGAAGGCTATGGCTCAAAAAGCAATCGAATATGGGACAGGTGCTCGCGCCTTACGTGCTATTTTCGAAGAACTGATGCTTGATGTGATGTTTGAGGTTCCTAGCCAACCTAAGATCAAGAAAGTGACCATCACCAAAGACTCCGTTCTTGGCCACAGCCGTCCTATCATGAGTGAAGAATAAGAAGGGGAATGATGGATAAAATTACTGTTCTAGCCATTGAGTCTTCCTGCGATGAGACTGCTGTAGCAATCATCCAAGGATCTAGCACTCAGCAACTGGGAGTTAATCCATCTACCCTCCTAGCTTCTGTCGTCTCTTCTCAGATCAACATCCACCGTGAATTCGGTGGTGTTGTCCCTGAGGTGGCTTCTCGAAATCACTCTGCAGATCTGCCGCATGTGATTCGCGAAGCATGTTCGATAGCCAACATTTCTCCCAAAGAAATTGACGCTTTCGCTGCGACATCTGGCCCTGGCCTTGTTGCAGCGCTATTAGTCGGCAATACGACGGGAAAAGCCCTGGCTTTAGCCTCTGGAAAGCCATTTATTGCCGTTAACCACTTGGAAGGGCATTTGCTCTCTCCTTTTATCACGGAACCCAGTGGCCCAGTTCCCCATCTTTCATTGGTTGTGTCTGGGGGGCACACTTTGTTTGTTGATGTCAAGGGGGTAGGCAAGTACGAACTACTTGGCAGATCCCTCGATGACGCGGCAGGCGAAGCTTTCGATAAGGTCGGCAAAATGCTAGGGCTTCCCTACCCTGGTGGTCCCGAAATTGATGCCAGAGCAACGCAAGGCAATCCTAAAGCCTTCGACTTCCCTCGCTCCCTTCTCAAGGAGCCTGGACTTGATGTTTCATTTTCAGGGCTCAAAACAGCGGTGTTGTACACCCTTCCTAAGCTAGTCCCAGGAGGAGATCCTTCGTTGCTTACGGAGAGTCAGATGAATGATATCTGCGCCTCGTTCCAGGAAGCCGTCATTGATACTCTTGCTAAGAAACTTCTGAGAGCGATCAAATTGACTGGTCATCAGACCATTGCCGTGTCAGGTGGTGTCTCCTGCAATAATGGACTACGCGCCAGGCTCCAACGTTTGGCCAAGGAAAAAGGCTTGAAACTCATTCTCCCTGAGAAGCGTTTCACGACAGACAATGCGGCAATGATCGCTTTCGCGGCTCTGCAACATGCACGCATGGGTGAATCCTATCCTCTAGACCAGGATGTGGATCCTAACCTCAAATTAACCTCCTCTCTCAACCGTACTAAAAACTCTCATAAGGACTCATTCTAACTGAGTTATCTCATGCCAAATAAAAAATCTGAAAAAGAAATCCGATTTATCGTTGACAGAAGATAGAAAATAGTTAGAATGTTCTCGCTTTTCGTCAGGCCTCATCCGGGAGGATCCAATCCGCTAGAACCGAGGGTTTGGGCGGGCTACCAACCAGCCGGTATGATACTCAACGAAAAGTAGCGAGCGAGTTTGCTTCTGTAGCTCAGGGGTAGAGCGCATCCTTGGTAAGGATGAGGTCGCGGGTTCAAATCCCGCCAGAAGCTCCATCGCACGACCAAGCAGCCCAAACCTAGATAAAATCATGGCCAAAGAGCAATTCCAGCGCAATAAGCCCCACGTTAACGTGGGTACCATTGGTCACGTCGACCACGGTAAGACCACTCTTACCGCTGCCATCACCACCGTTCTTGCTAAGCAAGGTGGCGCCACCGCTAAGGCATACGATGAAATCGACGCGGCTCCTGAAGAACGCGAACGCGGTATCACCATTTCCACCGCTCACGTTGAATACGAAACGGCTAACCGCCACTACGCACACGTCGACTGCCCAGGACACGCTGACTATGTGAAGAACATGATCACGGGTGCAGCTCAGATGGACGGTGCTATCCTCGTTGTTTCTGCAGCTGACGGCCCTATGCCTCAGACTCGTGAACACATCCTCCTTGCTCGCCAAGTGGGTGTTCCTGCAATCGTTGTTTTCATGAATAAGAGCGACATGGTCGATGATCCTGAACTCATCGAACTCGTCGAAATGGAAATTCGTGAACTCCTCAGCTCCTACGACTTCCCAGGTGATGACCTTCCTATCATCGCTGGTTCCGCTCTCAAGGCTCTTGAAGGCGATCCTGAATACGAAAAGAAGATCTTGGAACTCATGGACGCAGTCGATTCCTACATCCCAGAACCTGCTCGTCCTGTCGACCAACCTTTCCTCATGCCTGTTGAAGACGTGTTCTCTATCTCCGGTCGTGGTACCGTTGCTACCGGCCGTATCGAACGCGGTGTCATCAAGAAGATGGAAGAAGTCGAAATCGTTGGTATCAAGGAAACCCAAAAGACCGCTGTTACCGACATCGAAATGTTCCGTAAGCTCCTCGACGAAGGTCGTGCTGGCGATAACGTCGGCCTTCTCCTTCGTGGCTTGAAGAAGGAAGACGTCGAACGTGGTCAGGTTATTGCCAAGCCAGGTTCCGTACATCCTCACAAGAAGTTCACGGCTGAAGTTTACGTCCTCTCCAAGGATGAAGGTGGCCGTCACACCCCATTCTTCAACAACTATCGTCCTCAGTTCTACTTCCGTACAACGGACGTAACGGGTTGCGTCACGCTTCCTGAAGGAACTGAAATGGTGATGCCTGGCGATAACGTTAACATGACCATCGAACTCATCACTCCAATCGCTATGGAAAAGGCTATGCGCTTCGCTATCCGTGAAGGTGGCCGTACGGTTGGTGCAGGTCGTGTTGCCGAAATCATCGAATAATCACTTCAATACTGGGCTGCAGTAGCCCTGCGCCCTTGGTCATGTTGGGGGTGTCATTCGACACCCCCAATATACCGAAAACGAAAAGTCACACAGGGTAGTAGTTCAATTGGTAGAGCGGCGGTCTCCAAAACCGCAAGTTGGGGGTTCGAGCCCCTCCTACCCTGCCACTTTTCTTAAGAACCTCTTATCGTATGTTTCGTCGCATCTCCCAATACATCGCCGAAGTTAAAGGCGAGTTGAAAAAGACCACATGGCCATGGGACTCTGATCCTAAAGCTAAAGGGTTCAAGAAATATCGTGAACTCTGGGGGTCGACATTAGTGGTTCTGATCGCAATGGTTTTACTAGGGGCATACGTTGCCTCTTTTGATGTTATTTTGGCCTTCGTGGTCAACTGGGTTATTAGCGTTGCTAGCTGAGCAAGCTAAATCCTATCCTCTTTTATATCTCCCATTTATCCCCTTCCTTACCCAATGGCTCTTATTCCTGAATCACACAAGCAATGGTATGTGATGCACGTCCTCTCCGGACAGGAAAGTCGTGTTCGTGATCGCATCTTGCGCAAGGTAGAGGTAGAAGAAATGGGCAACTATATCTTCGACATTGTGGTTCCTACCGAAAAAGTTTCTACTATCCGCAGAAACGAAAAGACCAACCAGGTCAAGAAGGTAGAAATGAACCGCAAGTTCTTCCCTGGCTACGTCTTGGCCAACATGGATCTCTTGCAACCAGATGGTACCCTCAACAAGGACGTCTGGTATTTCATTCTCCAAACGGATGGCGTTATCAGTTTTGCTGGCACCAAGGACAAGCCTATGCCCATCCCTGAACGCCAAGTCAAAGACATGCTCGCTCAAATCGCTGAACGCAGTCAGACTGTACAGCCTGAAGTTAAGTTTGAAGTGGGCGATACCATCCGTGTCACTGACGGTGCCTTCCAAAGCGAAGAAGGTATCATCGAAGAAGTCGATCCTGAACATGGCAAGATTCGCGTCAGTGTACATATGTTCGAGAGAGACATTCCTCTCGAACTCGAGTTCTGGCAGGTGGAAAAAGCCTAAATGCTCAATACAATTTTCTTCGCTGTCATCCAGTTCTGACTCGTGGCAGCGATCTTCTTTCTCCGCAACTAATTATTAACCATGGCAAAAGAAATCACAAAAATCATCAAGCTCCAGATTTCTGCCGGTGCAGCGAATCCTTCGCCGCCCGTTGGTCCTGCCCTCGGTCAGGCTGGAGTTAATATCATGGCGTTCTGTAAGGAATTCAATGCTGCTACTCAGAAGCAAGCAGGCGATATCCTCCCAGTCGTTATCACCGTCTACAAGGACAAGTCTTTCTCCTTCGTAACTAAGCAACCCCCGGGCAGCATCCTTCTTAAGAAGGCCGCAGGTATTGCTTCTGGATCTGGCGAACCTAACAAGAAGAAGGTTGCCACGATCACGAAAGCTAAGCTCATGGAAGTTGTTAACACGAAGCTCCCTGACCTTAACACCCAAGACCCCGAAAAGGCCGCTCTTATCCTCGCTGGCCAGGCTCGTCAAATGGGCATCGAAATCGAAGGTCTCTAATTTTCATCCGCAGGAGGATTTAATCCGAACGCACTGCCTAATATTATATGTCTAAAAAACGTAGCAAGCGATATCAAGAAGCAGCTAAGCTTGTAACTCCTAACAAGGGTTACTCCCTCGCAGATGCCGTGGAAACGATGAAGAAGTTCCCGGCTCCGAAGTTCGACCCTACAGTCACGGTTTCTTTCCACTTGACTGTTGACCCTCGCAAGTCCGACCAAATGGTTCGCGGAAGCGTCTCTCTTCCTCACGGCACTGGTAAGAACGTTCGCGTTCTCGTCTTCGCTCAAGGTGAAGCCGCCAAGGCCGCTCTCGAAGCTGGCGCTGAATTCGTCGGATTTGAAGATCTGATCAAGAAGGTCCAAGAAGGTTTCGTTGATTTTGACACGGCTATCGCAACTCCTGAGGCCATGACGGAAGTTCGCAAGGTCGCTCGTGTTCTCGGTCCACGTGGTTTGATGCCTAACCCTAAGACTGGTACTGTTACAACTGACACTGCTAAGACTGTTAAGGAAGTCAAGGCTGGTCGTGTTGATTACAAGGTCGACAAGAATGCCAATATCTCTGCAGCTATCGGCAAGCTCTCCTTCGACAATGATAAAATCGCTGAAAATGCTAAGGCTCTCATCGATTCCGTTGTCAAGGCTCGCCCTGCTTCAGCTAAAGGTGCTTACATCGAGTCGGCGACGATCAGTTGCGCTATGTGCCCTGGTCTCTCCCTTGATTCCGCAGAACTCGGTAAACTGTAATTCTAACTAGGATATTTTATACAATGAATCCCGATAAGCGCATCATCATCGATGACTTGACTGCTCGCGTTAACGCATCTCCTTTCTTGATCGTTATCGACTATGCAACGGTAACCGTTCCAGAATTCACAGGACTTCGTGCTAAGCTTGCTGAAGGTGGCGCCCAGTGCCATGTCGTTAAGAACAAGTTCATGCAGAAGGCTTTGGTCGAAGCAGGTCTTCCAGATATCTCTGAACACCTCGTCGGTCAAACCGCTTTCGTTACTGGCTCTAACGACGTAGTTGCTGCTGCTAAGGCAATTAACGCTTTCGCTAAGACTTCTAAGAAGGCTCCATACAAGATCGCTCTTCTTGATGGCGCAGTTCTTTCTGTCAAAGAAATCCAAGCTCTCGGCGATCTTCCTTCCAAGGAAGCTCTCTTCGCCAAGTTGCTCGGTACGATCAATGCTGCTGGTTCCGCTCTTGCCCGAGTTATTCAGGCATATGCAGACAAGGAAAACGGCGGCAACGAAGCTCCTACAGAATAACATCTTGACCAGATGATCCGAATGGCGTATTTTTCTGCGCCCTTCGGATCTGAATCCAAATTGGTTCCTTTGTCGGAACTCCGGCAGGAGACCTGAAATGCTAGAGAGCCCTCTAGCGCGACTCGAACCTAAACACAATCCAATACAATGGCTGATATCAATAAAATCGCTGAAGATCTTGGCACGCTCACTATCCTCGAAGCTGCCGAACTCGTCAAAATCCTCGAAGAAAAGTGGGGCGTTTCCGCTGCTGCTCCTGTAGCCGCTGCTGCAGCCGCTGCTCCTGCTGAAGCCGCTGAAGAAAAGACCGAATTCAACCTCGTTCTTGCTGAAGGTGGTGCTAACAAGATCGCCGTCATTAAGGTCGTCCGCGAAGTCAAGGCTGGCCTTGGTCTCGCTGATGCTAAGAAGCTTGTTGAAAGCGCTCCTGCAGTTCTCCTTGAAGGTGTCTCCAAGGACGAAGCTGAAGCTGCTAAGGCTAAGCTCGAAGCTGCTGGCGCAAAGGCTGAAGTTAAGTAAGCTTTCCCATTCGCAGCAGGAGTTGAGGCATTACCCCACTCCTGCTGCCTTCGCGTGTCTACTAGGTAACACGCTCACCGGCATAATCGACCGGAGTTTACTCGCTCGTTTAGTAAATTCCGGTCGGTTCTGCCCTAATAAGAGAAGAACCAAGCCTAGCATCCAGGCCGCAAGGATGCACACTGTAACCTCTCCTCCACTTGCAGTATAATTATGTCACAACGACTCTACTTCGGGAATATTAAGGAAGTCATCGAACCGCCGAATCTGATTGAGATTCAACTTCAATCCTACTTCGATTTTCTCCAAAAAGACACTCCCGCTGAAGAGCGGAAAGACCTCGGTCTGCAGGGTGTGATGAAGGAAATTTTCCCTATCAAGAGCTATGATGAAAACATTGAGCTCGACTTCGTCTCTTATGAGATTGAAGACCCTAAGACTAGCGATTACGAAGCCATTCGTTCTGGTCAAACGTACAGCGCTGCCTTACAGGTAACCTTTAAGCTTAAAACTGAAAGCGAATCTAAGACGGAAAAAGTCTATATGGGCGAAGTTCCCATGATGACCAACCGTGGGACATTCGTTATTAACGGCGCAGAACGTGTTATCGTTTCTCAGTTGCACCGTTCCCCTGGGATCTGCTTTGAAGCCTCCCAGCACCTGAATGGGAAAATCCTTCACTCCTTCCGCATCATCCCTGACCGCGGTTCTTGGCTTGAAGTTCAATTTGATACAAACGACCTTCTCTACGTCTACCTCGACCGTCGTCGTCGCCGCCGTAAGTTCCTTGCAACGACATTCCTCCGTTGCATGGGATACCCAACTGACCGTTCCATTGTTGAGCAGCTCTACACAATCAAGAAGTTGAAGCTGACTCGCAACATGGACGAAGAAAAGTTGCGTAACCTCGTCACGGTTGAACCTATCATTCGTGATGAAAAGACGATCATCAAAGCTTTTGATGAAGTCACCAAGGGTGTTGTTCTCCAATTGATCGAATTCGGTGTCACTGAAATCGACGTATTTGACCAATCTCAAGATCCTACCTTCGTTAAGACCCTAAAGAAGGACCCTGCTCGTGACGAAGAATCCGCTCTCAAGGAAATCTACAAGCGTCTCCGTCCTGGTGACCCTGCCACCTCCACGCAGTCTCGCACTCTTCTTACCCGTCTCTTCAAGGATCCTAAGAAGTACGATCTGACTCGTGTTGGCCGCTACAAGATCAACCAGAAGTTGGGACTCGACACCAGCTTGGATCAGCGTCTCATGACCGCAGAAGACTTCCTCTGCGCTCTTAAATATCTTCTCAAGTTGAAGAAGGGTGAAGGTGTTGTCGATGATATCGACCACTTGGGTAGCCGCCGTGTACGTGCCGTTGGCGAATTGATGGCTAATCAATGCCGCGTTGGTTTGGCTCGTACCGAACGTTTGGTCAAGGAACGCATGACGCTCATCGACCAAAATGCTGAAACTAGCTATACCCCAAGCAAGCTGATCAATCCTAAGGCTCTCAGCGCAGTTGTCCGCGACTTCTTTGGTCGTTCTCAGTTGAGCCAGTTTATGGACCAGATCAACCCACTTGCTGAATTGACCCACAAGCGTCGTCTTTCAGCTCTTGGGCCTGGTGGTTTGAACCGTGACCGTGCAGGTTTCGAAGTTCGAGACGTGCATCCTTCTCACTATGGTCGTATTTGCCCCATTGAAACTCCTGAAGGTCCAAACATTGGTTTGATCAACTCAATGTGTACCTATGCTCGTATTAACGAGTTCGGGTTCATTGAAACTCCTTACCGCAAGGTTGAAAATGGTCGCGTTACCGATGAAATCGAATATGTAACAGCAGACCAGGAAGAAGGTCATCTTGTTGCTCAGGCTAACAACGAAGTTGATGCTGATGGCAATTTCAAGACTCCTAATGTTACAGCCCGTCTTGGTGGTGACTTCATCGAAGTTGACCCCATGGACGTGACATACATGGACGTTTCTCCTAAGCAGCTCGTTTCTATTGCTGCAGGCCTTATCCCCTTCCTTGAACACGATGACGCTAACCGCGCATTGATGGGTTCAAACATGCAGCGCCAAGGTGTACCTCTCATGGTTGCAGAAGCTCCTTTGGTTGGTACTGGTTTGGAAGGTAAGTCCGCACGCGATTCTCGCTCTGTCGTCCTTGCTGACGGCGATGGTATCGTTGCTGCAGCCACTGCTGAAATCATCATTACGACGCTCGACGGTCAACTTCCTGTTCGTCCTGAAGTTTTCCTTTCTGATCCATTCAGCATTAAGACTGATGTCGAAAAGGGCCTCTACGTCTATCCTCTCCGCAAGTTCATGCGTTCGAACGCTGGTACTTGCATCAACCAAAAGCCTATCGTTCGTCGTGGTCAACCTGTGAAGGCTGGCGACGTCCTCGCTGACGGTCCAAATACTGACGGCGGTGAACTCGCTTTGGGTCGTAACGTTCTCGTGGCCTACATGCCATGGAATGGTTACAACTTCGAAGACGCCATTGTCATTTCTCAGCGTGTTGTTATGGATGACAAGTACACGTCCATTCACATTTCTGAATTCGAAGTTGCAGCACGTGAGACCAAGCTTGGACTTGAAGAAATCACGCGTGACATTCCTAATGCTGGTGATGAAGCTCTTAAGAACCTTGACCATGACGGTGTCATCCGTATTGGTGCTGAGGTTAAGCCTGGCGACATCCTTGTTGGTAAGATCACTCCTAAGTCTGAAACGGAACTGGCTCCTGAAGAACGTCTTCTCCGCGCCATCTTCGGTGAAAAGGCCGCTGACGTTAAGGATACCTCATTGAAGGTTCCTTCAGGTTGCACCGGTATTGTGATGGATGTCCGTACTTCTTCTCATAGCACGGCACGCACCCACGATGAGATCCTTGTCGATACCAAGGAACGTAAGGCTCAGATGAAGAAGATCACCGATGAGTACAAGAAGAAGGTTGATCAATTGATCGATCAATTGACGAAGAAACTTTCTGACATCTTGCTCGGTGAAAAGATTCCTCTTGATGTGGTCAATCAGGAAACTGGGGAAATCATTATTCCTGCTAACAGAAAAATCACCAAGACCCTGCTCCGTAAATTGGCATTGGCTCACGATCGTATCGAAATCGATCCTAGCCCCATCCGTAACAAGATCTTTGAAATCATCACTACCTTCGAAGGTCGCTTCAATGACCTCAATGAAGATCGTAACCATCGCCTCGACCAGATGGAAGCTGGCGATGAATCCGAACCAGGTGGATTGAAGGAAGTTAAGGTTTACATCGCCACCAAGCGTAAACTCGGTGTTGGTGACAAGATGGCAGGTCGTCACGGTAACAAGGGTGTTGTCGCTAAGATCGTTCCTGAAGCTGATATGCCCTTCCTTCCTGACGGTACCCCGGTTGACATCGTCCTTAACCCATTGGGCGTGCCTTCTCGAATGAACGTCGGTCAGGTGCTTGAAGCTCACTTAGGTGTTGCAGCTAAGGCTCTCGGCTTTAAGGTCGCAACCCCAGTCTTTGACGGTATTTCTGAAGACCAGATTTGGGACTACATGACCCAAGCTAAGAAGGTGGACGGATTCACATGGATTGGCGACGGTAAGGATGGTACAGTTGCTGGTAAGAGCACTCTCTATGATGGTCTCACTGGTGAAGCTTTCCACAACCCAGTCGTGGTTGGTTATACCTACATGCTCAAACTGAATCACTTGGTCGCTGACAAGGTCCACGCTCGTGCCGTTGGTCCTTACAGCTTGGTGACTCAGCAACCTCTTGGTGGTAAGGCTCAGTTCGGTGGGCAGCGCTTCGGGGAAATGGAAGTTTGGGCTCTAGAAGCTTACGGTGCAGCATACACTCTCCAAGAATTGCTGACTGTTAAGTCCGACGACGTTCAAGGCCGTACTCGTATCTACGAAGCAATCGTCAAGGGCGACAATTCCCTTGAGGCTGGCACACCTGAATCATTCAACGTTTTGATTAAGGAAATGCAGTCTCTCGGTCTTGATGTCCGTCCTGGTTCTAAGGATGATCCAACCATTCCACGAAGCGTCGAGGACGAACTCTCTGCTCTCGACTTCAACTTTGGGGCTGACGATTTCGATAGTTCCGATGATTTCGGCACTGGCTTCAGCAATGATGACAGTGACGAAGACGATGACTTTGATTTCTCCGATGATTCTGACGAGTAATACACCCTCTGAAGATTTTAGAAATTAATAAAACCTTAACACACCGTCCTGCGCTTGTTCAGGCGCAGGACAACTCCCTCACTACAAACTTCTAATATCTGATATGTCTGAATCTGCTCCACTCAGAGATTTAAATCTGTCGAATGATGTTCCCAAGACATTCGATCAGGTCTCTATCACCGTTGCAAACCCGGATACGATTCGCTCTTGGTCCCGTGGCGAAGTGACCAATCCTGAAACCATCAATTATCGCACCTATAAGCCTGAAAAGGGCGGTCTCTTCTGTGAACGCATCTTCGGGCCAACGCGCGACATGGAATGTGCTTGTGGTAAATACAAGCGCGTTAAGCACAAGGGTGTCGTTTGTGACCGTTGTGGCGTTGAAGTGACCAACTCTCGCGTACGTCGTGAACGTATGGGGCACATTGAACTTGCAGTTCCTGTCTCCCACATCTGGTTCTACAAGTGTATGCCTAGCCGTATCGGCTTGATGCTTGATATGACGGCTCGTCACTTGGAACGCGTCATCTACTACGAAGATTACATCGTTATTGATCCTCTGGAAACTCCTCTTGAAAAGGGACAAATCCTCACGGAAGAGGAATTCCGCAGTTTCGAAGATGAATACGGTGAAGATTCCTTCAAGGCAGGCATGGGTGCTGAAGCCATCCAGGAAATGCTTAAGAACATTGATCTTGAAGTTCTGATTGCAGAACTCCAAGAAGAAATGCAGCAGACGAACTCTAAGCAAAACAAGCGCAAGATTGCTAAGCGCCTGAAGCTTGCTCAAGGGTTCCTTTCTTCCAAGACTCGTCCTGAATGGATGATTCTGAATGTTCTTCCTGTCATTCCTCCAGATCTTCGCCCCCTCGTACCTTTGGATGGTGGACGCTTTGCTACCTCCGACCTTAACGACCTCTATCGTCGCGTTATTAACCGTAATAACCGACTAAAGACATTGTTGCAGTTGAAGACGCCAGAAGTCATCATCCGTAACGAAAAGCGCATGTTGCAGGAAGCTGTTGACGCTCTCTTCGACAATGGTCGCCACGGTCGTGCCGTCACTGGTGCAGCAAACCGCCCCCTCAAGTCTCTTTCAGACATGCTCAAGGGTAAGAGTGGCCGCTTCCGTCAAAACCTTCTTGGTAAGCGCGTTGACTACTCTGGTCGTTCTGTGATCGTTATCGGTCCTGAACTGAAGATGAATCAGTGCGGTCTTCCTAAGAAGATGGCTCTTGTACTCTTCGAACCATTCATCATTCATCGTTTGAAGGAAAAGGGACTTGTCCACACGGTTCGTTCAGCTAAGAAGCTTATCGATCGTAAGACGAAGGAAGTTTGGGACATCCTTGAAGAAGTAACCAAAGGTCACCCAGTCCTCCTGAACCGTGCTCCTACTCTGCACCGTCTTTCCATTCAGGCTTTCGAACCTGTCCTCATTGAAGGTTCTGCTATCCGTCTTCACCCTCTCGTATGTAACGCTTACAACGCTGACTTCGACGGTGACCAGATGGCTGTACACGTTCCCTTGTCTGTGGAAGCTCAGATGGAAGCTCGTCAGTTGATGCTCTCCACCAACAACATCTTCTCTCCTGCTTCTGGTAAGCCAATCACAACACCTACCCAGGATATTATTTTGGGAGCTTACTTCCTGACCCACACTCGTGCCGTTGAAATCAAGGCACAACAGGAAAAAGCATACGAACTTCCTCTGTTCGACTCAATTGGTGAAGTTGAATATGCTATTGCAGCTCGCAAGATCGGCTACCACAACTGGATTCGTCTTCGCAACCCAGACTATGGCAAGAAGCCTGAAGATGTTGTCTACGGCAACGTCACTCAAAAGATCCTCATCACAACGGCAGGTCGCGTTCGCTTCAACGAAATCTGGCCAACTGAAATCGGTTTCATCAACCGCAACGTCGGCAAGAAGCAAATGTCAGACATTATCTGGCGTTGCTACCAAACCGTCGGTAAGGATCGTACCGTCCAAACCTTGGATGCTTTGAAGAACTTAGGCTTCAAGGAAGCTACTCGTTCAGGTTGCTCCATCGGTATCGTCGACATGGTTGTTCCTTCTCAGAAGAAGGAAGCAATCGCCGAAGCTTACAAGATGGTTGAAGATATCAATCAACGCTACAAGAGCGGTGTTATTTCCGACGGCGAACGTTATCAACAGACGATTGACGTCTGGGGTAAGACCACAGATTCCATCCAAAAGGCTCTGTACTCCAAGTTGGAGCACAATGATGGTTCTGCCATGGCAAGTCCTCTCTACATGATGGTTGACTCTGGTGCTCGTGGTAACAAGGCTCAGGTTAAGCAGCTCTCAGGTATGCGTGGCTTGATGGCTAAACCAAGTGGTGAAATTATCGAACGCCCAATTACGTCTAACTTCCGTGAAGGTCTATCTGTGCTTGAATACTTCATTTCAACACACGGTGCTCGTAAGGGTCTCGCTGATACCGCTCTTAAGACGGCTGACTCTGGTTACATGACCCGTAAGCTTGTCGACGTAGCTCAGGATGTCATTGTCTTTGCTGATGACTGCCACACCACCAATGGTATTACAGTTCACGCTATCTATGATGGTGACGAAGAAGTCGCATCACTCGCTTCACGTATTTACGGTCGTGTTTCCTGCGAACGTGTCGTTGATCCAGAAACTGGAGATGTCATTGTTGACGTTAATCAGATCATCGATGAAAAGCAGGCTGACAGAATCGAAAAAATCGGGGTTGAAAAACTCAAGATTCGTTCCGTTCTTACTTGCGATCTCAAGCGTGGTTGCTGCTCCAAGTGCTACGGTTTGAACTTGGCAACAGGACGTCCAGTTAAGATCGGTGAAGCTGTTGGTATTATTGCTGCTCAGTCCATCGGTGAACCTGGTACGCAGTTGACCATGCGTACATTCCACGTTGGTGGTACAGCAACGGTTACATCCAAGCAACCAATCATTCAGCCTAAGACTCCTGGTAAGGTCGTCTATCCTGAAGATCTCAATGTCGTTCAAGATGCTGATGGCAACTTCGTGGTTCTCAGCAAGCAAGGTTCTATTTCCATCGTCAACGAAAGTGGACGTGAAATTGAATCCTACCAAACAATTCTGGGCATGATCATCTATGTCCCGAATGGTGAAATGGTTGCTAAGGGGCAAACTTTGGCTACATGGGATCCATATAGCGTTCCTGTGATTTCACAGCACTCTGGTACTGTTGACTTCAAGGACGTCATTGTCGGTATTACGGTTTCTCAAGGTAACGATGCTCAGTCTAACTCAGGTTTGGTTGTCATCGATCACAAGCAGGAACTCCACCCACAGGTCGTCATTAAGGATCCTAAGACCAAGGAAGTTTTGGCCACCTATTCTATTCCTTCTGGCGCTAACATCGCCGTCAAGGAAGGTGATAGCATCCCAGCTGGTACCGTTCTCGCTAAGACGCCTCGTAAGGCATCTAAGACGAAGGATATTACTGGCGGTCTTCCTCGCGTTGCCGAACTCTTTGAAGCTCGCAAGCCAAAGGATGCCTGCGTTATCTCCCGAATCGATGGTATCGTTCTTACAACACAAGCTAAGAGCCGCGGTAAGAATAATGTTATCATTCAGGACCCACGCACAGGTGAACAATTCGATCACCTCGTTTCACCTTCGAAGCACATCAATGTTCAGGAAGGTGACCACGTCCACCAGGGCGATCCTCTGACAGAAGGTGCTGTTTCTCCAGATGATATCCTCGAAGTCTGCGGTAAGGAACGCCTCCAAGAACACCTCGTTAACGAAGTTCAGGAAGTGTACCGTGTCCAAGGCGTTGAAATTAACGACAAACACGTTGAAATCATCGTCCGCCAGATGCTCCGCAAGGTTGTTGTCATCGAACCAAACGGAACCGAATTCCTTTGGGGTGAACAAGTGGATAAGACCACCTTTGACCGAGTCAATGAAGAAACCATCGCCAACGGTGAAGAACCTGCTGTTGCACGTCCCGTTCTTCTTGGTATCACGAAGGCATCTCTTGAGACTGAATCCTTCATCTCTGCTGCCTCCTTCCAGGATACAACGCGCGTTCTGACAGAAGCTTCTACCCTTGGCAAGACGGATACCTTGGAAGGCTTCAAGGAAAACGTCATCATGGGGCACCTCATCCCTGCTGGTACAGGCTTCAAGCTTTACAGCAACATTGAAGTCCATCCTGCTGAAGGCGTCGAAGAAATCCTCCCTGAGCCTGAAGAAGACGCAGAGAAGGACGAAACGAGCGACGTTGAAGATGCCATCAACTTCGGTGGTGAAGATCGCTAAGCTATCTCATTAGCCTACTTATTCAGAGCTACTCTGGTTTCCAGAGTAGCTCTTTTTGCATTTCTAGTTTCCCTGTAAATCATAGTCATGAATTAGACCAATGATGATGTCAGCCTCGTGTCTTGACGCACGGTCCCTCTGTCTCTATTCTCTTTCAGCCTTATTCTTTTCTAGTAGGAAGACTGACCTCCATGATCACGATTGAGCAAAAAAGGAATTTTTCTATTATCGCGCATATTGACCACGGCAAGACGACTCTCTCTGACCGTCTACTGGAATACACGCATACGATTTCTGATCGTGAAAAGCAGGACCAGTTACTAGATGCTATGGACCTGGAACGGGAAAAAGGGATTACTATCAAATCCCACCCCGTAACCATGCGCTACAAGGCCAAAGATGGCGTTGTCTATGAGCTCAATCTTCTGGACACTCCTGGACACGTTGACTTCTCCTACGAAGTATCTCGTTCCTTGGCAGCTTGTGAAGGAGCTGTCCTAATCGTTGATGCCGCTCAGGGCGTTGAAGCCCAGACTCTCGCCAATATGCACTTGGCCCTAGACCAAGGACTTCAAATCGTCCCAGTCATTAATAAAATCGACCTACCTAGTGCCAACTTGCCCAATGTCTACCGTCAGTTGGAAGACATTGTTTGCATTCCTCACGAAGAAGCCATACATGCATCTGCTAAGGTTGGTATAGGTATTGAAGATATTCTTGAAGCCATTGTTCAACGCATCCCAGCTCCTAAGGATAATCCTGACGGACTACTGCGCGCTCTAGTATTCGACTCGGTCTATGACTCATACAGAGGCGTCGTTTCCTATGTTCGCATTGTATCAGGGTCTGTCAGCAAAGGGATGCGCGTAAAGCTCTTTGCCACTGACGAAGTATACGAAGTAAAAGAAGTAGGGATTTTCACTCCTAAGATGCAAAAATCGGAGGAACTTTCTGCTGGCGACGTGGGCTACATTATCGCCAACATGAAAGCCGCCTCAGACGTTAAAATTGGTGATACGTACACTGATGTAGTTCACCCCTGCCCTGAACCGCTTCCTGGCTTTAAGGAAATCCGTCCTATGGTGTTCTCAGGGATCTACCCTGTCGACTCCTCTGACTTTGAGGCTTTGAAAGCTGCCATGGCTAAATTGCAAATCAATGATGCTGCTTTCACCTTCCAAGCAGAATCTTCCATCGCCCTTGGCTTTGGCTTCCGCTGTGGTTTCCTTGGCCTCCTTCATATGGAAATCGTCCAAGAACGTCTCCGTCGTGAGTTCAATATGGACGTCATCTCAACCTATCCCTCTGTTATCTACGAAGTCTCTAAAACCAACGGAGATGAAATGCTCGTAGATAATCCTAGTCTCTTGCCAGAGCCTCAGGAAATCCGAGAAATTAGGGAACCTATCGTCAAAGTATTCATCATGATCCCAGGTGAATACATTGGAGACATCATGCAGTTAGTCATGGAAAAACGAGGCAACGTCGTCAACACTGAGACAATTGACGATACTCGTGTCATGCTAACAGCTACCCTCCCCTTGGCTGAAATCCTTGTCGATTTTAACGACAAGTTAAAATCCATGACCAGAGGTTACGGTTCCATGGATTATGAACATGCAGGATATGAGGCGGCCAATCTCATCAAAATGGATATGATGATTGCGGGTGAACCAGTCGATGCATTTTCCATGATCGTTCACCGTGACAAAGCTGAGTCTAAAGGCCGAGAACTGGCTTCTCGACTCAAAGAAGTTATCCCCAGACAACTCTTCACAGTCGCCATCCAAGCTTGTATTGGAGGTAAAATCATCGCTCGAGAAAGCATATCTCCTATGCGTAAAAATGTGACGGCAAAATGTTACGGCGGTGACGTAACTCGTAAGAGAAAACTTCTTGAAAAGCAAAAAGAAGGTAAGAAACGTATGAAGGCAATCGGACGAGTCAACATCCCTCAAGAAGCCTTCATCCGAGTCCTCAAGTCGGGAGACTAAACTGTTTGTTATACACATGACGATGTGCTTTCATCATTGTATGAGAACGGTCTGCGTTAGCATCCTAACCATACTAGTTCTGGGAGTACTGCCGTCCTGTGTCACTTCCCCCACAGACGACACCGCAGACAAGACATCCACTCCTATCCCAGGAGCAACAGGAGGTCTTAGCTCTCTTTCTGCAGTCACACCAGATACCTATATCCCAGGACAACCGATGGGCTCTTCTGTCCCTGGAGCTACCCCTAAAATGCTTCAAGCGTCGTCACCAGAAGAACTCATGAATATGGTCGACGTTGGGGATCTCGTCTTCACTGACCCAGACAACCCATATGCTGATATCAAAGAGCTAGACGAAGCCTTCTCAACTCAGAAGGAACGAGCCAAACAGTGGCGACAGAACTATTATGAAGCTCTTCGTGATGCTCGTAGATCTGGGAAACCAATTCTTATTTGGTTCCATGATTCCAAGTATAGTCCTCCTAGCCAACAGCTTTCTGGCGAAGTTCTTAAAAACAGCAACTTCGAACCCTGGGCCAAAGATAATCTCATCTGCCTCTGCTACGATAAATCGGGGGATTACCGCCCAAGTGCTAAGGAAATTCGCACAGGATCGGAGAGTGTAGATAGTGTTCAAAACAGACGTAAGGAATACGTCAAAAAAGCTTTTGAACACTTTGGCGTACGTGGCGCACCAGGAGTAATAATCTTAGCTCCAGATGGAACAAGAATTAGTAGTTGGCACGGCTACGTTAGTGGCAATTCTCAGCACGTTGTTGAAAGAATCAGACATGATGTATCTCTAGCCAACAAACAATTTGAGACACTCAAAGAACGGCTAGAAAAGTCAGGGTTTCGATACTGGACAGGTAAGAATGACACCAAGATTTTTGCCAGCTTCGTTCGCTATATCCCTAAGACAAAAACAGTTTGGTTTAAAGAATTCGATGGAAGTCAGTTCAAAGCTGAGTTAGACAAGCTATCAGCAAGTGATCAAGCTCTCATACTTGAACAGCATCAATCTAAGAAAAAGTAACTCTTTTCTATTATGAACATGCCTCGCTCTCCATTCCTCAGCAATGTTACTATGCTTCTCTTGGCACTAGTTCTGAGCTCTTGTTCTTCAACAGTTGCAGATCGCATTGAAGCTCAACCCGAACAGTTTGCCCGGCTGTCTCAGCAAGATCAAAACCTCGTTCGTAACGGCCAAGTCAGAAAAGGAATGAGCATGGAAGCTGTCGAACTTGCTTGGGGTAAACCAACTTCAACCGCTACAGGTTTGATCAACGGTAAGCAAGCTGTTCGCTGGCTCTATCAATCTGGGGGAAGTGGATTTTCCTTTGGATTAGGAGGAGGCATGAGCCATTTTAACAACCACTCATCCCTTGTGGGGACAGGTGTAGGAATGTCCTTTCCGATTTCGACAATCCCACCTAACACCTCTTATGTTCTCTTCTCAGACGGGCGAGTTGTCGCTTGGGAAGACGCACAAAACATCTCTCGCTAAAATCTACAGCAATTACAAGCCATCAGACACGCTCGTGGCTTGACCAAACTGCCCCTAGGTGTCATCTTCCAAGGACTATGTTGCACCTATACGACACGCAAAGCAGAACAATTCGCGAGTTAGTGCCTATCGATGGCAAACGCCTCCGTTTCTACTGTTGCGGGCCCACCGTATACGGTCCTGCACACATTGGTAATTTCCGGACGTTTGTTCTTCAGGATACCTTCCGCCGGGTTGTAGAACTCAATGGTCTTACAACTGTCCATGTACGTAATCTCACGGATGTCGATGACAAAACGATCCGAGACTCCCAGAAAAATAACGTTTCTCTCAGCGAATTTACCAAAGGTTGGACTGACAAATTCCATGCCGATTGCATAGCTCTGAATTGTCTTCCTCCCCACATTGAGCCTTCAGCTGTCGCTCATATCCCTGAGCAGATCCATATGGTCGAACAGCTCATGGAAAAAGGCCATGCTTATACTTCCGACGATGGCTCTGTTTATTTCCGTATTTCATCATTCCCCGAATATGGGCAACTGTCTCATTTGGATAAACGCGAGCTTGAGCTAGGCAAAACAGCTAATGCGCGTTCCAACGCCGATGAATATGAGAAAGACTCTGTAGCAGACTTTGTCCTCTGGAAAGCTCGTCGACCAGAAGATGGGCCCAACTTCTGGCAATCTCCTTGGGGAGAAGGTCGCCCAGGTTGGCACTTGGAATGCTCCGCCATGATCAACAAGTACTTTGGGCCAGATTTTGATCTCCACTCAGGTGGCGTTGACTTGGTATTTCCCCACCACGAAAATGAAGTGGCCCAATCGCGTTGCGCCTGTGGTGGACACTTTGCCCGCCATTGGTTCCACATCACCCACCTCCTTGTTGATGGAGGCAAGATGTCCAAATCTCTAGGGAATATGTACACCCTGGAAGACTTAGGCAAACTCGGATTCATCCCTGAAACAGTCCGCTACGTCTTAGTCGCCGGATACTATCGCCGCCCTCTTAACTTCACGCTCGATTCTCTCAACGATGCCAAGGCTACGTTAGCTCGTTTGGCTAAGTTCGATGAGCAATTGGCCAAACAGTCAGGAAATCAACCAGTCCCTTCTTACAAACAGTTTTGTAAGCATCAGCCAGAACTTGGCATTTTCCAAGCAGCATGGGACAGTTTAAACGATGACCTTAACACGCCTGAAGCACTGGGCCACATTTTCTCTGCAATTAAAAAACTGGTCATCTCCGATCTTTCAGCCGAAGAAGCATCAGCTACTCGCAATGCTTTCCACTTCCTACTTTTGGCTCTCGGTATCACTCCTGTTGCTAAGGAACAACAAGCCACAGAAGCACCAGATAACGTCAAATCTCTCGCAGAAGAACGTTGGAATGCTAAACAAAATAAGGATTGGGGTAAGGCTGATGAACTTCGCGCTCAACTGACCCAGTTAGGATGGACAGTGAAGGACCGCAAGGATGGCTACGATCTGATTCAAGACTAGAAATCAGGAAAGCTCGCTTCATCACACTGCCACTGCTAGCCTATCAACGATGAACATCCTTGATCGATACATTGCTCGCCAGATCATCGTGGTAACCCTCATTGGTGTCGTGTCATTGAGTGCGTTACTCTTGTTGGGCAATGTCTTTAAACAACTCAAGGGTCTATTAGTTGATAGTGAGGCTCCCTTCACGATCGTTATCGAATTCATCTTCCAAGTAATACCGTTCTCGTTGATGTTCTCCATCCCTTGGGGATTCCTCACAGCGGTACTCCTTGTATATGGACGTTTGGCTGCTGACAATGAGCTTACGTCTATGCGCATGGCTGGTCTAAGTCTCATGCGTCTCAGTGCTCCTGCTCTTTTCATCGCCGTGATTTTGTCTGGCTTCTCGTATTGGGTTAACATCGAGATTGCCCCTAAGGCTAAACAAGCTATCAACGAAATCGTCTTCAGGGCAGCATCTGTTAACCCTAAAGGACTCCTCAAACAAGGACAAGCCATCACGAAATTCGATGGCCAAGAAATCTACATCGACGAAAGAGCCGAAGGTTCGGATATCATCCACGGGATGCATGTCTACCAGACTGACAACCAGTCCAAACAAAGTGCTATGCATGCAGCTCAGGCTGACATGACCTTTGATGAAGATGAGAAGAATATCTGCTTCCAACTGCACGATGTCTTTTTTGAAACGACCCAAAACAATGGGAAAACAATCTGCATGCGTGTTGATGAAATGCCCTTGAAGTTTAACGTAAATCAAACTCCAACACGCAAGAAACGCGCTAACAGATTCACCAACGAAGAAATCTCAGAAGCTCTCAATACCCCTAATTTCTTCCCAGATGTTAGAACTAGACGAGAATTCGAAACAGAGTTCACTAAAAGAGCCTCTTTCTCTCTGGCCTGTGTAGTCTTTGCTCTACTGGGCGTACCTCTCGCCATCAATACTCGCCGACGTGATACATCTATCGGTTTTGCCATGGGTATCATGATCGCAGCTCTTTACTTCCTTGCCCTCATTCTCACTGAATTCTCTCGTTCACAAGCGGGAATTCTTCCCTACATTCTTCTTTGGCTTCCCAATATCATAGGGACGATTATTGCCGTTCAACTCCACAGGAAAGCCCTCTACCGCGGATAATCTTTCGTGGTACCCCCTCTGCCTCAGGGAAAAGACTTTCCTAGGAGCTCTTTTTGGTCCATTCTTGCCCAACTATGCGCAAGGTTCCAACCATAGCAATTGTCGGAAGGCCCAACGTCGGTAAATCGGCTATCTTCAATAGGATGGTTGGACGACGTATTGCCATTGTTCACGATGAACCTGGTGTCACTCGAGACAGAATCAGTGCACCTTGCCAAATCACCACCTTGGCTGCCACAGTCATTGATACAGGTGGTATTGGAGCAACCTTGAACGACACCTTTGCTGATGAAGTAGCCACTGAAGCTGATGTGGCAATGAACGCAGCTGATCTTATTCTGTTCGTTGTCGACTGCCGAGATCATCTCACTCCAATTGATCAAGCCATCGCTGCACAGTTACACCAATCAACAGTCCCTGTATTTCTTGTTCTGAACAAGGCAGATAATGAAAAGGAAGATCTAAACCTTGGCGAATTTACCTCATTAGGCTTCCATAACCACATTTTCATCTCTGCGGCTCATGGTCGTGGTTTCAAAGCCTTTGCCGATCTTCTTGACCAAGAACTTAAGAAGCTCAATGCTCCTACCCAAGAAGAAATCCGTGAAGAATCCTCACAAGCAACTGATGCCGACCAAGCCATCAGAGTTGCCGTCGTAGGGCGTCCTAACGCAGGGAAATCTTCCTTAATCAATGCCATCTTAAACGATAAGCGTACAATCGTCTCTTCAATCGCAGGAACAACACGAGATGCCATTGATATCCCTTACTCTCACGATGGGAAGAATTACCAACTCATCGATACAGCTGGGATGAGACCCCGCTCTAAGCGAGACACGTCTGTCGAAGTCTTCTCCGCAATGCGCAGTGAGAAAGCTATTCGACGTTCAGACATATGCCTATTAGTGATCGATATCTCTCTCGGTATCACTCAACAAGATAGACGTATTGCAGGTATCATTGCCGAAGAAGGAAAGCCCTGCATCATTGTCATCAATAAGTTCGACCTCTTCCACCCAACGGCTCCCTTCAAAGCACGTATGGAAGAAGTAAAAGAACAAGTGAAGACAGAACTCTTCTTCCTGAATTATGCACCATTCTTGGTTGTTTCAGCTCTCCAAGGTGAGGGGATTGATCGGATCTTCAGCCAAATCCGCTCTATCCAAAAGACAGCTCTGAATACTATTGGCACAGGAGCTCTCAATCGTCTTCTCCAAGAGGCGATGCAGATCAATCCGCCTAGCGCCAGTAAGTCACTCAAAAAGCGCTTGCGCCTCTATTACGCCACTACAGCAATTGATCCGAAATACTCGATCATTCCTGTCCCTCGCTATGTGCTCTTTGTGAATGACAAAAATCTCCTCTCTGATAGCTATGCTCAATACTTGAGAAATGCCATCAGACAGACCATTCCTGCACCTGGAATCCCTATCCTATTTTCTCCTCGCTCTCGCATCAGAAAGGACTAATACTCTCATTCTGAGCTATGCTTCTTGACGTCCGCAATCTGACCACTAGTTTCCACACTCGCAAGGGGACAGTGCATGCCGTTAATGATGTTTCATTCTCCCTTGAGGAAGGTGAAACATTGGGGATTGTGGGCGAATCTGGTTCGGGAAAATCAGTCACCTGTTTTTCTCTCATGGGACTTATTCCCTGTCCACCTGGGAAAATTGAATCGGGACAAGCTATTTTCCACGATCTAGACTTGCTCCATTGTTCCCCAAGCGACCTCAGACGCATTAGAGGCAAAAAGATCTCGATGATCTTTCAGGATCCCATGACCTCGCTCAATCCCTATCTCAAGATTGGCGAACAGGTGGCAGAACCTCTCGTAATCCACGAGGGCTTATCGAAAAGTAAAGCGCTAGATCGTGCTATTGAAGAACTCTCCCTGGTTGGAATCCATGATCCTGAGACGAGAGCCTTCTCCTATCCTCACGAATTCTCGGGAGGCATGCGCCAACGTGTGATGATTGCCATGGCTCTCATCGCTCGTCCTGAAATCCTTATCGCTGATGAGCCCACCACAGCACTTGACGTCACCGTACAGAAGCAAGTACTTGACCTCATCCGCACACGACAAAAAGAACTCGGGACAGCAGTCATTCTCATCACTCATGATTTAGGAGTTGTTCGTCAATACGCCGATCGTATCAATGTCATGTACGCAGGGCGCATTACAGAAAGTGCCCCCACCGAGGAGCTTCTTTCAAACCCACTCCACTCATATACTAGGGCTCTCCTTAAATCACTTCCCTCCTTCACCTCAAAGGGTGAACGGCTTTTTACCATACCAGGACTTCCTCCTAATATGATCAATCCTCCCCAAGGATGTTCGTTCAAGGACAGGAATACATTGGGCGATCCTGAGCTCTGCCTGACGGACTCACTTCCTGAACTGGTTGAGGCATCTCCCAACCACTATGTCCGCAATTGTCCTGGTTGTCTGGCAAAGAAAAATCACTAAGAGGAACCATCAAATGGTCTCTTAGTGATTCTTACGTATTTATTAGAAACAGCGGTTCGGCTTAATCTCTCTTCCAAGCAGAAAGCTTGGCATCCAAAGCATTGGGCAAAGTAGCAATCACAATGACATTGTTGTCCTCGTACTCTGTTGAAACAACTTTGCCTTCCCTATGCATCTGGGCAACAAGATCTGCCCGATACTGAGGAATGCAGTAGCACGAAGTCTTCACTCGATGAGAAAGCACGTCAACACAAGCGGCCAACAATTCTGGAGCACCACTCTGTTCTCTGACTGACATCACAATAGTCGGCTGATCAATTCGATCTTTCAAACCGGCAATCACGGCATCCCGCTGATCTTCTGCTATCGCGTCGACCTTGTTCAGGACAACAATCATCGGCTTATCTCCGGCTCCCAACTCTGACAACACTTCTAATGTCGTCTCGTAGTGCCGATATGCTTCTGGATCAGATGCATCAACTACCTGGATAAGGAAGTCTGAAAGAACAGCTTCCTCCAACGTTGATTTGAACGCTTCAATGAGCCGGTGAGGGAGATTGCGAATAAACCCCACTGTGTCTGTCATCAGGAGATCTTGACCACTTTCTAACCCGATTTTGCGAGTCGTCGTATCAAGTGTCGCAAAGAGCATGTCTTTGGCCATGACCTCAGAGCCAGACAACAGCGTCAGGAGTGATGACTTGCCTGCATTCGTGTAACCCACAATAGCAGCCGTAGGCACTCCCTGACGCTCTCTATCTTTTCTCTGAGTCGCACGCTGCCGTTGTACGTCCTTGAGCTCTGCCTGCAGAGATTCAATTCGGTCTCGAGCCAAACGACGGTCTACTTCAATTTGTTTTTCACCCTCACCACGAGAAGCACCACCGCCCCCCTTGCCTCCACCAGAGCCACCACCTTGGCGGTCCAAGTGAGCCCACATACGAGCCATTCTCGGTAACGAATACTGCATGCGAGCCAACTCCACTTGCAGAGTTGCCTCTCTGCTTCTCGCTCGCTTAGCAAAGATATCCAAGATGACCTCTTCGCGGTCAATGACACATTCATCGATCAAGCGTTCCCACTCTCTTTGCTGAGAAGGGGCAAGCATGTTGTCAAAAACCACACAGTCAGCATGGAGTTGGTGAGCGAGCGAAGCAATCTCATCTGCTTTACCAATTCCACAAAGGAACTTGGCGTGCGTTTGACGAGAACGAATCAGCTCCTTGCCAACCACCTGAATATCTAGGTTGGTCACAAGATCGTCTAATTCGTCTAGCATGGCGAGAGCCTCTTGCTCCTCTGCTTTTGAAAAGCAAATCGAAACGAGAAGAGCTCTCTCGACCTTTTGTGGTTTTTCTCTGACTTCAAACATGCATTAAATTCCGTTGCAATTATTGGAATTGCTTCGAAGAAGAAGGCTGGTAATCACGGAGCAAATCAGGATTGATCTTGTTGCAAGAGCATGAACAAGATTCTAAGGCAAGTGCTGATAAAGCCAACAGAAGGAGAGTCGTAATTTTCATTGCCTGTCATTGTTCTTTCTGACTCTCATCAAGCAAGCAAAAAAACGGTAATGAGATCGTAAAGAGAACATCCTGATACCTAAAAAATTGGGTCAGTCCCTTTTTTGAGGAACTGACCCAACGTCAAAGCTCAATTCTAACAGCTAGGATCAATTATCGTCTTCTTCATCATCACTAGGAGTTGGGGTATCTTCCTCATCTCCGTGGTTCAAGATAAAGTTCAGATCATCAATACCCAAGCTAGAAGCGAAGCCTTCATCTCCCAACACATTAGCGACCAACTGGTTCTTCTGGTGTTGCAAGATTCGGATCTTCTCTTCCACGGAATCCTTCGTCAAAAGTCGATAAGCAATAACCTTGTTCTTTTGACCAATTCGGTGCGTACGGTCAATAGCCTGGTTTTCCACAGCAGGGTTCCACCATGGATCATACAAGATAACGTATGATGCCGAGGTTAAGTTCAAACCAGCACCACCAGCCTTCAAGGAAAGCAAGAAGACGGATGGTTCCTTAGAGGTTTGGAACTTTTCAATCTCACCCTTACGATCCTTCGTCTGACCTGTCAGATAGTTCAGCGGACGAGATTCTGCTTCAAGTCGACTCTTGATGATTTCCAACATGGAAACGAACTGGGAGAAGACGAGCACCTTGTGACCTTCTTCGCGAAGTTGATCCAGAAGATAGAACAACGCATTCAGCTTAGCACTGTCTTCCTTGGCATACTTCTGATCTACCAACCCTGGGTGACAGCAAATCTGACGCAAACGCATCAAGCCTTGCAAAATAGCGAAGCTGTTCTTCTTCACGGACTCATCCGAATCCAAGCCAAGAAGAGCCTTCTGGATTCGGCGAAGCTCGCCCTTGTAGAGTTGGCTTTGAACGCCTTCCATCTTGGCGAACACTTCTTCTTCTGTTCTTGGTGGCAAGTCTCGAGCAACCTGCGCCTTGGTACGACGTAACAGGAATGGCTTCAAACGTGCGGCTAGACGGTTCTGGCTCTGTGGATCCTTGCGCTTGTCGAAACGCTTCTTGAAGTATGCTCTCGATCCCAACACACCTGGCATGGAGAATGCCATGAGGGACCACATATCAAGCAGTCTGTTTTCAATTGGCGTACCAGACAAGACCAAGCGATTGTACGATGTAATTTCGCGTGCAGCCTTGGCAGCCTTGGAATCAGGGTTCTTGATCTGCTGACCTTCATCGAGAATAACGGTGAGCCACTTAATGGTGTTCAAGTTTTCACCACAAACTCTCAACTGAGCGTAGTTCACAACAACCATGTCGTAGTTGTTGAGGATTTCGTCGGCCACAGCTTGTTCCTTGTTTCTGATAACCATGACGCGAACGCCTGGCGCAAACTTCTCAGTTTCCCCTGCCCACACGTCCAACACGGACTTAGGACAAACAATGAGAACAGGTGGAGTCTTTGCCTTCTTCTTGCCCTTCTGCTTAGAAGCGAAATCGTTCCGGAGCCACAGGATATAGGCAATGGACTGAATCGTTTTACCCAAGCCCATATCGTCAGCAAGAATGCCACCGAATCCGTTCGTAGCAAGATAGGCCAAGAACTGGAAGCCTTCGACCTGGTACGGACGCAAGGTTGCCTGCAACTCTGAAGGCACATCTGGCTTAACGTCGATTTTGATTTCAGCGGTTCTATCTTTAATGCGTTGCCATGCTCCTGGATCAAACACCTCAGCGGCCTTTGGATCAGCCAACTGCATAGCGTGCATTCGGTGCGTCTCACCTGACAAGTCAAAGGGATCAAGCCCCAGTCGGGTAACAGCATCACGCTGCTCGTTATCAAGCTTGATTTCCAATCTCATCCAACCGCCATCATCCATGCGAACGTAGCCACCTCGGGCTGCCACAAGTGCTCGGATTTGCTCCTTGGTCAATGCCACACCTTCCACATCAATCACAATTCGGAGGTCGAACCAGTCGATTTCCTGGTTGACGACTTCAAAGCGAATAGCGGCTGCAACTGGATCAGCAAGCAATGTCTTCAGCTTACCATCCATGTTGACCGTCAAGTCATCGGGCAACTGCTTAGCCCATTCTGCAAATTTCTCTGGGAATTGCTTCGTGATTCGAGCCTTAAACGCACCCACTTGCGGATCGTATGTAAAGCCCATTTCTTCAAGAAGCTTGGGAATGTGGTAAAGGTGCTCACGAATGAATCTCAACAGGAGTCGATCCTTCATGGGCTCTTGGTGTTCAACCATCCACCCTTCCTTGCCAAGTTTTTCAATGCGTCTGCCCTTATCATCCTTAGCAGACACCTTACATAGAACGTGCTCAGTTTCTGCTGATGTGAGGCCTCGAACAATTTCCATGTCGAACGTGCCCATCAACTCAATGTCGACAACACGTTCCTCCATGCTCGATGGAAGAGAAGCACCAATCTTACGCAGGAATTCCACCCCTTCCAAACTATCGATGACCTGTTTAGGGATGGAATATCGTGGTTCTACTTCCGTAGATTCAAGCCAACGTGGAGGCCCTGGGAACACGGTTTCATCAGATTGATACAGTTCCTGAAGACCTGGCAACTGACGCACTGAGTGAGACACATTGATCCCTGATGCCGTAACAAGTTGCAAAGCATAACATTCTTGGTTGATGGGGTCATCGTGACACACCCAACGCAAAGGTTCGTTGACCACCTTGAAATAATTTTCATCAAGGTTAACAAGATACCCCTTCATGGCAGGCTGATGGAACAACTTGTTCATCAAAGCGCATGCGTTTTCCTGATCCAAATCAAGGACAAGGGCATCTTCCTGCTCGTGGTACTCCACAAGCATGGTCAGCAACAACTCGGACTGAATGTCCATCCTCAATGCTGCCTTTTCATACAGCTCCAAGATGTGCTCCAATGTCGACTTTTCGCGAATTGGCGTCCACTCTTCTCTCAAGCTCGTACGATATTCGAAGTGGCCTTCATTAATAGTAGAGACCAAGCGAATATAGATCTGCTGACGAGGAGGTTGCGGCGGACGTTCATTCACCGACTGCAATCGGTCGTACCAAATCCCTACTTCACGATCCTGTTCCCATGCACGAATCGTACGCTGCACTTCAGCCAAATCCGTCACCACTTCCATGAATGCTGGGTACTGGAGGCGTTTCTTCGTAAACGCATAGGCGATGTAGTTCCAGAACTCCAGAATGTTCGTGGGTGGAGATGGCCAAATTTCTAGCGGTTCGTATGTGGTCGTCTCCCAACGGGGATTCAATCGGACCAAATCCAAATCGTGGATTTCTTGTTCAATGGAGAATCTGCGGTAACGCTTCTCCAACTTCGTCACAAATTCTGCTTCCTTATCATCAAGTTCTCGACCCAACTTCTCTTCAAGCAGGTCGACAATCGACATCTCGTTCAGTTCGTTGGGAGACTCAGGCAGATCCTGTCCTCGATACATACGCTCCATCATCGTTGCGTACATCGCAGCACCTGCAATATCTGGATCCTCCGCAGAGCAAGATCCAAACCAACGATTCCCCTGAAGTCTCAAACTTACTCGATGAGTACCATGCTCATCTTCCACGCGACCCTGAATAAAAAGGTGGTTCCCAAATATCTGGGTGACGGCCCCATCTTTTTGCAATTTCTCTCCACGCTCTCTGACTTCCTCAGGGAATGCATTGAGGAAATTCAGAGTAGCTCGGTCCGGATTCAGTACCATATTCATCGCCGCTAATATCTGAAGGTTAAAGGTTTCCGAAAAAGTATGTATTAAGGCAGCCTTGTTCGGATGTGATCTCTTTTCGCATAAAGGTCAAAGCTTTTCAATATTTCTTTGTTATTTATTAGAAAAATTGCCAGGATTCCAGCAAATTTGATCATGTTTTCTATCCCAATTCCACTTTTTTAACCCACTTCCCAGGAGACGCGACAGAACCCACTGAAAAATAGTGTATAACGATTTCTCACAGTCCAGGATTACACCCCAGGCACTTTCTAACCTTGACAGTCAGCTTAAGAATGGCCTTTTTAGTAGTACGTCATTATGTCTGCTATACCCATTTTGCAACTACTGGCTACTAACGCTCGCCTCACCGACAAGGAAATTGCAGAGCGTTTAAGCCTCAGTGAGGAAGAAGTTACCGAACAACGCACCGCCCTAGAGAACAACGGAAGCATTCTAGGGTATCAGGCGGTCATCAATGACGAAGCCGAACACGATGCCGGCGTAGTTGCTTTCATCGAGGTCAAAGTAACTCCTGAACGCGATGGCGGGTTCGATCGCTTAGCTTACCGCATTTCCCGATTCGACGAAGTATCATCCTGCTATCTCGCTAGCGGTGGCTTCGATTTGCTCGTCATGCTCGAAGGAAAAAATATGCGCGAAATCGCTAATTTCGTCTCCAGCAAACTGTCGACCTTGGATGGCGTTCTCTCCACTTCGACGCATTTCCACCTGAAGACCTACAAGAAGAATGGGTGCATTTTCGAAGCTCCTGAACAGGATTCTCGTCTGATCGTTTCTCCGTAATCATCCCACAGCTCTGCACCTCACTAAACAGTGGGCTACTCAACTGCCCTCATCTAGTACCTCTCATTTTCCTGTCACCATGGAATGGTCCGATAAATTATCCACCAACATTCTTTCCATCCCTCGTTCTGGCATCCGTGAATTCTTCGATTTGGTCATTGGCCGGAAAGACATCATCTCGTTGGGTGTTGGGGAACCTGACTTCGTAACTCCTTGGCACATCCGTGAAGCTGCCATTTACTCCCTTGAAAAGGGACACACCACCTACACCTCCAATTATGGTCTGGAAAGCCTCCGCCGAAAGATTGTGGAATACGTCGAAGGCTTCTTCAACGTATCCTACTCCCCTGCCAAGGAAGTGCTCATCACCGTGGGCGTGAGTGAAGCAATGGATCTCGCCTTGCGCGCCATCCTCAATCCTGGAGACGAAGTCCTCTATCACGAACCCTGTTACGTCTCCTACTCGCCATCTGTTGTCATGGCACACGGTGTAGCTAAAGCCATTCCAACCACAAAAGAGGACCTGTTCGCCTTAAACCCTGAGGCCTTAGAAGCGGCAATTACCCCCAAGACTAAGGCTCTCATCATGAATTTCCCCACCAACCCAACTGGTGCTATTGCCCCGGTTGAGACGCTTAAAGCAATCGCTAAAATCTGTATCAAACACGATCTGATCGTCATCACTGACGAGATCTATAGCGAACTGCGCTACGACGGGGAAAAGCACGTATCAATTGCCTCAATGCCTGGCATGCAGGAACGCACGCTCCTTCTACACGGCTTCTCTAAGGCATTCGCCATGACAGGCTTCCGCTTAGGTTATGCATGTGGTCCCGAACCTCTCATCTCCTCGATGATGAAAATCCACCAGTACTCCATGCTGTGCGCTCCTATCACCTCTCAGGAGGCAGCCATTGAAGCTCTGACCCATGGGACGGATGCCATGCTCAAAATGCGTGATAGTTACCATCAACGCCGCGATTACCTCGTGCATCGCCTCAATGAAATCGGTCTCGACTGTCACATGCCAGGGGGCGCCTTTTACGTCTTCCCTTCGATCAAGAAGTACGGAATGACGAGTAAGGAATTTGCTAAGAAGTTGCTCATGGAACACCAAGTCGCGGCTGTTCCAGGGGATGCGTTCGGCGTCAGTGGCGAAGGTTATCTTCGTTGTTGCTACGCAACGGCTTTCGATCAAATTAAAGAAGCCTGCAACCGCATCGAATCCTTCGTTCAAAGCTTGAACTAAAGCTGTCAAATCATAGGACTCAGGTCTTTTCCCATCCAATGACTGAAGAAGAAGCAACTCTCATCATCTGGAATTACCACCATGTTGCCCATCAACTGCAACATGCCGATATCATCTTCGTCCTAGGGAGCAACGATCCTCGCGTCGCCTCCTATGCCGCACAGCTCTACCACCAGGGATGGGCACCTCGCATCGTCTTCTCGGGGGGAGTAGGACGCTTCACCAATGGTTGGTCGTCAACTGAAGCCGAACTCTTTGGCGATGTCGCTACACGACAAGGTGTCCCACACAACGCCATTCTCCTGGAAACAAAGGCAACCAACACGGGTGAAAATATCAAGTTCACTCGGCAACTCATTCAAGAGAGAGGTTGGAAAGAACCCCAAAAGATCCTAGCGCTCCAAAAACCATATATGGAAAGAAGGACGCTTGCCACCCTTGAAGCCCAATGGAAAGGTCCTGACTTCATTGTCTCGTCTCCCCACCTCAGCTTTGAAGAGTACCTGACGCCAGAGCTTACCAAGCCCTTCGTCATTAATGCCATGGTTGGTGACTTCCAACGCATCCTCGAATACCCCAAGATGGGCTTTTCGACCCCTCAACCCGTCACGGCCCAAGAGATTGAAGCCTTCCTCACTCTTGTCGAAAAAGGGTATTCATCGCAACTCCTGCCTGGCACACCTCTCCCTTCTCTGCCCTAAATTTCTCGTCTCTCTCCGACTCAGCTTCCCTCGTATCAGGAATTTGTCTTTCACCTGAGAGCGATTAGACTCATTATACGCACTCCAACTTAGCTAGTAACTATGGCTGACCGAACACATACTGATCCCGCCCGCATGGAAAAAATCGTGAGCCTCTGCAAAAGACGAGGTTTCATCTATCAAGCCGCAGAACTGTATGGCGGTCTTAATGGTTGTTGGGATTACGGTCCCTTGGGCGTAGAACTCAAAAGAAACGTCAAGGAATACTGGTGGCGCAAAAACGTCCAAGAACGTGACGACATTCTCGGTATGGATGGTTCCATCCTGACCCACAACTCCGTTCTCGTTTCGTCTGGCCACGTCGGCGGTTTCACCGACCCAATGTGCGACTGTCTTCTCACTAAGGAACGTCTCCGCGCTGACCAAGTACCTGCCCAGGACGGTACAGTTTTCTGGTACACGGGTGCTTCTTGCGCTGACAAAGACTGGAGCGTTGAACGCGAATACGGAGTCCTTGTCCCTAGCGAAAAAAATGCAGACAAAGCACGCAAGACGGCAGCTCAATACTATGCCGGACTTGCTGGTAAGGATGTCTCTCACAAGTCCATCACTTTAGCAGGTGAACACACGGAAGAAGTCACAGGAACGACCCGTTTCAACCCTGCCAATGGCTCTCTTCTCACAGAAGCTCGCGAGTTCAACCTGATGTTCAAGACGAAGATCGGTGCAACTTCTGACGAAGATGATCCCTCTGCAACAGGTTGGCTTCGCCCTGAAACCGCTCAGTCTATCTTCTGCGAATACAAGAACATCCTTGATAGCTCTCGCATCAAGCTTCCCTTCGGTATCGCTCAAATCGGTAAGGCCTTCCGCAACGAAATCAATCCTCGTAACTTCACGTTCCGTTCTCGCGAATTCGAACAGATGGAAATCGAATTCTTCTGCTACCCAGAAGACGGTCTCCGCCTCACGGATGAATGGCTTGAACGTCGCCTGAACTTCTACGACGAAATCGGTATTCCTCGCGAACACATCCATATTCTCGATGTCCCCGATGGCGAAAGAGCCTTCTACTCCAAGAAGACCTATGACCTTGAATACGAATTCCCATTCGGCGTTCAAGAACTTGAAGGTATTGCCTACCGCACGGACTATGACCTGACAAGCCACCAAAAGGGCTCTGGCAAGGCGTTGGATTACTTCGACGAAGATTCTAAGCAACGTCTGGTTCCTCACGTTGTGGAACCTTCCTCCGGTTGCGATAGAACCATCCTCGCTCTCATCTGCGAAGCCTTCGAAGAACAAGAATTGGTCGACGAAAAGGGCAAAAAGGACGTGCGCACGGTGATGCACTTCCATCCTCGCATGGCTCCTATCAAAGTGGCTATCTTCCCTCTCCTCAAAAAGAACGAAGAACAAGTCCGCATTGCTCGTGAAATCGAAGCTACCCTCCGTCCTTGGATGAATGTCTTCTATGATGAAGCCGGTGCTGTCGGACGCCGCTACCGCCGCCAAGACGAAGTCGGTACTCCTTTCTGCATCACGGTTGACTTCGAGTCTCTCGGTGAAAATGATCCAGCCCTCAAGGGAACGGTCACCATCAGACACCGTGACTCCATGGAACAAGAAAGAGTCGCCATCGACGACCTCCTTCACTGGCTGATTAAGCGCATCCGCTAATCCGCTTCCATCTCTCTTAAAACAAAGGCCTCACTCTGGTCATCCAGTGTGAGGCCTTTCTCTTGTCCCAACATCTCCAAAGCAAGGCTATCAGCACCCTGCCTAGACGCAAAAAAGGCTACTCCTTGAAAGGAGTAGCCTTTTACCTGATTAGAATAGTTTCTTAGTTCAGTTGTTAATTAAGCAGTTACCGTAGCAGATTCTTCGGCAGGAGCTGCTTCCTTAGCGGAAAGGTCGATGATTTCGATCAATGCCGTAGGAGCAGAGTCAGACAAACGCTGACCCAACTTAACGATGCGGCAGTATCCGCCCGTACGATCAGCACATGCTGTTGCAACAGAACCAAAGAGGGTCTTAACAGCTTCCTGATGATGAATCGTTGCGATGGCCTGACGACGTGCGTGAAGGTCTCCACGCTTACCAAGCGTGATCAACTTTTCAACATAAGGGCGAAGAGCCTTAGCCTTAGCCAATGTCGTGGTGATACGTCCCTTCAGGATCAAGCTAACGGCTTGGTTAGCCAACAAAGCGCGACGATGGGAGGCATTGCGCTGGAGCTTAGAGATTTTGCGTCCGTGTCTCATGGTGCTATTTCTTAATTAGTGGGTTTCTTTTCGATAGATTGACAATTAGTCGTCGAGATTCTGATTGATGATGTCTGCCAATCCAACTTGGTTGTCATCATCACTGAACCCGCCACGTTTGTCTTGTGGTGCTGGGCTATTGAGAAGTGAAGGATCAAACGAGTAACCAAGAGAAAGACCCAGGTCAGTCAGCTTATCCTTAATTTCGTTCAATGACTTCTTACCAAAGTTACGATACTTGAGCATTTCACTTTCGGTCTTCTGAGCCAACTGACCAACCGTTGTGATGTTGGCGTTGTTCAGGCAGTTTGCTGCACGAACTGAAAGTTCAATTTCGTTCACACTCATGTTAAGGAGCTTGCGCAGTTTAGCGGTCGCTTCATCCTGTACTGCTGCAGGAGCAGCTTCGAAGCCCACTTGGCTGTCGTCGTAATTGACGAACACATCAAGGTGGCGACGAAGGATAGCGGAAGCTTGAAGCATTGCATCAGCTGGAGCAATGCGACCATCCGTCCAAACTTCGAGTGTCAACTTATCGTAGTCAGTCATGTGTCCCACTCGAGTATTCATCACTGAATACTTAACACGGGTCACTGGAGAGAAGATGGAATCAATCGGAATAACACCAATTGGCATCTCAGGGGTCTTATTTTCATCACCAGTCTTGAAGCCGCGGCATACGCTCACATTCAACTGGCAGTCGAAAATCGTATTCTGGTCGAGGGTGCAAATGATTTGCTCAGGGTTGACAACCTTGTAGATGTTGTCGTCTTCGATATCCCCTGCTGTCACAACACCTTGCTTGTGAACACGCAAGTTAAGCGTGCGAGGTTCCTTGGAAGCGTGGCTGAACTTGACCTTCTTGAGGTTCAAGATGATTTCAGTGACATCTTCGCGAACGCCAGGAAGTGAGGTGAATTCGTGCTGTGCACCAGAAATGCGCACGGACGTAATTGCTGCACCTTCGAGCGATCCAAGAAGAACGCGACGAAGCGAGTTCCCCAACGTGTGGCCATAACCATTTTCAAATGGTTCTGCAACGAACGTCAAATGATTAGGATTTTCAGGATCCTCAATCTTTTCCAGACGATTTGGCAATTCAAAACGAGACAAAATCGTCACGTTTTCCTGTGGTGTTTCTTGATCCGACATGATCGTTAATTGAGTTACCGGGTTTCCCTCTCTGTAAGCTATAGATCAAGGAGTTCCCTTTATTTAGAGAGGACCAACGGCAATAATAATCTACAGCTTGCGTGGCGGAGAGTATAATCCTCTTCTAGAAAATATCAATACCTTTTTCCCACCCAGAAAAAAGTCTGTGACATCGCTTTAGATTTGGTACATAAAGGATAGCAATCTAGACGTATGAATCAGCCCAATTACCTAGACAGACACGACTTTACGGGCGGGGAAAAGCCTCAGCCTCAACAGAAAATGCTCTCCACGGGTGATCCCGCGTTGGACAGTCAAATTGAGCAATATTCGACACAAGTTTCTACCCAATTTGATCCTCGGTATCTGCAGGCCTTGATTACCATGGGCACCCTCATGGCCCAATCGGATTTACCGAAGCACAATTATGACATCATGGTTCGAACGGTCTATGAAATGTTCGAAGCCAACAAGCTTTTCGCGCCTTATCGCCATGTCCGCAAAATTGCCGCCTTTGGCTCCGCTCGCATCAAACGCGAGGAACCAGCCTACGCCACGGCCCTCGACTTCGCTCGCAACGCTGTCGATCACGGCTACATGATTATCACAGGGGGTGGTCCTGGGATCATGCAGGCAAGCAATGAGGGAGCAGGCGCAGAACGATCCTTCGGTCTGAACATCAAGCTCCCCTACGAACAGCATTCAAACCACGTGGTGAAAAATAGTGATAAGCTGATCAACTTCCACTATTTCTTCGTCCGCAAGCTCAACTTCGTCTCTCAAAGTGATGCCATGGTCGCCTTCCCTGGTGGCTTCGGTACCATGGATGAAGTCTTTGAAACGCTCACCCTCATCCAAACGGGCAAGGCTGCCATCTACCCCGTTGTCCTTCTCGACTCCCCTGGCAAAAGCTTCTGGCAACACTGGATTAAGTTCGTTCAAGTGGAGCTCCTTGATGCGGGCCTCATCGATGAAGATGATATGAGCTTCATCTTCGTCACCAAGAACCCTCGTGAAGCCATTGATCATATCGACCACTTCTACAAAATCTTCCACTCTTATCGCTTCATCAATGACCAACTGGTCATCCGTCTCAATGAAGCCATCAGTGAAGACTGGAGGAAGAAACTTGAAGACAACTTCTCGGACCTCATCGGTGAAGGTGGCATGACGTTGGGAGGACCTCTCCCTGAAGAAGCGGACGAACCGTTGATCGCCAACCTTCCTCGCCTTATCTTCAATTGCAACAGAAGTAGCTACGGAAGACTCCGTCAGTTAATCGACTGGATCAATGACTACCCAGAAGCGGAATGAATGACCCTCTGATCAGCCTCCTTCCCTTCTCGTTCATCATCGCCACATTTACTCTGGTGGGAGCCTGTATAGGCTCCTTCCTTAATGTGGCGATCTATCGTCTTCCTCTTGGACTGAGCGTTAATTATCCTCGGCGTTCATTTTGTCCCTGCTGCAAGACACCCATTAAATGGTTCCATAATATTCCCCTCCTCAGTTGGTGCCTCCTCAAAGGCAAATGCGCCAGTTGCCACGCCCCCATCTCCGTCCGCTATGTGGTGATCGAGGCCTTGACCGCCCTCCTCTTCGGCGCCATCGCCTACTGCTACGCAGAACAAAGTCTCCTATGGACGGCCTTGCTCTGCCTGTGGACAGCAGGAGCTCTGGTCATCTCCTGCATCGACGCTGAGCACATGTTGGTGTTCCCTCGGCACACCATTTACTTTGCCATAATCGGGTGCCTCACATTCACCTTATTCCCCTGGGATCCTTCCCTCGAGGATTGGCCCTGGTATGAGCTCACAGCTCTCTCCCTTCTGGGCGCTGTGGTCGGATTTGTGATCATTCGACTCGTCATTGAACTGGGCAAACTCCTCTTTGGAACCATCACCAAAAATTACCCAGAAGCCGGTCATTGGGAATTGAAAGAACCAACGACGGAAACAGAAGACCTGCAACTCCTCTTGCCTGATGGAGCTCTCAATTGGGGCGAGCTTTTTTCTCGCGCTTCCGATCGCGCCGACTTCACCCACTCCACCCTTTGCATTGATGGCCAACTCATCGAAGGTGACCACTTCTCGATTTCTGCTGATAAAATTATCGATGCGTCAGGCACCGCGCACCTCATCTCTGAGATCACATCCGCATCAGGGACGGTGAAGAACCTCAAAGCCAACAGAGAGGCCATGGGCTACGGCGACGCATGGATTCTCCTCATGATTGGCGCTACCCTTGGCTGGGAAGGAAGCATCTTCTGCCTCTTGCTCGGCTCGCTCATGGGCATCCTTGTCGGGCTCATTGCACGCATCGGCTTTAGTCGCCCACTTCCCTTTGGTCCCTGTCTCCTGGGCGCCGCCATCATCTGGATGCTTGGGGGATATCACCTCTGGGATCTCTATTGCGAGTTATTGGGCTAACCCATAAACAAATTGAGGACGCCACCCTCAGGTAGCGTCCTCAATGATCATCAAACTTCTACGGTTGCTCTATTTCACAGGGGGTAATTCCTTGTTCTCCTTGAGCAATACCATATCGGAAACAATATTGAGACATTCTCTCAGCTCCGGATCCAACCCTGAAGGATAGGTAGGTGTATCGACCAACTTTTCTTCAGGATCCTCAGCCAGTTTCATAAACTGCTCGTTATCCTTCTTAGGATCAGATTGGGGCAATTGAGGCAACTTGAGGTCATCCAATGTCATGCGGTAAAGCTTGAACTTAGCCGCATCACTCTGAGCCATCTCGGCAAAGCGCACCTTGCGTTCTTTGTCGATCTCAGCGCGTCGATCCAACAGGTCTTTGTTCTCCTGCTTGCGGATCTCCATATTGAGAGACGTCTTGTTCTCTTCCTCCAATTTCTTGACGCGAGCAATCGTCTCTTGAGTAATGGCAAAGTCGCGATCAGCTGCCACGCGCTTGCCACTCCGTTCCTTGAGGAATGGCAAAATCTTTCCAATCCATGGATCCTTGGTATACGACCGGCTCGGCTGGATCTCATCGTAGGGCATGGCGTGATCCAACTTGCTTTCCCCATATTCAACAGCCGACAAAGCCGTTGGGAGTACGATATCACTTTCAACCCCCTTCAACTGCGTCGATCCACCAGCCACTCGGTAGAATTTCTGGGTGGTAATCTTGAGCATACCAGCTCGTGAGCCATCGCTGAAATAGGGCAAGAATCTCGCCATATCCAATGGCTGTTGAACGGATCCCTTACCAAACGTTGAGGTGTCACCTACGATCACGGCACGACCATAGTCTTGGAGTGCTGCAGCCAAAATCTCTGAGGCGGAAGCACTTGCTTTATTGGCCAAAACAACAACTTGTCCGTCAAAGAGTTTTCGTCTGTCCCATGACGCCTTAGTTTCAACTCGGTTCTGTGAGTCCTTGATCTGCACGACAGGGCCCTTGCCTGTGAAGAATCCTGTCATCAGGCGCACTTCTTCCAAGGAACCGCCACCATTAGAACGCAAGTCGATGACCAGGCCAGTGACGCCTTCCTTAACCATGCGTTCCAGAATAGCTCTCACGTCCACGGAACAACGGCGTTCTCCGCCATTCATGTCCATGTAGAAACTAGGCAAGGTCAGCACGCCCAACTTCTGCGTCGTTCCATCAGACAAGGTCTGTTCAACGAGAAGTCCCTTGGCCAACTCTTCCTTCAAATCGACCTTGGAGCGGGTCAGGGTGATGATTTTGGTCTGGCCGGGGCTACTGGCTGGCTCAATCTTGAGGCGCAATTGCGTCTTTTCCTTGCCTCGGATCAGATCGACCACCTTGTCTATTTTCATGTACAAGATGTCCGTCATTTCACCCGTGTTGAGCGTATCGACGGCCACGATGCGGTCGTTGAGCTTCAACTCGCCGCACTTGTCGGCAGGTCCCCCAACAACAATACCACCGATCTTGGTCGAGCCATCGTCCTCGTTGCTCTCCAACAGAGCGCCGATGCCAATGAGGGAATTCCCCATCTGCATTTTAAAACGTTCAGTTTCTCTCGCGCCCATATAATCAGTATGGGGGTCATAACTGAGACTCACCGACGAGAGGAAGGCGGAGATGATGTCTTCTCGATCAGAGTATTCCTTCAGGTTGCGCAGAATGCGTTCGTAGCGATTCTTGATCTTCTCAAGCACGGGCTTTTCCTTCTCCACGGGATTGGGTTTGCCCTGCTCCTTCGCCAAACGTTCCAACGACTCACGGCGCAAAATTTCGGTCAGCACTTGGTCTTCGACCAAATCCCCCCAAAGAGCTCTCATGCTCTGCTCATCCTTCGGCCATACCTTCAATTTACGTCGGGAACGCTCCGTATAAGCATCCCTCGTAAAAGTAAATTCATTCTTGGCCAACAATTCCTCTGCATAGCGAATCCGCTGTTCCACTCTGCGGCTGAACAAATTGTGAATCGGAAGCACGGCTTTGGACACCTGCCCGGCCAAAAGATAATCATCCAACTGATTCCCTACACTGGCACGCAAACTATCGACATCCCCTTGCGTAAAGAAGATCTTCGTCGGATCCAAACGCTTAAGATAAGTTTCTAGGAAGTCGTTCGACAGTTTGTCACTGAACTCTTTGTGAGAAAAATGGGCATTCTGCAACACCAATGACATCTGCTTCCCAACTTCATCAAAGTTGGTCGTCGCCTGTGCACACGATGAGCCCAATAAAACTGTGGCTAAAGTTAGGGATAAATTCCGTATCCAATGAGTCGCCATTTTCTTTATCTGTTCTGAAAATCTCTCATTACTCCGACTCCGGTTTCTCTCTAAATGATTTTCCCGTCATCAGAAATGTTCCTGTAACTTTGCGCATTTAAGTCCTCTTGTCTATTCATTTCAGAATTTATCGCTCTCTATGAGTCTCTAAGTACACGCTTATTGCCATGTTTTACGCTAGCCATCAGCCGATTTTCATTTATCATGAGCCCCATGGATCGCATCAGAGTCTTCACCGGTGGCATTATTCCCTGTAATGGCTATCTCGTCCAGACAGGACCCAATAGCTTCATTGCCATCGATGCCCCTGAGGGTTTTGCTAACTGGATTAAGTCGAAACGCCCCGATGTCGTCATCTCTGATCTCTTCATCACCCACCAGCATTTCGATCACATCATCGATGCCGCCGCGATGAAGGCCACCTTTGGCTGCAAGATCCATGCCTTCGCTCCTTATTCGCCTGACCTCACTCTCGCTGACATGGCCGCTAAGGATTGGAACATTGATCTCGATATCGCTCCCTTCGACGTGGATCACTTGATCACGGAATCTGGCATCCATGAAATCGGCGATATCCTCTGGGATGTCCGCCCTGTCCCTGGCCACTCGACGGATAGTCTCGTCTTCTGTGCTCCTGACTTAGAATTCCTCTTCTCGGGTGATACCCTCTTTGCGGACTCCATTGGCCGCACGGACTTCCCTGGCGGTAATGGCCAACAGCTGTTGCTGGGCATTAAGCAGAAGATCATGACCTTCCCTCCCACAACAACCATTTTCCCTGGGCACGGTCCATACACTTCGCTCCGTAACGAACAACTGACGAACCCCTATCTCTCCTAATTTCATCTCTCTCAACACGAGGCTCAATTCCCATTGAGCCTCTCTTTACATCCTATCATGTCATTTTCTGATCTTGGTCTTTCTGAGCCTATCCTGAAGGCTGTCGCCAACTGCGGGTACGAACACCCCACTCCCATCCAAGAAGCCGCCATCCCTGAAATCCTCAAGGGCAATGATATCATTGGCGCCTCCCAAACGGGAACTGGCAAAACCGCTGCCTTCGCTCTCCCTCTCCTCAGTAAACTCTCTCCCTGTGGCAAACCTCAAATCCTTGTCCTGGAACCCACCAGAGAGTTAGCCGACCAAGTCGCTGAATCTTTCAAACAATACGCTGCGTTCACTGATGTCAAAGTCGCTCTGCTCTACGGCGGCGTCGGTTATGGCAAGCAAATGGAGGACCTCCGCAAGGGCGCTGATGTCGTCGTCGCTACCCCGGGACGCCTCGTCGACCACTTTTACCGTGCCACCATGCGCTTTGGTGCTCTCAAAACTCTCGTCCTTGATGAGGTCGATCGCATGATGGATATGGGCTTCCTCCCCACCATCCGCAAGATCGTCAATCTCTGCCCATGGGAAGGCAGACAAACGCTCTTCTTCTCGGCAACCATGCCTGAAGTCCTCTCTGGCTTCGCCAAATGGTGCCTCCACAATCCTGTCTCAGTCACCATCGCCCGCCAAGAGGTCGCTGAAACCATCAGCCACGCCTTCTACCCTGTGGCCATGGAACAACGTGACGAGCTCCTTCTGGCTCTCCTCAAAAACACGGACTTCCATTCCCTCATGGTCTTCACGAGAACGCGCCGTGAAGCTGACGAGGTATTCGCTCTCCTCAACCGCAACGGCTACAAAAACCAAATCGCCGTCATGCACTCTGATATCCCTCAAAAAGAGCGCATGGAAGCTCTCAAGGGCTTCAGAGAAGGCACTTTCAAACTTCTCGTCGCAACGGATGTCGCCGCTCGTGGCATTGACGTCTCGGGCGTCACGCACGTCATCAATTACCGTGTGCCTGAAAACCCTGAGGACTATGTCCACCGCATCGGCAGAACGGGCCGCGCAGAAGCCACAGGTGAAGCCTTTACTCTCCTGACGGCGGATGAACTCGACTTCGCCAAAGCCGTCGAATCCTTCATCGGCAAGAGCATCGAACGCAAAAAATTGCCGTCCTTCCCTTACGCTTACACGGCTCTGCTCGATAGCTCTCCTGTCCGCTCTGTCCTCCGTCCCAAGCCCTCGATGCCTAAGCGCCGTCGCCGCTAATTGACTCTGCACCCATGCGTGTTCTTGCCATTGACCCTGCCATCCGCAACACGGGCTTTGCTGTGATCGAAGGCCTGGTGGGCAAGGAGCCTCAGGCGCTTGAGTACGGCACCATCTCGCTCCCTGCCCGACTCCCTCAGTCGGCCTGCCTCCTCGCCATCAAACAACACATCGACGGGCTCATCAAAAAATGGGAACCTGATGAACTGGCGGTCGAACGAATCATCTTCGTCCAATCTCACCAAACCGCCATCATCATGGGCTCGGCGCGCGCCGCTGTCATCCTCGCCGCCGCCGAAAATGGCCTCCGTGTCGTCGAATACTCCCCCACCAGCGTCAAACTCGCCGCTGTCGGTCGGGGCTCGGCTCGGAAGGATCAAGTCGCTTTCATGATGCGCGCCATCCTGCACCTCACCGAAACCCCACAATCGGATGCAGCGGACGCCCTAGCGATCGCTCTCGCTCACCTCTCCTCTAGCGACCCCTCTAAAGCAGCTGTCATCGATAGAAAATATATCTAGTG